>CAKQEI010000019.1 GCA_934230115.1 uncultured Prevotella sp. | reverse complement strand
TTTACGTTCTTTTTTCATTGTTACACTCATTTTTTAATTGTTAAAACGGTGTAAAGTAAATCTGTATTAAGTCAACGAATAATGAACAACATATTCGTAAAAGATAATGCAAACAGGATTCGTACTCTGCAAGGAGCGCGTTTCCTGTTTGTTGTTTTAATATACATGAGTCATTGCGTCACAGAAAACATTGTTGAGCCTTTTGACTTTGGTGGTGATATAGGGGTGTCGTTCTTTTTTATTCTTAGTGGCTTTGTGTTGTCATTGGGCTATGGTCCGAGAGTCAGTAGGGGAGATTTTTCCACAAAAAAGTTCTTTTGGCGGCATTTTTGGAAATTATATCCGTTGCACGTTCTGCTGTATGCTGCAGTATTGCTGCTTGACTGGCGCATAGGCCACACTTACGATTGGGTCCAAATGACGACTTCGCTGTTGCTGTTGCAGTCGTGGATTCCGTGGAATCATACATTGTATACAGTCAATGCTGTGTCGTGGTTCCTGTGCGACACATTATTCTTTTACGTCATATTTAGGAGTCTTTATGCATTTATAATGTCAGCAGACGGAAAGAACCTGAAATTGGGGTTCGCTGCATTTGCGGTTATATATTTGATAGTGGCGTCACAGGTGCCGCATGATATGATTAACTGCACGCTGTATGCCAATCCATTGCTCCGCGTTGTAGATTTTGCGCTTGGTATAATAGCCTATCGCTTCTATAAGACCAAATGCCTGGAAGCTAACTCTTACACATCTTTATCAAGAATACCGCTTGTCGTTTATATCTTGTTAGGAGTGGTGATGTATTGCGTATACCAGAGTATGAATGGCAACGGATGCCGCAGTGTAGCACTGTTTTGGCCTTTTATGCCACTGTTTATTGTTAGATTGGTTGCTGCCGACGGTACGAATGACATTGTGGCGCGTTGGTTAGCGTCGCGACTTATGCAGTGGCTTGGTGGTATAAGTTTCGAATTGTTTATGGTACATCTATTTGCAATGCGTCTTACATTTCATTTTATGCAAACCAACATTAGTCTTTTGCAAGATTTTATTGGTTTCAGTGTGGCCTTTGTGGTGGCTGTGGCAATGGCGTGGCTGCTGCATACTGGTTTTGTAAAACCAGTATATAATGTAATAAACCGACGTTTTCTGCGTTCTTAATATATAATAAATGTGTAAAATGGACAAGAATCAATACTCTATAATAGAATTGCCAAAGATATGCGATCCTCGTGGCAATCTCACAGTGGCCGAGAGCATGAAGCAAGTGCCCTTTGAGGTGCGTAGGGTTTACTGGACCTACGATGTGCCGTCGGGCGAAAGCCGTGGCGGACATGCCCACAAGCAGTGTCTGGAGATAATCATTGCCATAAGCGGCTCGTTCACTGTGACGCTCGACAATGGCAAGGAGAAGCAGGCCTTTCATCTGAATCATCCGTGGCAAGGACTGCTTGTGGAGACAGGCGTATGGCGCACTCTCGACGACTTCTCGTCGGGAGCCGTGTGTCTTGTGCTTGCCTCCGATCCTTACGACGAATCGGATTATATCTATGAATACGACGATTTCTTAAAGTATAAGGGATGATTACGGTTAGACGATACACTGATGCCGATGCTGTGGAATGGGATGCTTTTGTGGCAAAGGCTAAGAATGCCACGTTTCTTCTGAAGCGTGGTTATATGGGTTATCACAGCGACCGTTTTACTGACTGTTCGCTGATGGTTTCTGAGGTCAAAGACAATGGCAAGAATCCTATGCTTGTAGCATTGCTTCCGGCAACTATTCATGGTGACGAGTTGCGCTCGCATGGCGGACTTACATACGGGGGACTTGTGATGGACAGCGAAATGACTGCTGAGATGTGTCTTGAAGTGTTTGCTGCCATCAACGACTTTCTGCGCAATGAGTGTGGTGTGAGGAGGGTTGTCTACAAGCCCATACCATGGATTTACCATTCTATGCCGGCTGAGGAAGACCTCTATGCCATCATTAAAGTGTGCAAGGCACGTGTCCTGGGCCGTGACATAGCTTCTACAATACAGATGGACAATCGTTTGAAGTTTACAAAACTGCGCCATCGGTGCGTGAACAAGGCGCGTCGCAATGGCATAAGAGTTGAAGAGACGGGCGATATAACGGCTTTCTGGCATGTTCTCGACAATAATCTTATGGCTAAGTATGGTGTACATCCTGTACATACCATAGAAGAGTTGGAGCTGCTGCACTCGCGCTTCCCCGACAACATACGCTTGTTTATGGCTTATCTTGGCGATGAGGCTCTTGGCGGAACGCTTGTGTTTGAGTGTGGCAGAGTGGTTCATACGCAATACATATCGGCCTCGCCGCGCGGAAAGGAACTTGGAGCCTTGGATATTGTGTTCGACTGGCTTATCAATGAACGCTATACGCATGTGCCGTATTTCGACTTTGGCAAGTCTACCGAAGACCAAGGCAACTATCTCAACAGCAACCTTATTCACCAGAAAGAAGGTTTTGGTGGTCGTGGCGTATGCTACGACATTTATGAGTGGACATTATAAAAAAGAAATTACAGATGATAAAATATCTTGACCTAAAGGCGGTGACAAATCTTCATGAGGAAGAAATTCTGCATGCTGTGGACGATGTAGTGAGGAGTGGTTGGTATTTGCGTAGTGAGGCCAACGAAAGGTTTGAGCGTGACTATGCCAACTACATAGGCACACGCCACTGCATAAGTTGCGGCAACGGACTTGATTCGCTCACGCTTATCCTTCGTGCCTATAAGGAGATGGGCGTGATGAGCGATGGTGACGAGGTGATTGTGCCTGCCAATACTTACATTGCAACTATTCTCGCTATAACGGATAATGGTTTGCGCCCGGTGCTTGTGGAGCCGCGCCTCGACACGCTGCAGATTGATGACAGTCTTATAGAGCAGGCTATCACGCCACGCACATGTGCCGTGATGATAGTGCATCTGTATGGCAGGTGTGCATATACGGAGCGAATAGGGGAATTATGCCATAGCTACGGATTGCGACTTATTGAGGATAATGCCCAGGCTCATGGATGCACATATCAGGGCAAGCGCACAGGCGCACTTGGTGATGCTGCCGGTCATAGCTTTTATCCAGGCAAGAATCTTGGAGCCTTGGGCGATGCCGGAGGTGTGACTACTGATGATGATGAGCTTGCCGACACGATAAGAGCTCTCGCTAACTATGGCTCAAGTCGACGCTATGTGTTTGACATGGTGGGACGCAACTCTCGTATGGATGAAATTCAGGCTGCTGTGTTGGATGTGAAGCTGAAGTATCTTGACGAGGAGAACCAGCGTCGCCGCGATAATGCACATTATTATATAAAGCATATCAGCAATCCTGCTGTCAGTGTGCCGTCGGAGGATTATTGGCAGAACAGTGTGTTTCATATATTCCCATTGCTGTCGCCACGACGCGACGAACTGAAACAATATCTGCTTGACAACGGTGTGCAGACGGACATACATTATCCCATACCGCCACATAAGCAACAGGCTTATAAGGAATGGAACGAGAGGTCGCTGCCTATAACGGAGAGAATCCACCGTGAGGAATTAAGTTTGCCGATTAGTCAAGTTCTGACAGATGAAGAACGAGAAAGAATAGTGGAATTAATAAATAATTTCACGTGATATTGAAGAATGAATTTTATAGGAATTTTTGCTCCTAAAAATGAATACGTATTCGTTGGCCTTTGAATACGTATTCATAAGCCATCGAATACGTATTCATCTGCCATTGAATACGTATTACGTAAATGGTAAGAGAAATGCTTTGTGATTTTTAGAACTTCACCACTCTTCCACCATTTTCTGTTTCCTCAATCGTAACCTTCTTTGCATCCTCAGGCAGAAGCTCGTCGATAAGTTCTGGCCATTCGAGGAAGCAGAGTGAGCCTCCGTAGAAATAATCCTCATATCCCATGTCGTATACCTCTTCGAGTTTCTTGATGCGATAGAAGTCGAAGTGGAATATAGAGTCGCCTGTGGTTGAGCTTTGATATTCGTTGACGATAGCGAATGTGGGTGATGTGATAACGTCTTCAACGCCCAGCTCCTCGCATATAGCCTTGATGAATGTTGTCTTGCCGGCACCCATTTTGCCGTAGAAGGCGAACACTTTGCTGTCGCCCATGTTTTCGATGAATGTTTTGGCAGCCTCGTTGATTTCTGCCAATGAGTTTATTCTTATTTCCATGTGTATGTTGTTTTTTGATGTTGCTTATTTCCTTCTGCTATTTCTTTCTTGCGCTCAGCGTGATCAGCGGTATGAGCATCTCCTCCATTGATATTCCGCCATGTTGGAATGTGTCCTTGTAGTAGGCCACATAGTAGTTGTAGTTGTTGGGATAGGCAAAGAAGGTGCTGCCTGTGGCAAATATGTACGAAGTAGAGATATTGGGTGCAGGGAGCTGAGCCTCGTGCGGATCCTTTATTACGAATACGTCCTTCGACTGGCAGTTGAGATTCTTGCCGAGCTTATATCGCAGGTTGGTGTTGGTGTTGCGGTCGCCTATAATCTTCACAGGTTTTGAGGCTCGTATGGAGCCGTGGTCGGTGGTGATGATTATCTTGCAATCCTTCTGGGCGAGAGCTTTAAGCAGGTCGGCCATTACAGAGTGGCGGAACCAGGAGAGCGTGATGGAGCGGTAGGCCGACTCGTTGTTGGCAAGCTCGCGTACCATCTTCGATTCTGTCCTTGCGTGTGAAAGCATGTCGATAAAGTTGACCACCACTACATTGAGGTCGTTCTTCATGAGGTCGCCAAGTCGCTCAAGCAATCGGTCGGCTCCTACGGAATCGTTGATTTTGTGATAAGAGAACGTGTCGTGGCGGCGGTAACGCTCTATCTGAGTGCGCACAAGTGGTTCCTCGTTGAGGTTCTTGCCTTCCTCCTCGTCCTCATCCACCCAAAGGTCAGGGAACATCTTCTCTATTTGTTCGGGCATGAGTCCTGAGAATATTGCATTGCGGGCATATTGTGTGGCAGTAGGCAGAATGCTTGTGTACATGTCCTCCTCAATGTCAAACATGTCGCCAATCTCTTGCGAAAGCATTCGCCACTGATCGTAGCGGAAGTTGTCGATTACGATAAGAAACACTTTCCCGCCCTCGTTGATAAGCGGAAACACCTTGCGTTTGAATATGTCTGGACTCATAAGCGGACGTTCGGTAGTGCCGGGCTTCACCCAGTCCATATAGTTGCGCTTAATGAACTTGGCAAACCCATTGTTGGCTTCCTCTTTCTGCATCTGCAACATCTCGGTCATTGACGAGTCGGCAGAGCTAAGCTCGAGTTCCCAATGCACAAGCCGGCGGTATACTTCCTTCCAGTCGTCAATAGTCTGGCTGTCCATTATCTGCATGGCTATTTGCTGGAAACTCTGCTGATAGCCCGATTGCGTAACCTCGGTTACGATTTGCTTCTTGTGTATGTTCTTCTTCAGAGTGAGCAATATCTGGCTTGGGTTTACAGGCTTTATCAGATAGTCGGCTATTTTAGAGCCTATAGCCTGGTCCATGATGTTTTCTTCCTCGCTCTTTGTCACCATAACAATGGGCGTGGCAGGTTGTATTTCCTTTATCTGCTGCAGGGTTTCGAGTCCGGTAAGTCCTGGCATCATCTCGTCGAGTAGCACAAGGTCGAAGGTGTGCTGTCGGCACTCCTCTATGGCATCGGTACCGTTGCTTACAGTCACTACCTCGTAGCCTTTCTTCTGTAGAAAAATGATGTGTGCGCGCAGGAGTTCTATCTCGTCGTCGCACCATAGCAAGTATCCAGTTGTCATATATACCTTCTATTGTTTTAAATTCGTTTTAAAAACCATCGAGATCGTAGTATTCGTCGCTTTCGAGGTCGTTGTCGATATTTTTGTTCTTGTCTTTCTTCTGTTTGTTTGCTGGCGATGGAGTGTCGTCGCCAAAGTAGAACTCTTCCTCAAGATTCTCCTTTGGCTTGACCGTGGGCTGAGTCTTTGGCTCCTCCTTAGGTTGAGTCTTAGGCTCCTCCTTTGGCAATGTTATCAGTTCCTCCTTTGGTTGAGTCTTAGGCTCCTCCTTTGGTTTCTCCACAGGCTGAGTCTTCGGTGTGGCTTCGAGAATAACCTCGCTTTGGTTGGTCTCTTTTTTTACGGAAGGCTCTTCCTCAAGTACAGTTGTTGTCGACGAACCGCCACCAGTGTTGTCCAGTATGTCAAATTCATTGAAACCGTCAGCTCTGTTTTGCTTAGAGTCGTTCTCTTCGTTTGAGTTTGTGGCTTCGGGTGTCGTTACGGCATCGGGCTCGTTGAGCAAAGGCTCGTCGGAAGTCTTAAGTGGAGCGAAGTGCTTGGCATAGAACTTGTCGTAGTCGGCATAACTGAACTGTCGACCAAGCAATGGCAGGTTGGTTTCGCTTACTATCAGCGAGCGGTTTTTGCCCACAAGTCGTGTCACGGCAGCCTGAGTGTGCAGCTGTCGTGCGTATTGCAGAGCCTCGTCGTAGTTGCGGAATCCGCTTATTGTTATGCGTCTCAGTCCGTCGGCCTCCTCTATGTTTATGTCGAAGTTACGCACAAGATAACTTGTAAAGTTATAGCGCGCCAATTCAAACATTAGTCGGTTCTCGTTGAGCGAGTCGGGGTTGTAGACAATGGTGTAGACGAAAGCCGCGTTGCGATCAGTTGAAAGCTCTTGCACAGCAGTAGAGTCGCTGTCGCGCAGTACAACGGTGCGTCGGTCCCACATGCCGGCAAGGTCGAACTTGCCGCCATGCAATCGTCGGCCTTCGTCGACGCCCTTCACTATCATGCCAGCCATTTGTGCCACTCCGCTCTGTGGATATTTCTCTACTACGGTCTTCATGTCGGCAATGCATCCTTCGGCGTCGCCCTCGTTTAGCTTGCCGAGTCCGCCAATGAAGATAAACTTGTCGCGGTTGGCTCCAAGCGAGTATCGTCTGTTCGAAATCTCCACATTGGCTGTCACGTCGCTGTAACGCGAAGCCTTGAAGGCATCGTAAGTGGCAGCATACAATGAGTCTTCGATGGCTATGCCAAAGCGTGCGTTCTCAACATAGTGTGGGTCGCTGAGAAGCGTTGTCCACTCGTTGTCGGGATATTGCTGCTTAAGTCTCTCCACATACTCATCGGCTGTGCGAGGCTCATGCTTGCGCATATATAATAGGTATAGGTGGTAGAAAGCGTCGGCTGTGCCCTCATAGTCGGGATAGTTGTCGACAAGACGTCGCAACTGCTTCTCGCTTAGCGTCAGGTTGTCGAGCTTATCCTTGAATATCACTCCAGAGTTGTAGAGTCCGTCCTCTATGGTCTTGTTGCTTGCCTCCATCTGCTCCTGTGTGAATGGAATTTGTGCCAGATAGTATTCGCGGCGGTGAGGGTCGTTCTGTGCGCTGTCGGCTATCTGTGCGAGCGAGTCGGCCACAGCCTCTGCCCGTGCTATAGAGTCGAGCTGATGTTGCGACATCTCCTGCTCTTCTCCAGCCATAGCCACCACAGTCTTGTTGACGCGTTGCCAGTTGTCCACGTTCTCGCGCTTGCCCCATTGCTTCTGGAAGGCAGTCTTGCCCTGGCTCACAGCCATATGGTTGTAGAAGTACCACTGTGCGTTCTTGTTCTGCTGGTTTTGCTGAGCGGCGTTAGGGCGTTGCTGCGCCATATTGTTGCCGCCGTTCTTGCTGATAGTTTCTTGCGCCTCTTGCTCCTGCTGCTTGCGGCGCTCCTCGCGCTCCTTGCGCTTTAGTTCGGCAATGGTGCGGTCGATGGCAGCGTTGCGGTCGGCCTCGCTCATGCGTGCAAGCGATTGCAGGGAGTCCTGCAGATGCACGGCATCAGTATATGGTACGAGTTGGTCGAGCACTTTCGAGCGGTTGGACAGCTGTTCGTAGTCCTTGCGTTCCTTGTCAAGCAGTCCGATAGCCTCACCGTAGCATCGCTGTGCGTCGGAATAGCGTTCCATGTCCCAGTAGATGTCGCCCAGTCGGAGCAGGAGCACACCTTTCTCTATGCCCGTACGTGTGGCTTTTGCTACGCCGCGCTCATAGGCAGTTATGGCTTGCGTTGTGTCGCGTCGTGCCATGTGTATGTTGCCTATGGCATAATACACCTGGTCGAGAAAGTCCTTGTTCTTGTCCGACGCAGCCATGCGCTTCAGTCGGCCTATCATCTTTTTGGCTTGCGAGTCGGCCATAACCTCGGTCATGGCAATGCGTGCGTTGAACTCAACCTCGTAGGGAGGGTTCTGTCGTAGCACGTGGCTGAAAGCCTTCATGGCCTCCGGTCGGTTGCCTAAGGCAGCGTGCAACTGTCCCATTAGATACCATTCGCGTGCTCGTTGCTTGCGGCGCATCTCATGGCGTATTACTTGTCGCAGGTGAGGAATGGCCTTCTTGTAGTCGCCAATGTGAATGTAGTAGTCGGCATAGGTATAATCCCACTCCTTGCGCGCCGACCAATGTATGGAGTCGCGCTCCATGCCCCTTATCACGTCCTCGGCATCATAAATCCATCCCTCCTCTATGTAGCACTTGGCAAGCCATGCACGCGACTTGGCGTAGATGGCAGGCTGGGTGTGATACAGGCGTCCCATATAGGCGAAGGTAGATGCAGCCTCGTCGAAAGCTCCCTTGTGAAACTGCGAGCGTCCCATGAGCATCCATGCACGCCAAAGAAAAGGGTTGTATTCGCGTCTTGACAGCCACTCGATGTCCTTCTCCGTCTTGCGTCGGTTTTTGGTCCATTCTGGGCGTCGTTTTATGCTGTGCAGCTTTATGGTCTTCTGGCTCTTCTCAATGGCCCGGTCGAAATTCGACTTGCCCAGCTCGCGGCTCTGCTTGTTGGCAACGGTGTATAGTGGGATGATTTCCGTGAAGTTGTCCTTATTGCCGTTTTCCTTCTCGAGCGAACCGTCGATGTAGGCAAGCGAACCGTTGTAGTAAGTGTTGTAGCGAGCTTTGAACGAATGCCAGAAGCGAGTCTTGGCTGTGTTTTTCTGCGTAGAGCATCCTGTCGCGGCTATTATTATAGCCACGACAATCAATGGGATGATATGTCGGGAATGAATACTTTTCACAATCAAATAAATCAGTTGTCGGATATCATCATCACCACCTCGTCCTTTATCTGGTTGGGCAGTTCGATGCCGCGCAGGTTGAGGCTTCTGCACCATGCCGCCACTTCGTCCTGGCGCATGGTGTAGAGTACGTCGGAGAACTGTTCTGCCTCGTCGTCGGTGTAGGAATCAGACTTACGTCCGCGGAAGTTGTCGAGTTCCTCGTCGTCGAAGTATTCTATTGGCTTGGTCGAGGCTTCCATCATGCAGTCCTGTTCGCATTTGGTAGAAGCCGTGCCGTCGCATGTGGCACATGTCTGCGCCACTGTTATTGGCTCGTCTTCACCATGCTTGCCGCGGCTGGACAGCATGGAGTAGAGGGCGGCGAATATGCCGAGTGCTACGATCGATAGTATGAGTATCAGCATTTGTGGGGATATTGTTGCTTTTAATATAATAACGTATAGATGCGCAATTTTATTTTACTTTCTCAATTTTCCATCCTGCTTTTTCCAGGTCGTCCCAATATTGCGGATACGACTTTGTCACAACTTGTGGGTTGTTGATTCTCAGTCTGGGGAATTTTATAGCGGCAGGAGCGAACGCCATAGCCATGCGGTGGTCCTCATAGGTGTCGATAGGCTCGAATGTAGGCTCGCACATGGTGCCGTCCCATATTAATGTGTCGTTGTTCTCGTCGCGCAGCACATAGCCGAGTTTTCTAAGTTCGTGCTTGAGGGCCTCAATGCGGTCGGTTTCCTTTATTTTTAGGCTTGCCAGTCCGGTGAAGCGGAACGGTATGTTCTTTACGGCGCACGCCACAACTACCGTTTGCGCAAGGTCGGGGGCAGCCACAAAGTCATAGTCGAGTCGAGGCAGTAGGCAAGGCATGTTCTTGAGCTTCACCACGGGGGCAGCTCCCTCCTCTTCCTCCACAAATCGTGTCTTTACGCCGAGCAGCGAGAATATGTACTTCACAATAGAGTCGCCTTGCTTTGAGGCGTCGAAAAGACCGCGCAGGGCAACGGTCGATTCCTGATCGCCCATCAGCGCCATCATCTCATACCAGTAAGACGATGCGCTCCAGTCGTTCTCTATAAGATATTTGTGTTGCTGATAGGGCTTGGGGTTCACCTTTACGGTGTCAACATCGCTCCAATCTGCGTCAGCTCCAAACTCACGCATCATCCATAGTGTGAGGTCGATGTAAGGGCGCGACGCGATGTCGCCCTTCATTTTTAGTTCAAGGCCGTTTTTCAGCACAGGACCAATCATAAGAAGGGCAGATATATACTGCGAGCTGATGTTGGCAGGCACTTCCATGTAGCCTCCAGCAAGCGGATGTCCCTTTATGCGCAAGGGTGGAAATCCCTCCTCGCCCACATATTCTATATTAGCACCTATATATCTAAGCGCGTCCACAAGAACGGCTATAGGGCGTTTCTTCATGCGCTCAGTGCCAGTTATCACGTGTTCGCCAGGCGTCACCGACAGGTAGGCTGTCATGAAACGCATGGCTGTGCCCGCTGCTTTTATGTCTATCACGTCGGGGTTGCACATCAATGCGTTGACAATCACCTCGGTGTCGTCGCACACCGAAAGGTTGTCGGGCATCAAGTCGCCTTTTGACAGCGCGTGGATGATGAGGGCGCGGTTGCTGATGCTCTTTGATGATGGGAGTGTTATAGTGGTGTTGAGTGCAGACGGTGCTGTTAATATATATTGCATAGCTGACAGTTTAAAATTAATGATTATTACAATGCAAAGTTAGAAAAATAAATCCATCCTCACAAGTAAGCAGGCATAAGTAGAGTTAAAAAATGCAGCAAATTTCTATGCAAACGGTAAAAAAGTTGCAAATAAATTTGGTCGTTTCAATTTTTAGTGCTAACTTTGCACTCGCTTTTAAGAAGTACGGGATGTAGCGCAGTTGGTTAGCGCACGCGTCTGGGGGGCGTGAGGTCGCTGGTTCGAGTCCAGTCATCCCGACTTACAAGGGTCAAAATACTGATATTCAGTGTTTTGACCCTTGTCGCTTTTATATACTCACGATTGCGATAAAGCCCCAACTTATCCATTCGAGCCGAAACTTATTCCTGGAAAGATAATAAACTTATTCCAGGAAATATAAAAGGTTTAACAGCATGATGAATATGGATACCAACAGCAAGTAAATATAAAAGCGTTCTCTCTTGAGGAAATCGGAGAGGCTGAATCGAGCTCTCAAATGATCCTCAAGATACATCTTGTACTCATTTATCATGGCATATCCTAAGATGATGCTTATCATAAGTACAAAAGCCCCAATGATGAGTAGGGCTAATTCAATTCTTGGCATTGTTTCTAATAATTCTTTCATTCCGCAAAGATACTATTTTTATTTCGTTTAAGATGTCTCCTTGCCATGTTTATGTGTCTACTTCCTATAAATAAAAAGTGTCCACCTGTCCACTTCATAGGAAGTAGACACCTGAACAGAGCTTTTTTCAATTAAAACGTTCTCGCAAACAATCAACCTCCACATTCATGACTGCTACTTCGCCTTAGCTATTGCAAGTGTGGATAGAAAGCCGTAACTTTGCAAGTGTGAAATTAATCATAAAAAATACGCTCTCGGCAGGAAGGAAAATGTTGAATGTGGAGTGTTGAATGATTGCGCAAGCGCATTTCAAAAATCAGCTCCTTCACAATAACCATTCTTTTCCTGCGTTATTAGTATACAACTTATGGAGACGGGTGGTCAAGTCAACTTATCTGCTCGTTTCTTGTAAAATGCAACAATCGTATGAAGCAATATCTACATATCGTTTTTTGGTTTTTGTCGGCTGTACTGACTACTACCACGTTGGCGGGTTGTGGTGCCGACAAGAACCTCAAGAAGGGCGAGAAGTATCTTGCCATAGGCGAATACTATGACGCAGCAAACCAGTTCAGACAGGCCTACAGCAAGACCGCGCCCAAGGAGAAGGCAAGGCGAGGCGACATAGCATTGAAGATAGCTCATTGCAACGAGCGCATCAACGCTACGCAGAAGGCATCTGCTGCCTATGCCAACGCCATACGCTATGGCAGAGCCTCTGCTGCTGACCGACTTGCCTATGCGCGCCAGTTGCTTAAGACTGGCTCCTACAAACAGGCAGCTGAACAGTTTGGTATAGTGCTCGATTCCATCAACAACGGGGCGTATCAGGAGCCTGACAGAACAAAGCCCAACCAAATGGACATAAAGGCTGCCAAGCAACTGGCTCAGAATGGACTCCTCTCTGCGCAGAAAGCTCCGCAATGGAAGCAGGAAGGTTCACGCTACAAGGTGAAGCGTATGGACGTGTTCAACTCTCGGCGCGACGACTATTCGCCTGTGCTTGCTGGCGACCAACACGAGTATCTTTATTTCACATCAACACGCAACGATGCCCAAGGCAACGAGCTTAGCGGCATCACGGGAGCTAAACCTGCCGACATTTTCATGTCGGAGAAGGACGACAAGGGACATTGGTCGAAGCCTGAGGCGGTGACGGGTGGACTGAACACCGACTTCGACGAGGGGGCTTGCGCTCTTACACCCGACCAGCGCACTATGTATCTCACTCAGTGTGTGAGCGACGCGTCTTATCCACGCTACGCACAGATAGTCACGTCGGCGCGCTCCGACGCTGCATGGGGCAAGCCTACGGAATTGAAGATAACAGCCGACACGCTCTCAAGTTATGCTCATCCTGCAGTGTCGCCCGATGGTGAGTGGCTTTATTTCGTGAGCGACATGCCTGGTGGAATGGGTGGAATGGACATTTGGCGAGCACGTATCACTCCCGCCGGACTGGGTGGCGTGGAGAATCTTGGCGAGCCAATAAACACTCCGGGCAACGAGATGTTCCCAACGTTCCGTCCCAATGGCGACTTGTATTTCTCAAGCGACGGCCATCCTGGCATGGGCGGTCTCGACATATTCATAGCCTCTGTGGGGAGGGACGGCAAGTATCATGTGGCCCATCCAGGCTATCCGCTCAATTCACAAGCCGACGACTTCGGCATGACTTTCGAGGGAGTGCACAATCGTGGCTATTTCGCCTCCAACCGCAACGATGGTCGTGGATGGGATCATATATACAGTTTCGAGAATCCTGAGATAATACAGAGTGTGAAGGGATGGGTCTACGAGCAGGATGGCTACGAGTTGCCTTCGGCTGTGGTTTATCTTGTGGGGTCCGACGGCACCAACGAGAAGCTTAGCGTGAAGGGCGATGGCTCGTTTGAGCGACAGCTTAATCCTGGCACCGACTATATATTCCTTGCCACATGCAAGGGATTTCTCAACCACAAGGAGGAACTGAGCATACGGCCCTCTGACGAGTCGTATGAGCATGTGTTGCAGTTTCCGTTGGCTTCTATCTCGGCTCCTGTGCTTATCGACAACATCTTTTACGACTTCGACAAGGCTACGCTGCGTCCAGAATCAGAGAAGTCGCTTGACGAACTTGTGAAGCTGTTGAACGAGAATCCTAACGTAACCATCGAGCTCTCGGCACATTGCGACTATAAGGGTTCGGCTGAATACAACAAGCGACTCTCCCAGCGCCGCGCCGAATCGGTGGTGGAATATCTTACAAACAAGGGTATTGCCCGCGACCGTCTCTCGCCAGTTGGCTACGGCAAGGAGAAGCCTAAGACAATACGCAAGAAGCTCACCGAGAAGTATAATTGGCTTAAGGAGAACGATGTGCTCGGCGAGGAGTTCATAAAGAAGCTCGACAAGGGCAAGCAGGAGATATGCAACCAGCTGAACCGCCGTACAGAGTTCATCGTGCTGCGCACTACATACGGAATGTTTGACAAGGACGGCAAACTGAAAAAGAACATTGGCAAGGATGCAAAAAAGCCTTCCTCTGCCGATAAGGACAAGAAGGAAGACTTGGACTTTTATATAGAATGATTTCTTCGCAAGCGAAAAGGAGTCAGAAGTTAAGCCATTACCTTATTTAATGAATAGAAAACATATGGCTTAACTTCTGACTCCTTAATTCTTTAACCCCTCAACTGCTCTTCAGCATCCCACAACACCACGCTGCTCAGCACCACTACAGTAAGCATAACCATAACTATTGTGGAACCAGAAGCTTGGATGTGGGACATAATCGAGTGGAAGTCGGGTTGCGACTTAAGTGTGTTTAAATCAACTTTAGGCAACAGGCTGCTCGCATAGACAGCGGCTTTGCTCAAGTAGCCTCTTATTATGTCTATGCCGTCAACAAGGAAGAAAGCCACTATGCAGGCAACCGACCATAAGGCTGTCCACAAGTTGTAAATCATGCGTTGGCGTGCAGGAACTTCTTCCTGCAGACGTTGCATCACATTGCGTGAAAAGCCGTTGTCGGCAATGTGCATACGCACACTGCCGGCGAAGAAACTGCGCAGCAGCTCCTCATCGACAGTACCATTATTACTTGTTAAATTCTTTTCGTTGATCATAAGTCAAAAAAATTTTAAGACTGATATTGATAGATTGGCTATATATTCAGCTATTTGTCGTATCCGTTCTTTCGCAGAAATGCCGTTAGCTTCTCTTTTCCTCTGAACAGATGCGACTTGACTGTTCCTGCTGCCATGCCCGTGATTTCCGAAATCTTGTCAATGGGATAGCCGTCGATGAGTTGCAGTGTGACACAGGTGCGCTCCTTGTCGCCAAGTCGCCTAAGGGCATCGTAGACGTCAAGCTTCATGTTGGTATCGCTATTGTATGTGTTATGGCGTATGGCTTCAGAAGAGTCGATGTCGTCGGTAGGGCGCAACCGTCGGTGATAATCGTAGAGCACATTGCAGGCTATGCGGTAGAGCCATGTGGAGAATGCAGCTTGCCCGCGAAACTTCCCGATGTTGACATAGGCTTTGATGAAGGTGTCCTGGGCGAGGTCGTCGCTCAGCTGTGCGTCTCCCAATGTCTGGTGAAGGAAGAATCGCCTTATAGGTGACTGATATTTCACCACCAGACGGTCGAAAGCCGCACGGTCGTGAAACTCAGCCACCTGAGAGACAAGAGAGAGATCGTTGTTTTCCTTCATTTTTTTATTATTATACTATATAGACGCACGAAACGCCGAATTTACTACGTTTTGGAGTAAAAAGTTTTTTTCGATTATTTCTTCTTATCTTCATCTCCGAATTTCAAATCAGATATGTCGCCATTGAAATCGTTGAAATCGTTGAAATCGTTGAAATCATTGAAGTTGTCATCGTTGTCATTATCCTTGCGTCCGAACTTGGTGTTGTAGTTGTATCTCACCATAAACATCTGTCCGGCTCCAAGGCAAGCTATGAGTCCACCTATTCCTGCTAAGGACTCGGCACCAAGAAACCAAAAGAAAATCATAAGACCTAAGCCTATTGATACATTCTTGATGCCACGTTGCCACATATACTCAGGCGACTTCTTTCTGAGTGGCATGTCCTCGTCGTTGAGCATTTGTCCTGTCTCCATAGCTTTCTCTGCCAAGCGCACGCGGTCGTTGTGGCGCTTAATGAAATAGCGTATGATGAGCAGTACTATTATCAGAGGCATCAAGAGGAGTATAAACATAAGCAATACAACTATAATGAATGCTACTCCTGAAAAGCTTGTCGAGCTGAGATGGGCAAACCATGAGAATGGGTTGTCGAAGTCGCTCTGGTCAAAGCTGTCGCTGTCGGTTACGGGAACTGTTGTGTCATAAGCTGCTGAGTCGGCAGTAGCCACTGATGATGTGTCTGAATAAGCTTCAATGCCCTCGTTTTTGCTTTTGGCGGAATCTTTGGCTACTGTCTCCGTGCGGGGTGTGTGGCGGTGACGTTGTGCACTAACCGTAGCTGAGCTTCCAAGAGTGAGAAGCATTGCCATTGATAGGAGTATTTTTTTCATTGTTGCGTATGTTTTTATTTATTGTCGTATTGTTTTGTTCTTATTTCTGACTGTTTGACGAGCGATGATGGAAGAAAGTTGCATGAGGGTTAGACTTTTTTTTGAAAAAAGCCGTAACTTTGCACGATACAACATTTTTAAGAAAATTACCATGCTTATACTCATTACTGTAGTTGTCTACTTTGTGGCACTAATGCTTTTCAGCCATTTCACCGCCCGTCGTGCTGCTGACAACAAGACTTTCTTTCGTGCTAACCGCCGTTCGCCGTGGTATATGGTGGCGTTTGGCATGGTGGGAGCTTCTATCTCGGGCATCACGTTTGTAAGTGTGCCAGGA
Organism: uncultured Prevotella sp.; assembly: GCA_934230115.1. Taxonomy (GTDB): domain Bacteria; phylum Bacteroidota; class Bacteroidia; order Bacteroidales; family Bacteroidaceae; genus Prevotella. The sequence goes on along the minus strand of CAKQEI010000019.1, from coordinate 17,653 downwards.
ATGACAATGCGCACCGACATGACCTATATACAGACGTGCATAGGTTTCATCTTGGGCTATTTCGCCATTGCTTTCGTGCTGTTGCCTGTGTACTATAGGCTCAACCTCACAACCATTTACACTTATCTTAAAAAGAGGCTTGGCGAACGCTCGTACAAGACGGGAGCCTGGTTCTTTCTTGTGTCGAAGATGACGGGAGCTGCAGTGCGCTTTTATGTTGTTTGTATTATACTGCAGAGGTTTGTGTTCGACGCTGTGGGTGTGCCTTTCCCGCTGACTGTAGTGGGCATGGTTGCGCTGATATGGCTCTACACTCGACGTGGCGGCATAAAGACGTTGGTGTGGACCGACTCGTTTCAGACTACATGTATGTTTGCTGCCCTTATCCTTATTATATATAATGTGATGGGAGAGCTTGGCATGTCGCTGCCCGAGGCTGCCAAGGCAATAGCCGATGATAGCCATAGCCGCATGTTTGTGTTTGATGACTGGGTGTCGACACAAAACTTCTTCAAGCAGTTCTTCAGCGGAGCCTTTATTGCTATAGTCATGACCGGACTCGACCAGGATATGATGCAGAAGAACCTTACGTGTCGCTCGCTGCGCGAGGCTCAGAAGGATGTGTGTACTTATGGTTTTGCCTTTGTGCCTGCCAATCTTCTGTTCATGGCTCTTGGCGTGTTGCTCATGCAGCTTGCCAAGAGGGAAGGCATAGAGTTGCCTGCAAGTGGCGACGAGCTTCTGCCCATGTTTGCAGCCACAGGGCGTTTGGGCACAGTGGTTGTGGTACTGTTTACTATAGGCATAGTGGCGGCTTCGTTCTCAAGTGCCGACTCGGCTCTCACTGCCCTTACCACAAGCTATTGCGTTGACATCAGAGGACGCGAGGGCGACGAGTGTCTGCGCCGTCGTGCTCATGTGGGCATTGCCGTGTTGTTTGTGTTGTTTATATTGCTGTTCAAGATGCTCAACTCCACGAGCGTGATCGATGCTATTTACATTCTCTGTTCCTACACCTATGGTCCGCTCTTGGGACTGTTTGCCTTCGGACTCTTTACGCGTCGCAAACCGCAGGACGCTCTTGTGCCATACATAGCCGTGGCGTCGCCGCTCTTGTGCTTTGCGCTTGACAATGTGGCGCAAGAGGTGTGGGGATATAAGTTCGGTTATGAGCTGCTGATAATAAATGGAGTTTTGACATTCGCGGGACTTTGTTTGTCGTCGGTTGTAGCGGGGAAAAGGAATTAAAGAATTAGAAGAAAAAGAACTTAGAGCTGTTAAAGCCAAATGTTTTGTTGGTAGAAATTAGAGATAAAAGTTAAAGCCAAATGCTTTGCTGAATATTTAGCAGCAAAGCATTTGGCTTTTATTTTAGCGACCAGTAGAAGTGAAGTTTTCTTTATTTACTTTCTTTTCTCCTACTACTTTATCTTCTTTATTCGTTAGCGTTGTCTTCCACGTCCTCGTCTTCATCCTCCTCTTCGTCGATGGGCAACTCGCTGATGGGAATTTGGCGGTTGATGGCGGCGTTGAACGAGATTATTGTCTCTGAGCGCGACAATCCGAGAGGCTGCAATTTGTCGTGAATGACGTTAAGCAGATGATGATTGTTGCGGGCATAAAGCTTGATGAACATGTCGAATCCGCCCGTGGTATAGTGGCATTCCACTACTTCGGGAATCTTTTTGAGCTCTTCAACCACATCATCGAAACTTGCAGGATTCTGCAGGTACAGACCCACATAAGCACAGGTTTCATATCCAACCTTTTCGGGGTCGATAACGAACTGTGAGCCTTTTAGAATGCCAAGGTTTGTGAGCTTCTGTATGCGTTGATGTATGGCTGCGCCACTCACGTTGCAAGAGCGCGCAACTTCAAGAAACGGGATGCGAGCGTCGTCGGCAATGAGCCGTAAGATTTTCTTGTCGAGTAAATCTAAATTATGATGTGCCATTTGTTATTGGTTGTTATTTTGGCACAAAGTTACTCCATTTTTGTGAGATTGACAATATTTTATGTGTGAAAAGTTATAAATTGTAACTTTTGTGTTATTTTCTTTGCTCAGCTGAATAACTTATCTTTCGCACATTTGCCTTTCTTAGAGCTTGCTTCACATCGGTAACGAGCGACATGTGTGTGCCTACGTCTGCCTTCAGCGAGACAGTCTGTCGCTGCTTGTCTTCGGGCGACATACGCTGTCGCTCGGCTGCTATGTAGTCGGCAATATCGTCGGGCGTGGCGAGTTTGTCGTTGAGCTGCATACTATAGCCGTCGCTTGAGGCCGTCATGGCTTGCGAGGTTTTAGTCTTATGGGTGGAGTGGGGCAGCTTACCTATATATATATACGACACGGCTGATTTCTTGACAAGACGGGTGAGCTCGGTGCCTTGCGGCACACGATACTCCACCTTGATGGTGGTCTTGCGCATGTGGGTGACAACCATGAAGAAGAAGAGCACGGTGAATATTAGGTCGGGCAGCGACGACGTGTTGAGTTGCGGCATACTGCGCTGTGAGCGGTTGCGGAAAATCATCGTTTGCCTCCTTCCTTGTTGTTTGCCGTAGTGGCTGATGGGGGTTGTGGCTTTTGTGAGTCGGATGCAGGTGTAGCGACCGTAGTGTTGTAAGTCTCGGAAATATGCTGTGGGCAGAGGTCGCGCACATGGTTGCGTTGCTTCTCGTTGAGTGCGGCATAGGGGCGGTGGTAGTGTCGTTGAGCTATTTCGTTGCGCACGGAGTTGTAGGCAGCCATTATCTCGTCCTCAAGCTGGAAGTAGGCATTGTAGCTGGCAGCAGGATCAGGATTCACATATATGACATGCTGTGTGGGTCGGCGGCGTATGAAGTTGGCAATCTTCAGTCGAAGGTTTTTCGTTGCTATTGGCTTGTCGTTCAATAGCAGAGTGCCCGAATCGGTGAGTTTAAAGTCCATTGTGTTCTCGCGGCTCACCTCTGTAGCGTCGATGGTTTGCTCCTTGTCGTTGTCGAGTGGCGGCAGCTGGCGCACAAGTCCGCGGTCCACATCCATTGATGTGGTGACGAGGAAGAACGTGAGCAGCATGAACGAGATGTCGGCTGTCGATGTGGTGTTCAGTTCGGGTACTATGTGTTTTCTTCGCTTTATTAGCATATGTTCTCGTGTGTTTTGTTCTTTATCTGCGGTTGCGTGTAATGCCATACACAAGGGCAGCTACGGCAGCGCAGATCATTATGATTGAAGTGCCGATAAACATGCCCGACATGCGTAGCCAGAAGCTGTCGGCAAACCGCGAGCCGTTGACAGTGAGCGTGTCGGTGCTCGAACAAAGGAATGTGATGAGCAGCAACGCTGCTGTGCCTATTGTCACGCCAAGCGTAATGCGGTGCACAGGAATGTTGTTCACAATGCGGTTGTCGCCTTTGTTCATTCTTGCCTTGCGCACAAAGCTCCATACGCTCAGGGCCAAAGTGCCTGCCACAAGCACAAGCATTGACGTTATGAGTAGACTGGTGAGCAATGGGGCGTTGTAGTCGGGATTGTCCTCATAGGGAATGTCGAAACCCACAAAGCGGAAGAGCAGGAACAACAGTGTGAAAAAGGCGATTATTATATAGAAGACAAGGTGGGATACATTGCCTTCGACACGCCGCTTGTCGAAAATCTTTGGCAAGTGGCGACAATCAATTTTCTTCATTCTTTACCGATTGTTACTTGATTTTTCAATCCGTGTTGGAGCTTGTATTTCAGCAGAGAGTCGAGCAGGGTGATGGCACTCTCTTCCATCTGCGACGTCAGGTGGTCGATTTTAGAGAGTATGTAGTTGTAGAACAGTTGCAGGATGAGGGCAACGATAATACCGAAAATAGTGGTGATGAGAGCCACTTTCATTCCGGCAGCCACGATAGTGGGATTGATGTCGCCAGCATTCTGAATCTGTTCGAAAGCCATGACCATGCCTATCACCGTGCCGAGAAATCCCAACGACGGCGCCATAGCTATGAATAATGTTATCCATGAGCATCCGCGCTCCATGTTGGCAGCTTGCACAGAGCCGTAGGCAGCTACCGACCGCTCAATGTCCTCGATGGGAGTGTCCACGCGCACCAATCCCTGATAGCATATCGAAGCCACGGGTCCGCGTGTGTCGCGGCAGAGAGTTTTTGCACCCTCAATGTCGCCTTGGCTTATTTTCTCGTCAACCTTAGCCATGAACCGCTTAGCGTTGATTTCCGAGAGACTGAGGTAGAGTATGCGCTCTATGCAAAAAGCGAGACCAAGCACGAGAGCTATAGCCACGAGCGACATGAACGAGGCGTTGCCCTCGATAAACTTTGTCTTAAGCACATGGTGCAGTCCCATGCTTTCCTCGGGTTGCATTTCGGTGGCTGCCTGTGTGGCTGCCTGGCATAATGTGGTGCATGTGGCAAGAGCCATGATGCACAATGTGATAAGTGTGGTTCTGTTGAGTAAATGTCTCATATATAAATACAAACTATAAAGAAAAGTCTACGTGTTGAGTGTTCCGAACACTCTCTTTACGTTGTCGTTGGTCGTGTCGGCAACTGTCTGTTCGTCAATGCCATAGCATTTGGCGAGCTTCTCAAGCACAAAGCGCACGTAAGCACTTTCGTTGCGCTTGCCACGCATGGGCACGGGAGCCATGTAGGGCGAGTCGGTTTCAAGCACAATGCGGCTTAGGGGCACTGTGGCTGGCAATACTTCGGGCAGGTGGCTCTTCTTGAATGTTAGCACGCCGCCTATACCGAGCACAAAATTTGAGAACTGAAGCAGTTCCTCTGCCTCATGCTCATTGCCCGTGAAGCAATGGAACACACCTCCTGGCAGCTCGTCCTTGTACTTGCGCAGCATCTGCACCATCTCGTTCTGTCCCTTGCGACAGTGGATCATCAGCGGCAGACGGGTGGCAATCGACCATTCCACCTGACGCTCGAAAGCCATGAGCTGTTCGTGCTCAAACTCTCGCGACCAATAGTAGTCGAGTCCCACCTCGCCTATGGCTATGAACGGATGGCCTGGCTTGAGGTATTCGTGCATTTGGTCGAGCACATCGCTCCAGTCGGCACGCACCTCCTCGGGGTGCAGTCCGAGCATAGGATAGGCATAGCCAGGATATTTACGGCAAGTGTCGAGCACTGTCTCCACCGACTTAAGGTCGATGGCAGGAATAAACACATGGCTCACTCCTGCCTCTCGTGCACGTTGCATCGTCTCGTTGCGGTCGGCGTTGAACTCCTCGCCGTCGAGATGTGTGTGTGTATCAATAAAATTCATCAGTCTTTCTTCTCCTGTTTCTTTTCTTCGTTGGTTTCGCCCTTGCGGTAGTAGTATATTATACCGTAGCGTCGGCATTGGTCGAAGCGTGTTTCTGGCGGCAGTTCGGCAAAATGTTGCTCCACCTGGTTCCATATGTCAACGAGCAGCTTGTCTACTTCTGTTCGCACTTTCTTCACTTCGTTCAAGGCGCGTTCGGCCTTGTCGTTGAGAATACGTTGCTGTTTGTACAGGTTGCTGAATATGTCGAAGTGCGTGGCCACCATACCTATAGTAGGATTGTATATGGGTCGTCCGCCGTCGGCTATGCGTCGTTTCTCGCCTTCGATGATGCCAGGCGTCAGCTGGAAGGCACTTTCTACGTTGTGTAGTTGGCGTATCAGCTCATCGGCGTCATGAGTGGAGTAGTAGTCATGCAGCACAGCCGTTTTCATTTCTCCTCGCTCAATCGACATGCTGAGCACGCGCACGAAATGCAACACATAGGTGAGCATGTTCTTCTGAGGTTTGGCGAGAGTCTTATAGTTGCGCATCTGAGCCTCGTAGCTCAACATGAATTGGCTGCTGAGTGTCTTGAGTTGGTCGTGCAGGCTTTTGGCCGTGTTTATCAACTCCATATTGATAAATCGGCTTTTGGCTGCATACACGTCGCTATTGTTGAGCAGAGTGCTCAACGATTTCAGACGCGCGGTGTCAGTCTTAGGAAATCTTCTGTAAGGCACTTTCTCTAATGTTTTTTTTAATAATTTCTTTTCATCATGCGCTGTGCGTAGGCAGCGAGTTCGGCCTTGCGCTCCTCTGCCACATTGAGTGCAGCCAGATATTTGCGGCTCTCCTCGAAGTAGTGGTTTATTTTCTCCTGCGCCAGTTTGTCGATGCCTATCTCGTTGTAGAGTCGGGTGACAGCGGCAATCTTCTGCTCGCGGTTGAACTCTGTAGCCGAAATCCAACGCTCAAGCTCAGCGCGCTGCTCGTCGTTGGCACGGTTGAAGGCATTGATGAGCATGTATGTCTTCTTGTTGCTGGTGATGTCGCCTCCAATGGCCTTGCCGAACACACGTGTGTCGCCATAAACGTCGAGATAGTCGTCCTGCAACTGGAATGCGAGACCAATCTTCTCGCCGAAGCGGTAGAGGTTGTCGGCGTCTTCGCTCGAAGCTCCTGCTAAAATGCCACCAATCTTGAGAGCGCAAGCCAGCAGCACGCTGGTCTTAAGGCGTATCATCTCGATGTATTCTTCCTCAGTCACATCGTTTCGGTGTTCGAAGTCCATGTCGTACTGCTGTCCTTCACCAATCTCAAGAGCAGTCTCGGAGAAGAGTTTCATCACTTCAGGCATCTTCTCGGGGTCGCACATAGCCATACGCTGATAGGCGAGCACGAGCATAGTGTCGCCCGAGAGAATGGCTGTGTTGGCATCCCACTTGCGGTGAACAGTCTCGTGACCACGGCGAATGTCGGCGTTGTCCATTAGGTCGTCGTGCAGCAGAGTATAGTTATGATATGTCTCAAGCGCACATGCAGGCATGAGGATGCTCTCAGGGTCGTCCTTGTAGATGTTGTAGCCAAGGAGCATGAGCACGGGGCGAATGCGTTTGCCGCCCATTGACAGCACGTAGCGTATAGGGGCATAAAGCGAAGCTGGCTGACGGTCGTAGGGCATGTTGTCGAGATAATTGTTTACTAGTTGTAGAATTTGGTCTGCTGTTATCATATCTTCTTAGTATTTTAATGGTTTCTGAATATGTTGTAACTAAATGTTTATATCTTGAACTCTATTGGTATGGCGAACAGGGTGCGGCAGGGCTTGCCGTTTGCCAATCCTGGTTTCCAGTTGGGCATCATGCGTGCCACGCGCAAAGCTTCGCGGTCGAGCATAGGATTCACCGACTTGGCTATCTTCAGGTCGCTTGTAGAGCCGTCGCGGTTGATGATGAATGTCACCACCACTCGTCCCTGAATGTTCTGTCTTTGAGCCAATGCAGGGTAATGCAGATTGTCGGTGAGCCATTTCACGAAAGCCGCCATACCTCCTGGGAACTCGGGCAACTGCTCCACCACACGGAAGTTGAGCGGATTGTCGTTGTTGTCTACTGCCACAGGTTGCAGGTCTGGCGTGTCGTCGTTGGCGTTGCCATCCTTGCCGTTGCCCAAGGCTGTGCCTTCGCCCTCGCCCACAGTACGCATCTGCGTAATGTCGTTAAGCTTCTCCATCTGCGATTTCTTCTCAACCACCTTAAGCTTTTGTGTGGGAGCCTTCTTAGCCTGTGGCTCCACAGCTGCAATCATGTCGCGTCGGTCGGGAGCAGGCATAAGGTCCACATCATTCATGAGGTCGTCAATCTGGTCGGCATTGGAGCTGTCTGGAGCGTCGGTTGTAGTGTATTCCATAGCTGCGAGAAACAGCGACAGAGCCACTGTCAGTCCTATCAGGAATCCCGTAAGACGCTTGCTCTCCAAGTCGGCACGCTGTGATTTTTTTTGTTCCACCTTATTATATATATTGATATGTAGAGGTCTTCTTAGAGATATACGTGCAAAGTTACAGAAAATATTTGCAATACGTCATATTTTCTGATATAGTTTTTCAATAGCCTTGATGGTTATTATTCCCCGGCTGAAGTCAAGGAGTCCCAGCTCCTGCATTTCGTTCAGCTCTTTCGATATGGCCAGGCGGCCCAGTCCGGTCTCTTGGGCGAGCCGTGTCATCTTTATTCTTATTGTTTTTGCGCCAGTGGGTTTGGTGCAATGGAGGGCGAGAAATCGTGCGATGCGCCCTCGCGTGTCTTGCGGCATTGGTTGCCATATAAGGCGTTCGTTCTTCTGCGAGACGATGGATATGGCGTTTAGCAGATTGATACGGAAGATGAAGAACTCGTCGGAGAGTTGCATGATGTCGTTCTTGCCTATTTCCATCAGGTCGCACTCCGTGAGGGCTGTGAAGGTGTGGGTGTAACGTTGGGTGAGTCCGAAGAGCCGTTCCGGTTGCAACATCTCTGGAGCAAGCATTGTCTCTTCTACCGAATATCCATGGTCGGCAGCCGACATTATTGCCGTGGCCACACCGTCGATGAGGAAAGCCATGCTGTGGCACGGCTCTCCCTCCTCGTGTATGGTCTTGCCAGGAGCAATCTTGCGGAAGGCAAACTTGGTCTGGCCTATAATCTGCGTCAGTTCGCTGTTGGTCAAGCCTTGGAATAGTGGCATGGCAGCGAGTTTCTCATAGAAATTCATTCAGCGTATCCTCTTCTTCTTGGGGTTTGCCCAATTCTTGGGGTTCTGCCCAGTATTTATTTCAGAATCTTGTCCTTCATGCTTGGCGAGTACCACACCTGCATGTTGCCTTTATGGTCGGCGTATATCAGATAAGCCATTAGCTCGGGATGCTTGTCGAGCACCTGCTTGGCCTTGTCCAGCCCCATCACCATGAACGAGGTGGCATAGGCGTCGGCCTCGGCGCAATGCTTGGCGAGCACAGTGGCAGATAGGATGTTGTGCTGAACGGGATAACCCGTCTTGGGGTCGATTGTGTGGGCGTATTTCTTGCCGTTCTTATAGTAGAAGTTGCGGTAGTTGCCACTTGTTGCCATAGCCATATTCTTGACGTTGAGCACAGTTTGCAGCTCTTTGTCCACAGCGAGCGAGTCGTCGCTGGGCTTTGTCACTCCTATCTTCCAGGGCAGGCGTTTCTCGCTGATGCCTTTAGCCACAACCTCACCGCCAATCTCTACAAGGTAGTTGTCGATGCCATGCCGGCGCAGGAGGGCTGCCACAACGTCGCATCCATAACCTTTGGCTATTGCGCTACAGTCGAGCATCACTCGCGGGTCGGTCTTGCTTATGTGATTGTTTTTAAGCGAAACCTTCTTGTAGCCTACCACCGAGCGCAAGGAGTCGATAGTGGCCTTGCTTGGATGGTTGCCTGTCTTGAAACCGAATCCCCATGCGTTTACAAGCGGGGCTACGGTTATGTCGAATGCTCCGTTGGTGTTGTCGGCTATGTCTTCGGCAAGGCTGAACACGGTGTTGAACATCTCGTTGGTCTCCACATTCTCGCCTTTGTTTATGCGCGAGATGATAGACTCCTTGTTGAACATCGACAGGGCACTGTCTACCTTGGCGAGTTCGGCAAGAATCTCGTTGTTGAGGCTTGAGTCGTTCTGGTAGGTGATGTGGTAGAAAGTGCCGAACACCTGGCCCTCGTCGTGCTGGTAGGGCGTGCTGCGCTGTTGGCGCACTATCACCACGGTGCCGATGATAAGGAACAGGAGAAAGGGAAGTTGCCAGTAGAGTTTCTTTTTCATAGTTTTGTATAGTGGGGTGAGTTAAAGTTCAAATATCACATTGAAGGTTCCGCCAAGACGCGAGCCTCCTTGCTTGCCGTAGCCCGGCACATACCATGTGTTGCCCACAGTTCCGTTGTCGCCAGACAGGTGGCGTCGGTAGCGCACGCTCCATCCCAGACGGAATGGTCCGGCTATCTTGGCGTCAACACCAAACACTCCTTCAAGCCAATGATAGTTGGCTTTGATGTCGCGTAGGTCGAAGTCGGCATTGTCGCCCCACACAGGGTCTTTCAATCCCTCTGAAGCCACATCGAACTTGTAGTAGCTGAAGGCATAGCGGAATCCTCCGTAGATGCGGTAGTCGTCGTGCTTGTTCTTGGCTATGTTGAAGTCCAGACCAATGCGTACGTATGGAGCCGAAGTCTTGTAACTGAGCTTTGTGCTTGGGTCGTCGGCATCGGCTTTGCCGTAGCCCAGCTCAAACACTGGGAAGTACTTGTCGCGCAGGTTTATGCGCAGAGCAGCCTCGTATTGTCCGTAGTCGCTTAGGGCCAATTGTGCTGCGCCTATCAAGTCGGCTGAAACAGCCACTCCGCGAAACAGAGCCACTGTGTCCTTCTCTGCCACCGCCTTTGCGCCAAGCTTCTTTTTGGCTTGGTTTGTTACTGTCTTATTCTTTGTCTGGTTTGTGGCTGTCTTTTTTTGTGCCGAGACCGGCAAGGCAGACATCAATAGGAGCAAGGCGACACTAAATGCCGCGATTCTTGAAATATATGAGGAAATGCGCTTTAGTGTCATAGTAAGTTACCTTATTGTTATTAACCTTAATGCTGTCGATGGCATGACGCGTGAAGCGCACGCCATTGATAGTGTGGAACATCGAAGGATTGCAGTCTACCGACTCGAAGTGTGGCAGGTTCTCCTTTTCCACCCACACCGTGTCGATAGTCTTCAAGCCAGTGCCGTATTGCTGCAGCATGAAGTAGAAAGTATCCTCGCCGCGGGTGTAGCTCATGGGCAGGTTGAGGCTGTCGCAAAGCGTGAGCTTGTTGATGAGCACCGTGTCCTCCTCAGGATTGTCTATGGAGCGCATGGTGGCAATAGTGAGTGTGTCGTAGAGTGTGTCCACCTCGCCCGCAAGCCTGAATGTGGCATAGACGCGATTGCTCAGCGGACAGTCTATCGACGAACATGCAGACAGCATGAGCGCGCCTACCACTATGCTTATGAATATTCGTGTGATGTTTTGCATTTAAAACAGGTTTCGCATTTTAAACAGAATGTTCGTTTTTTTTATTCTTAGTCCTTAATCAGCGACGCGTCGCACTTCAGAGTCTTCTCTATCTGATAGTCGTTGCGGTTTTGCGACGAGCGGCTCACGAGGTCGCCGATGAATCCCGCAAGGAAGAACTGTGTGCCTATCATCATCATTGTTAGTGCGATGTAGAAATATGGCGAGTCGGTGACGAGGCGTTGTGGAATGCCCTGCGACAGACACCACAGCTTGTCCACACCCAAAGCGAATGCCGAGACGAAGCCGATGAAAAACATCAGTGTGCCGAGGAAGCCGAACACGTGCATTGGCTTCTTGCCAAAGCTCGAGAGGAACCACAATGTGATGAGGTCGAGGTAACCATTGAAGAAACGGTTCCATCCCATGAACTTCGACGAGCCATACTTGCGTGCCTGGTGGTGTACAGGCTTCTCACCAATCTTGTCGAAGCCGGCGTTCTTGGCAAGGTATGGAATGTAGCGGTGCATCTCGCCGTACACCTCGATGTTCTTCACCACATCGCGGCGGTAGGACTTGAGTCCGCAGTTGAAGTCGTGCAGGTTGTGTATGCCGCTCACCTTGCGTGCCGTGGCATTAAAAAGCTTTGTCGGTATAGTCTTCGACAGAGGGTCGCCCTGCTTGCGGTTCTGCTTGTAGCCGCTCACGAGGTCGTAGCCATCGTCCTTGATCATGTGGTAAAGTGCGGGTATCTCGTCGGGAGAGTCCTGAAGGTCGGCATCCATGGTTATTACCACATCGCCTTGAGCCTCCTTGAAGCCGCAATACAGGGCAGGGCTCTTGCCGTAGTTGCGGCGGAACTTAATGCCCTTGACATAGGGCGACTTCTGCGAGAGGCTCTCAATTACGTCCCAAGAATGGTCGGTTGAGCCGTCGTTCACGAAGATTACCTCAAAAGTGAAGTTGTTCTGCTTCATCACGCGCTCAATCCATGAATATAGTTCGGGCAGCGATTCTTCCTCGTTGTATAGGGGTATGATGACAGTTATGTCCATATTCTAAGCTGTTTAAAAATGTTCTAATCTTTTGGTCTTTTAGTTCTCGCCTTTTGCTCTCCTCATGCACACAGCCGCTATTGGCAGACTGGCGATGAAGCCTATGAGCAAGTTCTGAATCATAAACAGGAACGCCCACTGTATTGGGGTGAGCATAGTCACGAGATCAATATTGCTGTTGAGCTCTGCTTTAGATATGCCGCTCTGCTCATACATAGGGGCGAGCAAACGCATGCTCTCGGTAATCATGGTGGCGAAGGCTCCGTGGTCGAGAAAGCGGAAATAGGCAAACTGCGCGAGTGCGAACAACAAGGAGGCGTAGAAGAATGTGTAGACTCCGTAGGCAAACGCACGGCGGAACGAGATGGAGCCGCCAAGAATCTGGTCGCGGAACTTTGTCAGTCGCCATGCAATAATGAATGGTGTGGCAAGGGCGAGCAAATTGCCCAATACGCCTGCTGGAACAACAGTGATGCAAGCGAAACTGGCTATCCAAATAATTGATAACACGAATGCATCCTGACGGGCAAACGCCTTGAGCTGGATGAAATTTTCTATTCTTATCATTAAATAATGTGTATGTTTTATAAAACGAGTGCAAACTTACACATTTTTTCCCGTATATGGATAAGGATGGGCTAAATATTAGGTTTTTTCAACGAATTAATAGGAGAAGGGAGTTAAGAGGGAGGTAGGAGGGAGTTAAACTCAAACAATGCGGGCTTTCAGCCAGCATTGTTTGAGTTTTGACACACCATTATATATGTAAAGATAATTCTGAATTGTTACTTAATTCTTAATTGAACAATTCCTAATGCGCAAAGCGCACAATTCAAAATTCAACATTCAAAACTCAACATTCAATTTCTCATCATCTTGAACGTCTTGCCGTTCTGCTTTACCACCACAACACCATTGGCTTCGTTGATGTTGTTGATGCGGTGTCCTGAGAGGTCGTATACTGTGTATGGTGCAGACGGGTTGAAGCTGCTGGCTGTAGGGTTGAAGATGCAGCCTATGCCGGTAGAGCCTTTCTTCTTGCCCTTCACGGCAATGTCGCCTATCTCCCATGTTCCAGCCACGTCGGCGGTGCTTGTGTAGTGGAAGGCAATCTGTATCTTCTTGCCGGCAAACGGTGTAAGGTCGACATCGCCGGAACTGACGAATGTCCAGTTGTTGCCCGATGGCCAGTTGATGCCGCCCAGCTTGGTTGTAATTCCCTCGCAACGCACCTCAACGCTCATTCTCTCTGCAGGATTGGTGTCGAACTTCTCTGCATGGTTGAAGCTGAATGTAGCCGACTCATATTCTGCAAGGTCAATCACAGGAGTAACAATGCTTCCGTCGGAAACATTGTTCTTGCCTCCAACAAATCCAGAGGCCTTCCATCCGTACTGGGCAGTGTTGGTCCACAGTTTGCCTCCTTCGGTTGGAGCCTGTGCTATTTCGATGTTGCATCCGCCATTGTCGCCCTTATAGTTTACGGAGTAGAAAGTTTCCCATTCGTCTCCTGGCTGTGGGTTGTCAGGATTGGTTGGGTCGCTACCATCTACGTATTTTTCTGTAGTAAGGGTGTTGGCAGGGTCGAAAGCGTAGTCGATGCTGTCGCCCCAGATGTATTCCATGAGGTTGGGGAAGTCGACAAATGGGTTGCGGTTGCCTTGTATCTTGCTCACGTCGTTGTTGCGCTTCACCTCAAGTGCGTCCACCGGGTCTTCCTTTGCCCACTGGATATACAGTTTGTAGGCCCATTCCTGAAGAGTGGGGTAGTCGCCTTGCTGCAATATCTGCAGAGCCTGCGCTCCAGTCCATGTGAGGTTCTGGTAGGTGGTTGCCATGTACATGTAGCCGCGTGCGAACTCACCCTTCCATTTGTCGGCAGGTTCCCAGTACATATTGCCGTCGGGGCCTTTGCCTACTTTAGTGAATCCGTTGCCCTTGTCGCCGCTTACAACCTCTCCCATGGGATAGTTGCTCTTGGTGGAGTTGATTTTGCTCTCGCATGGCATAAGGTTGTAAAGGTCCTTGTAGGCCTGATTCTGTGCCTTGCCCCACCAGCTTTTGGGGAACGAGTGCTCAATGTTCATTCCTACTCCCGATTCGCCTTGTGCTGTGCTCATCACCCAAGAGCTTTCTGGTGAATAGCGGTCGATGTATTTTCCGTCGTCTGTGCGGTCGGTAGTCCAAAAGCCATACCATGTTTTGCCTTCGCCCGAACCATATTCAAGCACTTTGGCTTCTTTTACAATGTTATGTACAGCAGTCTTCAGTTCGGCTCCCTTCTTGCCTTTCAGGGAGTCGTAGTAGCCTTGCGGTATTTGTGCAGAGACTGTCGATACGGCGACGGTCGCGAAAAGAGCAGCGGCAATCGCCTTTGTGTTAAAGTTTCTCATAATTGTTATTTGTTTTGATGTAGGCTGCAAAATTACAATATTATTTCGTAAACAGGCATTTATATCAAAACTTAATTTAAAGCTTCGTATCATGGCATGATACGATCATTTCAAGGCATGATACGACTATTTCATGACATGTAGCAGAACTTTATATCTCGATCCAGGCATTAGTTTCACGGTTGTCCTCAACTACTTTACCTTTGAATTGGACGAGTCGGCATAAGCATTGGTAGATCTGTTGTTAGATATCAGAGCGTTATCTTAACAACTTAACGGGTGATTTCTGCCTCTTTTTCGGAACATCAAAAGGACACCATAGCAAGTAAGTTTAATCCACGCACCCACGTAGGGTGCGGCTTAACGAGATTAACAATACGGTCGTGATAGAGTGTGTTTCAATCCACGCACCCACGTAGGGTGCGACTATATGGGCTGCAAATGGCGATGCGCCAAGACCGGTTTCAATCCACGCACCCACGTAGGGTGCGACTGTGGTCTGATAATGGTTTCATGTTCCCTAAAATGTTTCAATCCACGCACCCACGTAGGGTGCGACCTAAATAACAACGCGCAACGACAGGAATATTAGTTTCAATCCATGCACCCACGTAGGGTGCGACTCCACGTTGCCACACCATTGCAATAACTCGTATCTGTTTCAATCCACGCACCCACGTAGGGTGCGACTGATCATACCGTACACAAATAAAAAAGTGAGGTTGTTTCAATCCACGCACCCACGTAGGGTGCGACTCAGCCTCTTTCAACTGTCGTTCATATTGATTGCGTTTCAATCCACGCACCCACGTAGGGTGCGACTTTTCTTCGACTTCTAATTCTCCTATCGCTTCACGGTTTCAATCCACGCACCCACGTAGGGTGCGACTGAAAATTACAGGCTTATAATACAATGTTTAATGTTTCAATCCACGCACCCACGTAGGGTGCGACTGTTGCGTTGAACAAATTTTTAACGTCTCAGATGTTTCAATCCACGCACCCACGTAGGGTGCGACTGTCAATAACTTGATTCATAATGTTCTCGCTTATGTTTCAATCCACGCACCCACGTAGGGTGCGACGGAGCACGTCACTATAACTTTTTTGAGTTTTTAGGGTTTCAATCCACGCACCCACGTAGGGTGCGACGAAGCAAAGGAATCTGATATATAAAAAGCATTATGTTTCAATCCACGCACCCACGTAGGGTGCGACCCGCCCGACACAGCCATCAGTCCCTTCGCAGATGTGTTTCAATCCACGCACCCACGTAGGGTGCGACCAATTGCAAGGTAAGCGTTTCAAATATTATATTGTTTCAATCCACGCACCCACGTAGGGTGCGACAGTCGCGACGGTTACGTTGTCGGCGGTTGTCGGAGTTTCAATCCACGCACCCACGTAGGGTGCGACTCAGCACCTTGCGGAGTAGGAAGAGGACGCAAAGTTTCAATCCACGCACCCACGTAGGGTGCGACTGCAAAGGTAGCAAGGATTTGCGAGATGGCAAAGTTTCAATCCACGCACCCACGTAGGGTGCGACTGTGCCAGCCAATCACGGTTTGCCTTTATTCCAAAGTTTCAATCCACGCACCCACGTAGGGTGCGACTTTGCTCCAATTTGGTTTCGTTTTATTCATGATGTTTCAATCCACGCACCCACGTAGGGTGCGACAAATAAAACAACTAATTAAAACTTAAAACGATATGTTTCAATCCACGCACCCACGTAGGGTGCGACTGCGCGTTGTCGGTTACTCTCGCCTCGTTAACCTCTGTTTCAATCCACGCACCCACGTAGGGTGCGACCCGCCCTCTTCCGTGCTTGCTATCCTAACGCACCAGTTTCAATCCACGCACCCACGTAGGGTGCGACCTTGCAAATCAGCCATAACAGAGTCATTTTCAAGTTTCAATCCACGCACCCACGTAGGGTGCGACTGCAACATTATTTTGTTCGTATTGTTGCGAGAGTTGTTTCAATCCACGCACCCACGTAGGGTGCGACATATGTCTTGATTTCATCAAGTTCGACAACCTCATGTTTCAATCCACGCACCCACGTAGGGTGCGACTTGTGGTTAACGCCTTTTATCTAAGAGATGTGGGTTTCAATCCACGCACCCACGTAGGGTGCGACGGCTTAGATGTTGAGCATCCATCCTTAGACCACAGTTTCAATCCACGCACCCACGTAGGGTGCGACACCTCATACCCTGTTTCATCGTCTACAAAGGTAGTTTCAATCCACGCACCCACGTAGGGTGCGACAGAGCAAGGCTCATTTATGTGATAAAGAGTATTTCGTTTCAATCCACGCACCCACGTAGGGTGCGACAAACAAAAATGGAAATGAGTAAGCCATTAGAAAATGTTTCAATCCACGCACCCACGTAGGGTGCGACACAGGGATTATAAATTCCAGCCATCGGGGTCGAGTTTCAATCCACGCACCCACGTAGGGTGCGACTAAATTAATTAGACACCCTCCTTGTCGGAGGTGGGGTTTCAATCCACGCACCCACGTAGGGTGCGACATATAATTGGAATTTCATAACTATATCATGCAAAAAGTTTCAATCCACGCACCCACGTAGGGTGCGACATACCACACCTACTGCCTTTCGTATGGATTGGTTGTTTCAATCCACGCACCCACGTAGGGTGCGACAAAGGTCTACATGAGGCACAGAGTCCAGTCTAAAGTTTCAATCCACGCACCCACGTAGGGTGCGACACAGACCGCTAACAATGTTGTTTAGCCCTCCGTTAGTTTCAATCCACGCACCCACGTAGGGTGCGACAACAAAAGTGACGCGCAAAAGCGCGCCACAATTAAGTTTCAATCTACGCACCCACGTAGGGTGCGACTGCGAGTAACGGATGGCAAGATATAACCGGCGAAGTTTCAATCCACGCACCCACGTAGGGTGCGACACAGATTTCGCCCTCATGTAGCCATTGGGTGATAATGTTTCAATCCACGCACCCACGTAGGGTGCGACTCGCCTAACGCCCATAGAATGTGCTGTAGTTCATGTTTCAATCCACGCACCCACGTAGGGTGCGACTATTTCATTAACCATATTTAATATTTGTTCAAATGTTTCAATCCACGCACCCACGTAGGGTGCGACATAATAGACTATATCGCTTTCTAAATCATCATAGTTTCAATCCACGCACCCACGTAGGGTGCGACCCATTTTATGGTTGTTTCCGCGTCCCATCCGCGCGTTTCAATCCACGCACCCACGTAGGGTGCGACACTCGCCTGCGAGCCACTCTGCACGGTCATAACGAGTTTCAATCCACGCACCCACGTAGGGTGCGACTATTTCAGATATTTCTCTTGGTTTTAGTAGTAAGTTTCAATCCACGCACCCACGTAGGGTGCGACCGTAATTTGACTC
>CAKQEI010000018.1 GCA_934230115.1 uncultured Prevotella sp. | reverse complement strand
TATTATAAAATTGATATTATTATCAATATTACAACAAACCACATTTTCCTCTATAAAAAATTGTTATTCAAGTTTATTTTCTTAATTTTGTGCTACATAAGCAATACACATAATAAAATATGATACAAGAATATCAAATACGCGTGCAACCGGTTGTGGCTTCGAGCGAGCAGAACATACGACAGTTCGTGGCTGAAGACAAGGGTATTGACGCAAGAACAATAAATGCTGTGAGAGTGCTGAAGCGAAGCATCGACGCACGACAACGCACCATATTCATCAATCTCACTGTGAGAGTATACATCAATGAGATACCACAGGACGATGAATATGTGCCGACAGAATATGGCGATGTAAGCGGAAAGCCCACTGTTGTTGTAGTGGGTGAAGGTCCTGGCGGACTCTTCGCTTCGCTAAGGCTCATAGAATTAGGACTTCGCCCCATTGTCCTGGAGCGTGGCAAGAATGTTCGCGACCGCAAGGTAGACCTTGCCAACATCAAGAAGAATCAGGCAGTTGATCCCGAAAGCAACTACTGTTTCGGCGAAGGTGGAGCAGGAGCTTATTCCGACGGCAAACTCTACACACGTTCCAAAAAGCGCGGAAGCATTGAGAAAATACTCAATGTGTTCTGCCAACATGGAGCCTCAACATCCATTCTTGCCGATGCACACCCACATATCGGTACAGATAAGCTACCAAAGGTTATTGAGAACATGCGCGAGACTATAATAAGATGTGGTGGCGAGGTGCACTTCCAAACCAAGATGACACGCCTTATTATCAACAACGACACTATTGTTGGCGTAGAAGCCATCAACCTTGTCAATGGCAGAGAGGAAACCTATCACGGACCCGTGATTCTCGCCACCGGTCATTCGGCACGCGATGTCTACCGCTATCTTGCCGAAGCAAAGATTGAGATTGAAGCAAAGGGCATTGCTGTAGGTGTGCGCTTGGAGCATCCGTCACAACTGATTGACCAAATACAATATCACTCCAAGCAAGGTCGTGGCAAATACTTGCCCGCAGCCGAATACAGTTTCGTCACACAGGTAGACGGTCGTGGAGTATATTCTTTCTGTATGTGTCCTGGAGGCTTTGTTATACCAGCCGCCACCGACAAGGAACAGCTTGTGGTGAATGGCATGAGTCCGAGCAATCGTGGCACACAATGGTCAAACTCAGGCATGGTAGTCGAGACACGTCCCGAGGATGTGGAGGGCAATGAGAACGACCATTTGCGCATGATGCACTTCCAGGAACAGCTCGAACGCTCTTGTTGGCAACAGGGCAATATGAAACAGACAGCCCCCGCACAACGTATGGATGACTTTGTAAGAGGCAAACTGTCTTACGACTTGCCTAAGAGCAGCTATGCCCCAGGCCTCATTTCCTCGCCATTACATTTCTGGCTACCCAAGCAAGTGAGTCATCGTTTGCAGGAAGGATTTAAGAAATTCGGCAAGATGAGTCGCGGTTTCCTCACCAATGAAGCTGTCATGATAGCTACAGAGACTCGCACATCATCACCAGTACGCATTCTACGCGACCGCGAGACATTGCAACACGTACAAATTCATGGACTCTTCCCATGTGGAGAAGGTGCAGGATATGCTGGCGGTATTGTCTCGGCAGGAGTGGATGGAGAAAGATGTGCTGAAATGTGTGCTGAATATCTGTCTGAAATCAGATAAACTTTATAAATGAAAAAAATATGAGGTCGAGCCGTATATCACTCGACCTCATATTTTTTTATTATAAATTAATTGATTTTGTACACCTTATTATATATTATATCACCGGTGCCAAGAGATGCGCAAACCACCCCACAAACCTCTTCCAAGGAGAGCGGAACTCTTTCCACTTCTTTGGAGTGAGCTTGAAGCTACGCGTCTTGTCACGGTCGAACATACGCGACAGCTCTGCCGTTGTAGCAGGGTCGATGATAACAGCATTCTCCTCATAGTCGAAGCGAAGACTGCGCGAATTGAGGTTGGCACTACCTACTGTGCAAAAGCGTCCGTCCACCATTATTATTTTAGTATGGTGAAATCCCGGCTCATAAATATAAATGTCGGCACCACGCTTCATCAGTTTGTGCACATTATAGAACACACAATCGGGCGTTAGCGGAATGTCACTATGTGCCGACACCATTATCTCCATCTTAACACCACGCTTCAGAGCCTTTTTAATAGTTTTCTTGAGTTTATGCGTAAGCGTGAGATAAGGGTTTACAAGTTTTATGCTGTCCTTAGCATCATTGATGGCATTGCAGTAGAACGAGCGTATAATCTTGTTCGTCGTGCGTGGCTCACGGTTTATGATGCCCACCATCTTCTTTCCCGCAGTGTGGCATGTGTCAGGTTTCAACCCCTCGAAATAGTTTCCTCCATTAGCGTTGCGATAATATTTTGCGCCATGCACATTTTGCTTGGCCGTCTTATTCCATATTCTAAGAAAAATATCCTGAAGCGTATTCACCTCATCACCTTCTATACGGCAGTGCATATCGCGCCATTCGCCCACCTGCGGAGTTCCATTAATATAATAGTCGGCCACATTCATGCCACCCGTATATGCTATTTGTCCGTCAATGACAACAATCTTGCGGTGGTCACGATGAAACACATGATTAATCCATGGAAACCGCACAGGGTCGAACTCATATATCTCTATCCCCTTAGAGCGAATATCCTTAATATGACGCTTGCGCAATGGCCGGTTGTTCGAGTCATTGCCAAAGCCGTCAAACAAAGCACGCACCTCAACCCCCTCCTTAGCCTTCTCGGCAAGAATGTCAAACAACAACGAGGCTATAGAGTCGTTGCGAAAGTTGAAGTATTCCAGATGCACACTGCTGCGTGCCTGGCGTATTGCCTTAAACATATCGTCGAATTTCTCCTGTCCGCTCATAAGCAGCGTCACGCTGTTGTTGTGGGAGAAGCTTATGCCCTCCCGCCGGAGTTGGCTGACGATAAGCGAGTCGCTTGTCTGAGCAGATGCTTCTGCCAAAAACGACAGACAAGCGACTATAGTTATTATTATTGTCCTGAATATCATTTATCTAATGTTTATTGCAGTTTTTTCACCTTGCAATACACTGCTTGTTCTATTTTTACAACTTATTCTATACCATACATCTGTAGTGGTCGACAATGCCAAGCAAATGTTTCTCCTCATCTACGACGAGCACAGAGTGTATCTTGTATTTATTCATTATCTTCTGTATCTCGCTGATTTTGGTTGTTGGAGCCACCATCTTTGGAGTGGTTGTCATGATGTCGCTAACTGGCCGGTCGAAGAAACGCTCACGCCATTTCTCCATAGCTCTGCGAAGGTCGCCATCAGTTATCAATCCTATCACCTTATCGTCCTCTATAGCAACACCCATACCCATCTTGCCTTTCGATACAAGCAGAATGGCATCACCCAGAGGCATTTCCTTAGAAATGACAGGCATGTCGTCGCTCTTCATAACATCGGCAGCAGTAGTGAGCAATCGCTTGCCCAAAGAACCGCCAGGATGGAACTGTGCAAAGTCGCGTGGCTTAAAATCGCGCACCTCCATAAGAGCCACAGCCAAGGCGTCGCCCATGGCAAGTGTAGCTGTTGTGCTGCTTGTAGGCGCAAGGTTAAGCGGACAAGCCTCCTTCTCCACACGAATATTTATATGAGCCGTGGAGTATTTGGCAAGCAAAGAGTCGGGATTGCCACTCATTCCGATGATAGGAATCTGCATGTGCAGCACCATAGGAATGAAACGCAGCAGTTCGTCGGTCTGTCCTGAGTTGCTTATGGCAAGCACCACATCGTCCTTGGTCATAACGCCAAGGTCGCCATGAAATACGTCAAGCGGATTTATGAAAAACGAAGGAGTGCCTGTAGACGACAGTGTTGCTGCTATCTTTGCACCTATATGTCCGCTCTTGCCAACTCCAGTTACAATCACCTTACCATGACAGTTGTATATCAAGTCAACCGACTTATCAAAATTATCATCGAGCTGTGGTATAAGGTCCATCAAGGCTTTCGCCTCGTCCTTAATACACTGAATGGCATATTCCTTAACGTGCTTTAGTCGTTCAGTTGCTAACTTGTTCATACGAGTTTGTTTATTAGTTGTTCGAGTTTGTCGAGATACAGCATGTTTGGTCCGTCGCTCAAAGCATGTTCGGGGTCGGGATGCACCTCAAAGAAATAACCGTTGGCACCGAAAGCCTTTGCAGCAAGGGCCATATTTGGCACAAAGCGACGGTCGCCTGATGTCTTGCCTCCACCAGCACCGGGACGCTGCACACTGTGAGTGCAATCCATGATGACACGTGGTGTAATCTCAAGCATATCAGGAATATTGCGGAAGTCAACCACAAGATTGTTGTAGCCAAACATATTGCCACGCTCTGTGAGCCACACCTCCTTAGCTCCTGCATCGAGAGCCTTCTCCACGGGATACTTCATGTCGATACCACTGAGAAATTGGGCTTTTTTGATGTTCACAATCTTTCCTGTGCGTGCAGCGGCAGCAAGCAAGTCGGTCTGTCGGCATAGGAAAGCAGGAATCTGAATAACGTCGCACACCTCGCCCACAGGACCAGCTTGGAAGCTCTCGTGTATGTCGGTGAGCACACGCAATCCATATTTCGACTTAACATCTGCAAGCATCTGCAAGCCGCGACCCAATCCAGGACCGCGGAACGACTTGATAGATGTACGGTTGGCCTTGTCGAACGAAGCCTTGAAAATTATATCAGTGCCAAGCTTATTGTTGATGCGCACAAGCTCCTCGGCAACGGTGTTGAGCAGTTCCTGCGACTCAATGACGCAAGGGCCTGCAATGAATATTGGCTGCATAAGATGTTTATAGTTTACATTATTATATATAGTTATTACAAAGGTACTACATTTTTCTGTACCCAACTATTAATACTGGCAAAAAATTAACGTCTATTATACGGATAGAAACCAACGTCAATCGCACTAATAAAAAATTAACGCCAATTACACGGATATTAAACGTATGGTTGACGCTAAATATAACCCGTGTAATTGACGTTAAATCAATTATCCGTATGATTGACGTTAATTTATTCTGCTGCAACGAACTCGTCGAGGAATCGTGTGTCGTTCTCCGAGAACATACGGAGGTCGGCAACACGATACTTCAAGTTGGTGATGCGCTCGATACCAAGACCAAAGGCATAGCCTGTGTAAACCTTGCTGTCGATGCCGCAAGCCTCAAGCACATTGGGGTCTACCATGCCACAGCCAAGGATTTCCACCCAACCAGTGTGCTTGCAGAAGCCACAACCCTTGCCGCCACAGATATGGCAAGAGATGTCCATCTCGGCACTTGGCTCTGTGAACGGGAAGTAGCTTGGACGCAGACGAATCTTTGTGTCAGGACCAAACAACTCGCGAGCAAAGGTCAGGAGCACCTGCTTGAGGTCGGTGAACGACACATTCTTGTCTACATACAAGCCCTCAAGCTGATGGAAGAAGCAGTGGGCACGTGCCGAGATAGCCTCGTTGCGATATACTCTACCCGGGCAAATCACGCGGATAGGAGGCTGCTGATGCTCCATGATGCGGCTTTGGTCGTTTGATGTGTGCGAGCGCAAGAGGATGTTCTTGGTCACATCGTTAGGATTTTGCTCCACAAAGAAAGTGTCCTGCATATCGCGTGCGGGATGGTCGGCAGCAAAGTTAAGCTTTGTGAACACATGGAGGTCATCGTCAATCTCCGGTCCCTCAGCAAGGGTGAAGCCCATACGCTGGAATATGTCGATGATTTGATTCTTCACGATGGTGAGCGGATGACGTGTGCCAAGCTGTATAGGATAAGCCGAGCGTGTAAGGTCGAAGTCGTCGGCCGACTCCTCTGCTTCCTCATTCTGCTCTTTCAGTTCGTTGATTTTCTGAAGAGCAAGCTGCTTAAGCTCGTTGATTTTCATTCCGACAGCCTTTTTCTGGTCAGGTGCCACATTGCGGAAGTCAGCCATAAGGGCAGTAATCTCACCCTTCTTGCTGAGATACTTCAGTCTGAGCTGCTCAATCTCCTCTGCATTGCTTGCCTGGAGATTGCTCACTTCGTTAAGAAGTTTGTCTATCTTTTCTAAAATCATATTTTTTAGTATGTTTATTATCTGATTAATTATCGACTGATTGTCACAGCCTATTAAAAAACAGTGCAAAGGTAACATTTTTTGAATTAAAAAAGAACTATATCGAAATAAAGTTGTACTTTTGCCGAAAATTTGAGGGATATAAATTAAAGTCCTACAATGTAGTATGAGAAAAGGAATAGTTTTTATCGTGTTCGCCATCATGGTTGGCATGATAAGTTTTTCTTCTGTAGGTTGCACAGACAAGAAACCTACATCTGTCGATTCCGACAGCGTAGACACGACAGCGGCTGTGGCTGTGGCCGACACAGAGGCCATGGACCAGATTATTGCCGAGACACCAATGCCTAAGGCTGCAGATGAGTTGTTTGATGACTTCTTCTTCAATTTTGCAGCCAACCGCAATGTACAAATGAGCCGTATAAAGTTTCCACTGCCGGTATACACGGGCAAAGACTCTGTCATGGTGCAGAAGAAACGATGGAAGATGGATCATTTCTTCATGCATCAGGATTTCTACACCCTGATATTCGACAACATGAAGCAGATGGACGTGGTGAAAGACACAACAATCGACCATGTGGTTGTGGAGCGCATTAACCTCCATAAGCATCATGTGCGCCAATATGTGTTCAACCGTGTGTTGGGACAGTGGATGATGACACGCATCGTCAACAAATCGCTTGCCAAGAGCAAGAATGCGTCTTTCCTGAAGTTCTACAGCAGATTTGTTGCTGACACTGCTTTCCAAGTGCGCAGCATAAACGACCCGCTTGACTTCACTGGCCCTAACCCTGACGACGATTTCTCCACAATGAGTGGTATACTCGAACCGGAGCAATGGCCGTCGTTTGCTCCTGAATTGCCTAACCATACTATATACAATATCTTGTATGGTCAGAAATATTCGGAGAGCAACCAGAAGATTTTCGTCATCCGCGGCATTGCCAACGGACTTGAGACGGAGCTTACATTCCGTCGCAAGGGAAGAGATTGGAAACTGATGAAGCTTATAATGTAGAATCAGCAACACCCTAAAAAAAACTTTGAATAAACCAACAGTGTATGAAAGATATTCTTGACTACAGCCTATTGGCTCACAACACATTCGGCATCGACGCTCGTTGCCACCGCTTTCTTGAGTTTGCCACCGTGGAAGAGGCACAGCAAGTGGCCGACATTCTGAAGCAAACAGATCTGCCTTTCATCATCATCGGTGAGGGCAGCAACCTCTTGCTCACCCGCGACTACGAAGGCATAGTTGTGCATTCTGCCATACACGGCAGCCGAGTGGTTGAAGACACAGAACAGGCAGCCGACAGCATCTATGTGGAATATGGCTCGGGCGTAGTATGGGACGATGTCGTAGCCGAGAGCGTCAACAATGGTTGGCATGGCGCAGAGAACCTTTCGCTCATTCCTGGCGAGGTTGGAGCAAGTGCCGTGCAGAACATCGGTGCCTACGGTGCCGAGGCAAAGGACTTGATAATTCGTGTGGAAGCAGTAGAGATAGCCACTGGCAACATTGTGACTCTCAGCAACGACGAATGTCAATACGCCTACCGCCAGAGCCGCTTCAAGCATGAATGGAAGAACAAGTATCTTGTCACACATGTGGTTTATCGTTTCTCACGCAACTATTCGCCCGACCTCGACTATGGCAACATACGCCATGCTCTTGAAGCCAAAGGCATCGGTGGCACGCCATCGCCACAACAGCTACGACAGACTATCATTGAAATACGCGAGGCTAAACTGCCCGACCCTAAAGTGACCGGCAATGCTGGCAGCTTCTTCATGAATCCTATAGTGGGTCGTGATGTCTACGAGCATCTTGCATCACAATACGAGAACATGCCCCACTATGTTGTCGATGCCGACCATATCAAGATTCCTGCAGGATGGATGATAGAGCAATGCGGATGGAAAGGCAAGTCGTTGGGACGTGCCGGCGTGCACGACAAGCAGGCTCTTGTGCTTGTAAACCGTGGCGGAGCTACGGGCAACGAGGTAGTAGCACTCTACAAGCGTATTATCGAGGACGTAAAGGCTAAGTTCGGCATTGAGATACATCCCGAAGTAAATGTCATCTGATAAGAATTGGTATTTTCATATTAAGAAGGTCAATATTATATAAATGGATATGGATTCTTCACTTTTCACTCATAACTCTTCACTCAAAGTTACACTTTTAGGCACTGGCACATCAGGCGGAGTACCATCGCTTGGTTGTCAGTGCGAGGTATGCCGTAGCCAAGACCCACGCGATCATCGCTTGCGCTGTGTTGCGCTTGTAGAGTCAGCCACAACACGCATACTCATCGACTGCGGTCCCGACATACGCCAGCAGTTGATGCCATTACCGTTTAAGCCTTTCGACGCCATACTCATGACGCACATCCACTACGACCATGTGGGTGGCATTGACGATTTGCGTCCCTTCTCCGTATTTGGTCCGATACGTCTCTATGGCGACGAAAAGACTTGCAAACACGTTCGCAACATTATGCCCTATTGCTTTGGCGAGCATCTTTATCCCGGAGTGCCAAGGCTTGAACTGCATAAGATTGAGCCACACGTGCCATTGCACGTGGGCGACATCAACATCATGCCCATACAAGTGATGCACGGCAAGATGCCTATACTCGGTTTTCGCATAGGTTCATTTGCCTACATCACCGACATGAAAACAATTGGCGACGAGGAACTGCCTTATCTTGAGGGTGTGGAGACATTGGTTGTAAACGCCCTGCGCTTTGAGAAGGAGCACCACTCACACCAACTTGTGGCAGATGCCGCACTGTTTGCACGCCGCATAGGAGCCAAGCACACCTACATCACCCATGTATGCCACCACATCGGACTCTACGACGAAGCCCAGCGACGTATGCCCGAAGGCTTAAATTTGGCTTACGACGGAGAGGTGCTGCAATGCCCGTAACACGAGGAAAGCCCCATCAAAACAAACACAAATGTCATTTTTTCTTCTTTTTTCATTGACATAACATATATTTTTCGTAATTTTGCCAACACTTTATTAAACTTTATGTCAAGACACGGTGCTGAACAGCCCCTCTGTCGCAACAGCCACAACAAGTAGATTAAGGAGTCGTGTCCATGCCTCCCTCGTAAAGAGGATTGGACAGAAGCCTGTCTCGCTGTATCGGCAAGCCTCAGCATCGAAACACAACAGCCTCCTTTGTATGGAGGCATTAACCAAAGAACAAGAAGAAATGAAAGTATTGAAATTTGGCGGAACCTCAGTAGGTTCCGTAGAGAGTATTCTCAGCCTTAAGGCTATTGTAGAGAAAGAGGCTGAGAAGCAGCCTATCATTGTAGTAGTGAGTGCGCTTGGCGGCATCACCGACAAACTCCTTGCCACATCGCAGCTTGCACTGAAAGGCGACGAGACATGGAAGGACGAGTTTCAGGCCATGGTCGACCGCCATCACAAGATGATTGACACCATCATCACCGACACTCGCAAGCGCGAGAACCTTTTTAAGATAGTAGACTCTTTGTTTGAGCAGTTGCGCTCAATCTACTTCGGTGTGTTCCTTATCCACGACCTTTCGAAGAAGACACAGGATGCCATCGTAAGTTATGGCGAACGACTCAGCTCCAACATCGTGGCAACACTTGTGCAGGGAGCAAAGTGGTTTGACTCTCGCGAGTTTATCAAGACCACACAGAAGGCCCACAAGAACACTCTCGACTCCGAACTAACCAATCGTCTGGTGCGCCGAACATTCAGCGACCTGCCACGTATTTCGCTTGTTCCTGGTTTTATAAGTATGGACCGCGACACCGATGAGATAACAAATCTTGGACGTGGCGGCTCCGACTATACCGCAGCCATCATTGCCGCCGCACTCGATGCCGACATACTTGAGATATGGACCGATGTCGACGGATTCATGACTGCCGACCCACGTGTCATCAAGACAGCCTACACCATCAACGAACTTAGCTATATCGAGGCTATGGAGCTTTGCAACTTCGGTGCAAAGGTTATCTATCCGCCTACGATATACCCTGTTTGTGTGAAAAACATACCTATCAGAGTGAAGAACACCTTCAACCCTGAGGCTGAGGGAACCATCATCAAAGCAAAGATCAACAACGACTCCAAACCTATCAAGGGCATATCAAGCATCAGCGGAACCACACTCATCACTGTTACGGGTCTGTCGATGGTGGGTGTTATCGGTGTCAACCGACGCATCTTCACTGCTCTTGCCGACAATGGCATAAGCGTGTTCATGGTGTCGCAGGCTTCATCCGAGAACTCTACGTCTATCGGTGTGCGCGACCAGGATGCAACAGCCGCAGTGGAAGTGCTCAATGGCGAGTTTGCCAAAGAGATTGAGACAGGAGCCATGTTCCCGATGCACGCAGAAAGCGGATTGGCAACAATAGCAGTAGTGGGCGAGAACATGAAGCACACTCCTGGTATTGCCGGCAAACTGTTTGGAACTCTCGGACGTAGCGGCATCAGCGTCATTGCATGTGCACAAGGTGCGTCGGAGACCAACATCTCATTTGTTGTTGACAGCAAATACCTGCGCAAGGCTCTTAACGTAATCCACGACTCGTTCTTCCTCTCCGAATACAAGGTGCTCAACCTCTTTGTGTGTGGTGTGGGAACTGTTGGCGGACAACTTCTTGAGCAGATTCACGACCAATATGAGGAACTGAAGCGCACCAAGCGATTCAAACTCAACGTCGTTGGCATTGCCACATCCAAGAAGGCTATATTCAACCGCGACGGCATCGACCTTACCACCTATCGCGAAGAGCTTGCCAATGCTCCCGAAAGCAACGACCATACTCTGCGCGACGAGATTATAAAGATGAACATATTCAACAGTGTGTTTGTCGACTGCACTGCAAGCAAGGACGTGGCTCAGCTCTACCAGTCGTTCCTCGAGCATAACATATCGGTGATTGCAGCCAACAAGATTGCAGCATCATCGTCATACGACAACTATATCCGACTGAAGGAGACAGCCTTGGCACGTGGCGTGAAATTCCGATACGAAACCAACGTGGGAGCCGGACTACCTATCATCGGCACTATCAACGATTTGCGCAACTCGGGCGACGTGATTCTTAAGATTGAAGCCGTGCTCAGTGGCACTCTCAACTTTATTTTCAATGAGATTTCTGCCGATGTGCCTCTGTCAGAGGCTGTGCGCAGAGCCAAGGAGCAAGGCTATAGCGAGCCCGACCCACGCATCGACCTTTCGGGAAAGGACGTGATACGCAAACTCGTTATTCTTGCCCGCGAGGCAGGATACAAGGTGGAGAAGACCGATGTGGAGAAACATCTCTTCATACCAGAATACTTGTTTGAAGGCAGTATCGACGACTTTTGGAAGCATTTGCCCGAGCTTGACGCCGACTTCGAGGCACGCCGCAAGAAACTTGAAGCCGAAGGCAAACGCTGGCGCTTTGTGGCTACATTCGACCATGGCAAGACAAGCGTGACACTGAAAGAGGTAGACATGCGCCATCCTTTCTACAATCTCGAGGGCAGCAACAACGTGGTGTCGCTCACTACCGAACGCTATCGCGAGTATCCTATGCTTATTCAGGGCTACGGAGCAGGCGCAAGCGTTACGGCTGCAGGAGTGTTTGCAAATATCATGTCAATAGCTAATATCTAAAAAGTTTCGCCCATGAAACACATCATAATTCTCGGCGACGGCATGGCTGACCATGCCGTCGACCGCCTCGGAGGCAAGACCCTCCTTGAGTATGCCAACACACCTAACATGGATTATCTTGCCCGAATAGGACGTACAGGACGACTACTCACCGTGCCCGACGGCTTTTTGCCAGGCAGCGAGGTTGCCAACACCACTATTCTTGGCTATGACATGAACAGAGTTTACGAGGGTCGCGGACCATTGGAGGCTGCATCTATCGGCTACGACATGCAGCCCGACGACCTTGCCCTACGCTGCAACATCATCTGTCTTGCCGACCAGAAAATCAAGAATCATCACGGAGGACATCTCACTACAGACGAGAGCCAGGAGCTCATCGACCTTCTGAACGAGAAACTTGGCAACGACCGGGTGAAGTTCATAAAGGGTATACAATACCGACACTTGCTTATTATAAAAGGTGGCAACAAGCACATCACATGCGCCCCACCCCACGACCATCCTAATGAAGAATGGCGTGGACTGCTCGTTAAGCCTGAAAAAGGCTACGAGCATGAGGCTTTGCAGACAGCCACATTGCTAAATGAACTCATCATCAAGTCGCAAGAAGTGCTCTACAACGCCCCTCTAAACGTTCGCCGACGCAGCGAAGGCAAGGACCAAGCCAACAGTATATGGCCTTGGGGAGGCGGCTACCGTCCGCAGATGAAGACGTTGTCGGAGATGTATCCACAGATAAAGCATGGCGATGTAATATCTGCCGTCGACCTCATACGCGGTATAGGACACTATGCCGGACTAAGAAACATCATTGTGCCTGGCGCAACAGGTCTTGCCAACACCGACTATGAGGGCAAGACCCAAGCGGCTCTCGACGCCTTGCGCAAGGACGACTTCGTGTTCCTGCACGTAGAAGCAAGCGACGAGGCAGGACATGACGGCGACCTTGAATTAAAGTTGCGCACTATCGAGAATCTTGACAAGCGCATGGTGGGTCCTATCTTCGAGGAGGTGTCCAAATGGGATGAACCGGTATGCATAGCTGTAATGCCCGACCATCCAACGCCTGTTGAGATACGCACCCATGTGAAGGAACCCGTGCCGTTCCTCGTTTGGTATCCTGGCATTGAGCCAGACTCTGTAGAAACATATAATGAGGTGAGTTGCGTGAGTGGCAGCTATGGCATGCTGCACCTCACTGAATTTATGGACATGTTCATGGGTATAGACGTTCCAGCTGTTTAACACTTAACATTTAACACTTAACATTTAAATTCTATGAATTATTACAGCACCAACCATACAGCCCCCATTGCCTCCCTGCACGAGGCAGTAGTAAAAGGACTCGCTCACGACCGTGGACTCTACATGCCTGAGCGCATAAAGAAACTGCCAAAGGAGTTTTTCGACAATATCGACAAACTCTCGTTCCAGGAGATAGCCTATCAAGTGGCAGACGCATTCTTCGGTGAAGACATAAAAGCCGAGGACCTCAAGCGCATTGTCTACGACACATTGGCTTTCGACTGCCCTATAAAGGAAGTAGAGGAGAACATCTATTCGCTCGAACTCTTCCATGGACCAACACTTGCATTCAAGGATGTAGGCGCACGCTTCATGGCACGTATGCTTCAATACTTCATACGCGAGGAGGGCACAAAGAACGTAAACGTGCTTGTAGCCACAAGCGGCGACACTGGTTCGGCTGTTGCCAACGGTTTCCTTGGCGTTGACGGCATACATGTGTATGTACTCTATCCTAAGGGAAAGGTGAGCAAGATTCAGGAGAGCCAGTTCACAACTCTTGGACAGAACATCACAGCCATTGAGGTAGACGGAGTGTTCGACGACTGCCAGGCTTTGGTGAAGCAGGCCTTCATGGACAACGAGCTTAACCAGCACATGAAACTTACATCTGCCAACTCTATCAACGTGGCACGCTTCCTTCCACAGGCATTCTATTACTTCTATGCCTACGCCCAACTGAAGCGCATGGGCAAGGAGAACGGATACGTTATCTGTGTGCCGAGTGGCAACTTTGGCAACATCACAGCTGCCATATTCGGCAGAGAAATGGGCTTGCCTGTGAAGCGTTTCATTGCTGCCAACAATGCCAATGACATTGTATACAAGTATTTGCAGACGGGTGAATACAATCCGCGTCCAAGCATTCAGACTATAGCAAATGCCATGGACGTGGGCGACCCAAGCAACTTTGCACGCATCAACGACCTTTTCAAGGGCGACTGGAAGAAGATATCAAGTCTGATGAGTGGAGCTACCTACAGCGACGAGCAGATACGCCAGGCCATGCGCCACTGCTATGATGAGAACCATTATATCCTCGACCCTCACGGAGCATGTGGCTATCAGGCATTGAAGGACTTGCTGCTTGACGGCGAGGTGGGAGTGTTCGGCGAGACTGCCCATCCTGCTAAGTTCAAGGACACAGTAGAATCGGCCATCAATGCCGAAGTTGCCATACCCGAACGTCTTGCTGCCTTCATGAAGGGCGAGAAGAAGAGCATCGCCATGTCGAAGGACTTCAGCGACTTCAAGACATTGCTGATGAACAGCTAAATTATTAATGAAGTTTACAGAAAACTCATAAGCAACAAAAAAGTATATTGTCATACTTCATTGTTCAGCCAAGGCTGGACGGTGAAGTATAACAATATACTTTTTTATTTAATATGACTTACTCCATTGTTCAGCCAAGGCTGAACGAAGAAGCCTAACAATATACTTTTTTATTTAGTTTGTTAAGAGCATTCCATGTTTTTAAGGTGAAAGTAGTTAGTTTTATTACTAATAAACTGCAAAAAGATTGAGCAAATTCTTTTTATTGATATTAAATATATACTTTTGCAAAAGAAATTCATAGTAATATGGCAAGAAAATTATATCCATTGGGAATACAGACTTTCGAACGAATTCGCAAGGAAGACAAGGTTTATATTGACAAGACGGAATACATCTACCACATGACTCATACCAGTGGTACATATTTCTTCTTGGCACGCCCTCGTCGTTTTGGCAAATCTCTATTAGTCTCTACCCTCCAATGCTATTTTGAGGGTAAGAAAGACTTGTTCAAAGGACTTGCCATTGAGAAGTTAGAGCAAGATTGGACGGAATACCCTGTGCTGCATTTCGATATGAGCGGTGGAAAGCACATGGAGAAGGAACAGTTGGAAAAGTATCTTGACGATATGCTAAATGAGCAAGAAGAACTTTTAGGATTAAGTAATAATAAAAAAGCACCTAATCTTCGCTTAAAAGACTTGATATTGCAGCTTTACAAGCAAACAGGTCGCCAAGTTGTCGTGCTCATTGATGAGTATGATGCCCCCCTGTTGGATGTAGCACACGACAAAGACAAATTGATAGCGCTCCGTGATGTGATGCGCAATTTCTATAGTCCGCTAAAAAAATACGAGCCATACCTTCGCTTCGTCTTCCTTACAGGCATCACCAAATTCTCGCAACTCAGCATCTTCAGCGAACTGAACAACATCACCTTGCTTTCTATGAACAAGGAATATGCTGGTATCTGCGGTATTACTAAAGACGAACTATTCACCCAGATGTCTGAAGACATAGATATGTTGGCAGAAGCACAAGGGATTTCACGTGAAGAAACCATCATTAAACTAAAAGAGCATTATGACGGCTATCACTTCTCAAACGTATCACCAGATGTGTTCAATCCTTACAGTCTGCTCAATTGCTTTGCTGAACAAGAGTTTGGCTCGTATTGGTTTATTTCGGGTACCCCAACATACCTTATAAATATGATGCACTATTATAATGTCTTGCCAACGGACATCGCCAGAGTGGAAGCTGATGCGAGCGAGTTTGATGCACCTACCGAAAACATGACTACCATCATGCCTCTGCTCTATCAAAGCGGTTACATCACCATCAAAGATTACAACAAGGCATACAATTATTACACACTTGACATCCCAAACAAGGAGGTAAGAGTAGGACTAACCAAGTCATTGATTCCATCGTATGTCACCCAGAACACGCTTGCCACAACCAACACGGCTCGTCGCATAGCCCAAGTACTTGATAAACAAGACATGGATGGTGCCTTGCAGCTCCTCCAAACTTTCCTCGGTACAATACCCTACTGCAATGTGACCAACTACGAAGGGCATTATCAGCAGATGTTGTTCATTGTCTTCTCATTGCTAACAGACTATCTTGTGGATGTGGAGGTACATACCCCAAAAGGCAGGGTTGACATCGTTCTCTTGACAAAAACCGACCTCTACTTGATAGAATTGAAACTGAACAAGGATGCACAGACGGCAATGCAGCAAATCAACCTCAAAGATTACCGCCAGCGTTTCGCCTTGAGCGGCAAACCGATTACCAAGGTAGGCATTAACTTCGATGGTACAACAAGGAATATTACCGACTGGGTGATAGAATAAGTAAGTATTTATCGTATATATGAACGGCAATCTGTAGGAGGGTATGGTATCCCTGCCACACCCTCCTACTAAGTCATAATGACATCACTTTCTCTTTTCGTTACTTTTACTTAAATTGGCATCCATCACTCGCCACACATACGCTATATATCCAAACACAAACGGCACAAGCAACGATACATAGAACATAGTGCGAAGGGTGAACTCGCTGCTGCAACTGTTGGCTATTGTCAACGAACTCTGCAAGTCGGCATTAGAAGGATAATAGGCGGTATTGCCCAATCCTGCCACAAGAAGCAACGACAGCACAACAAGCACCACGCCTATGCCCGCTGGCCATATACCTTTTATATATGTAGAGCTTAGGACAGTGCGCACTACGCCATAGAGCAACAGCACTACGCCTATAACAGTAAGCACGGCAAGCGGCCAGAGATTGAGGTAGTTGTGCAGATACTTCATCGGTTGCATAAACACCACTCCCGTTGTCGGGTCTACTGCATAACCGTCCTTAACCAATGTGCGCACAAAGAAAGCCAAGAAGAACACAAGGAAAGGTACTGTGCATCCGATAAGCCTAACCGAACCGCGCGAACGGATGTCCTCATCGTCCACATTATTCATAATGTAAAGAATGCCGAGCATACGGGCAAGAAACATCACAGCAAAGCCTAACGCAAGATTCCATGGGTCGAGCAGAGCGTCGAGTCCTGCCGAAGCATTAGCCCAACGGCTTATCACGGGAGTACCAATATTTGTGAGCGACGCTTTCTCCACTATAAAGTTGGAACCGTCGAAGAATGTGGCCACGGCACCACCCAAGAGCAATGGGCCCACAATACCATTCAACACCAGGAACCAGCGATATGTGCGAGTGCCAAGCAGGTTGCCCTTGCGATGCTGAAACTCATAGCTCACCGCCTGCAGCACAAAAGAGAAGAGGATAATCATCCACAGCCAGTAGGCTCCACCGAAACTTGTGCTGTAGAACAATGGGAACGAGGCGAAGAAAGCTCCACCAAATGTGACAAGTGTGGTGAATGTTATTTCCCACTTGCGTCCTGTCGACTCTATCACCTTGCGTTGTCCTTCCTCGGTTCTGCCTAAACTGTACACAAGAGAGTTGGCTCCCTGAACAAACATCAGGAACACAAGCAACGCTCCAAGAAGCGACACCACAAACCACCAGTATTGTTGAAGAAATGAATAAGACATAGTTGTTCTTTTTTTATTTAGTGTTTACATTTAGTATTTGGCTGACTCTGATTCGATTTGTGGCTTGTAATTCTTGATTACACGGCACATGATTCTAATCTCGGCTATGAGCAGAACGGTGAAGAGCACGAGGAAGATGAAGAACGTGAGTGCCACACTGCCCGACTTCAGGTCGGACACGGCTGCCACAGTAGGAAGCATGTCCTGTATTGCCCACGGCTGACGTCCAAGTTCTGCCACTATCCATCCTGCCTCGCTCGCTATATAGGCAAGCGGAAGCATCAGCAAGGCTGCCATCCACAACCAACGTCCACGCTCTGTTATGTTCTGCCTCCATGCCACATGTCCTATCACGAGGAAGAAGAGCAACAGCAATGTGCCTATGCCCACCATGACGCGGAAGGCATAAAAGTTTACGGGGATATACGGCACAAGCTCAGCACGATCCTTTATGTAGCCATATCCGAAGTAAGGCATGTCGTTCTTCAACTGCTCTGCAAGCTCAGGCAGACGACTGTTGTCAGCATCCTCTGCCTTCAACTTGCGGTATTCGGCAAGTGTGGCAATAGCCCTGCGTCCACGCTCCATCTTCTCCTCGGCAGACAATACGCGAGTGCCGTCGGGACGTGTATATCCATTGAGCAAGTTGTTTATGCCAGGCACATAACCGTCGAACGACTGTGTGGCAAGCAACGACAATCCCTTAGGAAAGGCTATGCGCAACGGAGCCTCACCACCCTTGGCATAGTCGGGCTGAGAGAAAGGATTGATGGCAGCTACCACGGTGAGTCCCTCACCATTACCGCCATCATAAAGACCTTCCATGGCTGCAAGTTTCATTGGTTGCAATTCAGCCACCTTCACTGCCGATGAATGACCGGTATGTATAGCGAGCAACGACGCCACAACGCCCACAATGCTTGCCACCTTAATACTCTGACGCGCAAGCTCCTTCTCCCTGCCACGCAACAGATACCAACAGCTTACGGCACACACAAACACCGCTCCTACTATCCACGATGATATGACCGTGTGGAGGAACTTGTCGATAGCCATTGGCGAGAGAGCCACTTCGGCAAAGTTGGTCATCTCGTTGCGCACTGTGTCGGGATTGAACTCGCAACCTACAGGATATTGCATCCATGAGTTGGCAACAAGTATCCACCATGCGGATATAGTGGCACCTATACCCGTGAGCCATGTGGAAGCAAGATGGAACCCTCGCGACACCTTGTCCCAGCCAAAGAACATAACTGCCACAAAAGTGCTCTCCATGAAAAACGCCACAATGCCCTCAATGGCAAGAGGAGCACCAAATATATCGCCGACAAACCAAGAGTAGTTGCTCCAGTTGGTACCGAACTCAAACTCCAAGATAATACCCGTAGCAACGCCCATAGCGAAGTTGACGCCAAACAGACGCTGCCAGAAATGCGACGCCTCACGCCAGAAAGGTTTTCCGGTGCGATAGTAAATTGTCTCGATAATGCCCATAATTACTGCCAAGCCCAATGTGAGAGGCACAAACAGCCAATGATAAATTGCTGTAAGCGCAAATTGGGCACGCGACCAGTCAATGAGTGTGGGGTCGATTGTCAATAGATGATTCATAAGCTTTGGTTTTTATTTTTTTATTAATGTTATTGTATCGAAAATAGAGAGTCTCTACACACACATATATATATATTTGTCTACCGCCTTATCAGCTCACCAGCCACATAGGAAGCCTTATCGCCCTCACCCGCCTTCTTGCCGAGCACATCGGGAAAGAAGAACAGCTTGAGTATGGCGAATATCACTATGAGCTTGACAATGATAACAGTCCACAGCGTGCGACCTATGGTCATACTGCGGAATCCCTCCCGATAGAATCGGTACACCTTATATATAATATTACTGTCGGACATAGATATTTATGGTTTTGTTTTATGGTTGTAATAATTTCATATTCGTAAATCTTTTGCAAAGATATAAAATAATCTGATAGGTTGTTTACATTTTATGCGTTTTTTTTCATAATAATCTCTTTGCCAAATGGAATGAAAGTATTAACTTTGCACTACCAAAACGAGAATACGACTCAAAGCATACGGGTCGTGCCAGTTTGATCGGGATACTCATCAATAAAAAAATCGAAACCGAGAAAGTTTCTTTTGCCAATGGCGGGCCATATAAACCCCTTAATGGGACTAAGCTGTAAAGCCGGTGGATTACAAAGGCGGAGAGCTCTCAAATCTTGTATACTCGGAGTTTCATCACATCACTGGGCGACCTGTTTTTAAGATATACGAGGTGCGGCGATACTTAATGTTTCGCTGCACCTTTTCGTTTTTGGGGCATTCTCGCATGACAACACACAAGTCTTGAAATAACAAATTATGGTTACATGCAAAACAAATGTCGCAAACGTTTTGCCGATTGAGATAAAAATGCTAACTTCGCATGTTAGCATTACATTTTATTAATAACAAAAAATTGAAAATATGTTTTCCGGTATAGTAGAAGAAATGGCTACTGTCGTTGCCATAAAGAACGACAAGGAGAATGTGGACTTCACCCTCACATGCTCATTCACAAGCGAACTGAAAATAGACCAAAGCGTTGCCCATAATGGTGTGTGCCTTACTGTTGTGTCTATCGAAGACAACAACTACACTGTGACAGCTATGAAGGAGACTCTCGACCGCTCTAACCTCGGACTCCTTAAGGTGGGCGACAAAGTGAACGTAGAACGCTCAATGCTGATGAATGGCCGACTCGACGGACATATCGTGCAGGGACATGTTGACGGTACTGCCAAATGCGTGGATATGCGCGACGCCGACGGTTCAACCTACTACACATTCAAATATGCCTTCGACAAGGCTATGGCTGAGCGCGGATATTTCACTGTAGACAAGGGTTCGGTGACTGTTAACGGCGTGTCGCTCACGGTGTGCAACCCTACTGAGGACTCTTTCACAGTGGCTATCATACCTTACACACACGACAATACCAACTTCTGCAACATTCAGGTGGGCAGTACGGTGAATATAGAATTTGATATTCTCGGCAAGTATATCGCTCGTTTGCAGCAGCTGAAATAAACAAAATATCACAACCTCTCCCCATGCAGGGAGGGGCTTTTTTGTAAATAAATGTTTAGAAAACCAAAACGTTTGTTAATATATACATCTCTCAATAAACATTTCCCTACTATTTTACATCAAATAACCAGAGAAAGACAAAGAGAGAGAGTATATAAAAAAATTAGGATTCAGAAAACATTAACAAAACACTATTTGATTATGAGAAAGATTGGGATGACTTGCCTGGCAGGACTCTTCCTGCTGTCAATGTCTACGGAATGTATGGCACGACAATGGTCGCTAAAGGATTGCATCGACTATGCACTCGCCAACAACATCCAACTTCAGAAAGCCAAACTTCAGGAATATTCCGCTCTTGAAGATGTGAAGCAGAGCCAGTCGGCTTTGCTGCCATCACTAAGCCTGTCGACATCGCAGAACGTGAGCTACAACCCTTGGCCTGAGCAAGGCTCGGCAATGATTGCTGGCAATAAGGTGCAGGCGAGTGTTGACAAGGTGTATTACAACGGCTCCTACTCGCTCAGCGGCAACTGGACAGTATGGGACGGCAACAAAAAGCAGAACACCGTGAAGCTCAACAAGCTCACCGCCCAGCAGGCTCAACTTGACTCTGCCACAACTGCCAACAACATTTTGGAACAGATTGCACAGCTTTATGTTCAGATTCTTTATTCCAACGAAGCTATATCAGTGACTAAAGAGAGCCTGAAGACAAGCCAAACTAACGAGGAACGTGGCAAGACAATGGTTAGTGTTGGAAAGATGAGCAAGGCAGACCTCGCACAACTCACGGCTCAACGCGCTCAAGACGAATACAGCATCGTGGAGGCAGAGAGCAACTTGCGCAACTACAAGCGCCAGCTTAAGCAGTTGCTGCAGATTGCCGACAATGAGGAGTTCGACGTCACCATTCCTTCAACCACCGACGAGATGGCTCTCAAGGAAGTGCCTGCACTAAATGATGTGTATACAACATCGCTCGAGCAGCGTCCGGAGATAAAGAACGCTAAGCTTGGTATAGAGAGCAGCGACCTGAGCGTCAAGATTGCCAAGGCTGGCAAAATGCCAAGCATAGGTCTCAATGCTGGTCTGTCGACCAACACATCATCCATGAGCAACAACGCTTGGGGCACTCAGCTCAAGAACAACCTAACGTTTGGTGGCGGTGTGACCATAAGCATACCACTATTTGACAACCGCCAGACAAAGACGGCTGTAAACAAGGCAATGATACAGAAACAGAGTTATCTGCTCGACTTGCAAGACAAGCAGACCACACTCTACTCTACCGTGGAGAACTATTGGCTACAGGCTGTGACAAACCAAAACAAGTTTAAGGCAGCTCAGGTGTCAACAGAAAGCGCACAGGCAAGCTATGAACTTCTGTCGGAACAGTTCAAGCAGGGCCTTAAGAACATTGTTGAGCTGATGACTGGCAAGAACAACCTGCTACAGGCACAGCAAAACGAATTGCAGAGCAAATATCTCGCGATACTCAACCTTAATATGTTGGAATTCTACAAGACAGGAGAAATTAAGTAAATAATATAATTAGAGATAAGTAAGAGAGATGAAAAAATTAAGTAAGCTATGGCTATTGGTGGCTGTTGTCATCGTAATAGCCATTGCCGCTTGGGCATTGTCGGGCGGCAAGAAAGAACAACAGATTTCGTTTGACACGGCTGCTGTGGCTCCGGCAAACATTATGAACAGTATCACCGCCACGGGTACCATCGAGCCTGTAACCTCGGTTACAGTGGGTACTCAGGTGAGTGGTATTGTGAGCAAGCTTTATGTTGACTACAACTCTGTGGTGAAGAAGGGTCAGGTGATTGCCGAACTCGACAAGACCAACCTCATGAGTCAGCTCAACACAGCCAAGACACAGCTCGCAACAGCACAGAGCCAACTCAACTATCAGACAGCCAACTTCAACCGCTACAAGACTCTTTATCAGAAGGGACTTGTGGCTGCCGATGACTTCGACAACGCTAAATTGTCCTACACACAAGCAAAGGAGCAGGTAGCCTCAGCCAAGGAAGAGGTGCAGCGCGCACAAACCAACCTCGGCTATGCCACTATCACATCGCCTATTGACGGTGTTGTGCTCTCAAAGTCGGTAGAAGAAGGACAGACTGTTGCCGCAAGCTTCTCTACTCCTGAACTTTTCACCATAGCCCAGGACCTTACCAACATGCAGGTTGTTGCTGATGTCGATGAGGCTGACATAGGCGACGTTAAGGAAGGTGAGCGCGTATCGTTCACTGTTGACGCCTATCCAGACGACACTTTTGAGGGAACTGTTAAGCAGGTGCGTCAGGAGGCTACAACCAACAACAACGTTGTGACCTACGAGGTTGTAATATCAGCTCCCAACGCCGACCTTAAGCTCAAACCGGGTCTTACGGCCAATGTCACAATCTATACAGCCGAGCGCAAGGGTGTGCTCTCTGTACAGTCGAAGGCTCTGCGATTCACTCCACAGAAGGAGACCGTAGGCAAGATGAAGATTGTAGACCAGACGGGCAATGCCAAGAATAAGGTGTGGACTATTGAGGGCAACAATATCGTGGCTCATAAGGTGAATATCGGCATGACAGATGGCACTAACACCCAGATTCTTAACGGCATCTCTGCTGGTGTAAAGGTTATTACTGGCCTCAATATTACGGGTGGCGAGCAGGATGACGCCAAAGCTAACGCTGGAGGTGAGAGCAGTCCGTTCGCACCAGGTCCTCCGGGAAGGAACAAGAAGAAATAAATTGCAGATTGAAAATGAGGGTGTATCACTTGGCTTTATTGACACACCCTCTTCAACTAAACTCCAGTTTTCAATCAAACAAATTTCAATTATGGACGAAAAGAAAGTAGTAATAGAACTCGACAACGTTAAGCGCGATTTCCTTGTGGGCGATGAGACCGTGCATGCGCTGCGCGGAGTGTCGTTCAAGATATACGAGGGAGAATTTGTGACCATTATGGGTAAGTCAGGCTCGGGAAAGTCTACCCTGCTCAACCAACTTGGATGTCTCGACACACCAAGCACTGGCGAATACTATCTCGACGGAGTGTCGGTAAGAAAGATGTCGAAATCGCAACGTGCCGTACTGCGCAACCGCAAGATTGGATTCATCTTTCAGAACTACAACCTCTTGCCTAAGACCACAAGCGTAGAGAATGTAGAGCTGCCACTGATGTATAATGCAGCTGTAAGTGCCAAGGAACGCGAGGAACGAGCAATAAAGGCTTTGCAGGCTGTGGGACTGGGTGAGCGACTATATCATAAGTCAAACCAGATGTCGGGTGGACAGATGCAGCGCGTGGCTATTGCCCGTGCATTGGTCAATGATCCTGCTGTGATTCTCGCTGACGAGGCAACCGGTAACCTCGACACACGTACATCGTTTGAGATTCTCATCCTCTTCCAAAAGCTTCATGCCGCAGGACGCACCATCATCTTCGTAACCCACAATCCCGACATAGCCAACTATTCCTCACGCAACATAATGCTGCGCGACGGACGTGTGATAAGCGATGAGTATAACCATAACATCCTATCGGCTGCCGACGGACTGGCGGCGCTGCCGGCTAACTCGGATGAGTAACAAGAATATTTAAATTACCAAAATGAATTATAGCAATCTTTTAAAGATAGCCCTACGCGCAATCGCCGCCAATAAGTTGCGCTCATTCCTCACCGCGCTTGGCATTATCATCGGTGTGGCTTCGGTCATCACGATGCTTGCCATAGGTCAGGGTTCGAAGAAGAGCATACAGGCTAACATTGCAGAGATGGGCTCCAACATGATTATGATAAGTCCTGGTGCCGACCGCGGTCCGGGTGGTGTAAGGCAGGACGCATCATCTATGGAGACACTTAAACTGACCGACTATCAGTCGATAAAGGATGAGTGCAACTTCATCAAGGGCATAAGCCCTACTGTGAACAGCAGCGGACAGTGGATTTACGGCAACAACAACACACCGTCGAGCATATATGGCGTAAACCAGGACTATCTCGACATACGACAACTATCAGTGGAAGAAGGCGAGATGTTTACCGATGCCGACATCAAGGCAAGTGCCAAGGTGTGCATACTCGGACAAACTGTTGTTGACAACCTCTTCCCCGACGGTTCAGACCCTGTAGGCAAGGTTGTGCGTTTCAACTCTATTCCGTTCCGTGTAATAGGTGTATTGAAGAAGAAAGGTTACAACTCCATGGGTATGGACCAGGACGACCTTGTGCTTGCTCCATACACAACGGTGATGAAACGTATCAAGGCACAAACTTATCTTGGCGGCATCACATGCTCGGCTATAACAGAAGACCTGACAAGCAAGGCTATCGACGAGATAACCGAAGTGTTGCGACGCAACCACAAACTTAAGGATGCTACCGACACTCAGGCTGCCGACGATGATGATTTCAACATCCGCTCGCAAGAGGAGCTTGCAAGCATGATGAACTCTACTACCGACATGATGACAATCCTCTTGGGTTGTGTGGCTGGCATATCGCTCATCGTGGGTGGTATAGGCATTATGAACATCATGTATGTGAGCGTCACAGAACGCACACGCGAGATAGGCTTGCGTATGTCGGTAGGCGCACGTGGCATTGATATCCTCAACCAATTCCTTATAGAGGCTATCCTGCTCAGTGTCACTGGCGGACTGATAGGTGTGGGACTTGGTGTAGGAGCATCATACGCAGTAAAGTTCATTGCCCACTGGCCTATCTACATACAGCCTTGGAGTATCATCATGAGCTTTGCTGTTTGTACATTCACTGGAGTGTTCTTCGGTTGGTATCCTGCCAAGAAGGCAGCACAACTCGACCCGATAGAAGCTATCAGATACGAATAAGCAAAAGACATAAAACCCTTAAACAACCTCTTGCCATGCGAGGTTGTTTAAGGGTTTTAATGTATTGTATGTTTATACTTTATTTATTATCTCTTTATAACTTCCGGCATTGTCGCTTCCTCTTTTTAGTAATCCCATACGAGATAAGCAGACACCAACCAGTGGTTAAGCTTGTTTCCATCTACAGCCTGTGCCTTAGGAATGTCAACAGTGAAGGTATGCTTGCCCGCTGTGATTCCTTCAAGCTTCACCTCTTCAGGCATAACATCGCTGCCAGGACACCAGTTGGAACGTGAGAAGTCGGATGATCCTACTGGCTCCTCTATTTCCTTCTCTGTATATTCACCATCCTCTCCTATATACGAGGCAACACGTTTCTCAAGCCATACACCAGTGCCAGGATTGAAACGGCGGAAGGAAGCACAGTCGTCACGCCAAGGAATAAAACGATAGACAACCTTGTTGTCAACAGACAATATATTCTCTTTCTGTACAAACTCATCACCACCGTTGTGTCCGCCATGACCTGTGACAATATATTTCAATCGCACATTCTTGGCACCTTTAGGCAGGGTGAAATCTGTAGTGATAGGCTTGCGTGCAAAGATGTCGGGATATTCCTGACCGATGTAATAGACAGTGTTGATGAGTGGCAATACCTCAGTGCGTGTCATACGGTCGCAGCTTATAGGACTTTCCTTAAACTGCAACTCAACACTTGCCAGATAACCCTGCTCTGTCCATGTGTCGATGTATACGCCTACGTAAGCCTCACCCTCAAGTTCTGAATATCTGTCGGTGATGTCCTGCTGCCATTCCACACAGTCAGCCCACTTGGGAATGTAAACAGGACGACGCTTCGACGACAAGGCATTGTCTTTGTCGCTATAGTAGCCCACGCCAAACGGTGTCATGAAGCGCATAAGCTCTACTGTAGGCTTATAATCCTTGCCAGCAACAACACCAACCAACTTCTCAAGCTTCAAAGAGTCGATGGCAGGAAACTTGTTCTTGCCCTGAGCTATTGACAAGAGATTTATGGCAGACTTGCGAGGCAACACAAACACAGAGCCCGACTTGTCCCAACGGTCGCCATTGGAAGCCACAGTTGTCTTGATATAAACCTTGACATTGCGTTCATATTGAGGCACCTGAATCTTCTTCAAGATTATACGGCCATTCACAAGACGTATCACACCGTCGGCATCCGCAGCATTGTAGCCTTCAAGCTTCACTGGGTCGAAATGAATATTCTCCTTATTAAACACTGTTATTGTTGTGTTTCCCTTAGCTGCATACTCCTTGTGGTTGGCAGCTGTGGAGGACAAAGAAAATAGCAAAGACATTGCTATAATTAAATTCTTCATAAATTTAAGTATAAATGATTTATTAAAATGTTGACTGAAGTTTTTAAGTTTCTATAATTGATTACAAATGTAAGAAAAAAATCCCATTATTTGTGAAAAAAAACGTAACTTTGTGCATTATTTTATTGTAATAGCATAACTATGAAATATCTTGACCCCAAAGCCGACCTAACCTTCAAGAAAGTTTTCGGCAAACACCCCGATTTGCTCATGAGTTTGCTTAACGCTTTACTACCGCTTGATGACGATGAGCAAATTGAAAGCGTGGAATATCTGCAAAGCGAACTTGTGCCAGAACTATACGAGCACAAGAATTCTATTGTGGATGTTCTTTGCGAAGATATTCGCGGACGTAAGTTCTGCGTAGAGATGCAAATGGAATGGACAACATCGTTTAAACAGCGTGTATTGTTCAACGCCTCAAAACTATATGTGACACAAGCAAAAAAGAATGGACACTACCGCG
The DNA here is from genome assembly GCA_934230115.1 of uncultured Prevotella sp. Taxonomy (GTDB): domain Bacteria; phylum Bacteroidota; class Bacteroidia; order Bacteroidales; family Bacteroidaceae; genus Prevotella. Next base: position 7,700 of record CAKQEI010000018.1, on the reverse strand, counting down.
AGCTACGACCTGTGTATTCTCTAAACCTCGTTAACGATAAGTTTGAGCCAGAGGAGAATGAATACAGACACGACTATAAGATAGTACACGACCGCCATAGCGACCGTATCATAGAGGGATTGCATTTCACATTCATCGAATTGCCTAAGTTCACACCTAAGTCCATAACGGAGAAACGTATGGCTGTGCTGTGGCTAAGATTCCTTACGGAGATTAATTCCAATACAAAGGAAGCCCCAATGGAACTTCTCGAAAATCCAGATACAAACAAAGCTCTTGAAGAGGTGGAGATAACAGCTTTCACGGAAGATGAACTGCGTGCCTATGACAAGTTTTGGGACACAGTACGCACTGAGAAGACCCTTCAACAAGACAGTTTCCATGAAGGTTTCGAGCAAGGAATAAAACAAGGAATTGAAAAGGGAATTGAACAAGGAATTGAACAAGGAATTGAAAAACAAAAGCAAGAATCTGCTAAAAGAATGCTTGCTAAAGGATTGACTGTGGATGACGTAGCATTATTCACGGGATTGAGCAAAGAACAAATAACAAACTTATAATAATATCTGGCATATTTAAATATGCACGTAACACTATAATAATAAGAAAGAAAACAAACAACAATAAATAATCAAAAAAAACAAACAACATGAAGAAATTATTTTTATCACTCGCCATGGCTCTCACAGCATTGTGCGCAAATGCCAAGGGCAACCAAATCCCAGTGTATGCTTGGGCTGGCTATGGAGACAACGCTACAGAGAAATCGCTTACAGCTGACTTTAAGGCTTGGAAGAAACATGGTGTAACGGGCGTGTGCATTAACGCAGGTATGGACTTGGAGAAAATCCGCACAGCATCAAAGGCTGCTAAGAAAGCCGGACTTGAGTATCACGCTTGGGTGCCTACAATGACTCCTGGAGGCAAACCTAAGAGTTGGTATACAGTGAACCGTCTGGGTGAGTCGGCTTACGACAATCCTCCATACGTGCCTTACTACACAACACTCGACCCACGCAATGAGGACGTGAAGAAGTTCCTCACTACTACATTTGAGCAGATTGCCGAGATACCCGAGGTAGACTATGTGCAACTCGACTATATCCGCTATGCCGACGTGATACTTGCTCGCGGATTGTGGGACAAGTACGGACTCAACATGAACGGTGAGTATGCAAAGGCTGACTTCTGCTACTGCAACGATTGTGTATCTGCTTTCAAGAAGCAGAGCGGTATTGACATCACTAAAGTATGCGACCCATCGAAAATTAAGGAGTGGGCACAGTTCCGCTGCGATGCCATCACTGCTCTTGTAAACCATATCAGCGACGCTGTTCACGCTAAAGGCAAGAAGCTTAGTGCCGATGTGTTCCCTGGTCCTAAGAGTTATGCAGAGTGGATGGTACGCCAGCAGTGGAACAACTGGAAACTCGATGCTGTGTTCCCAATGAACTACAACGACTTCTATATGGAACCTGCAGGATGGGTTGGCAAAGTGACAAAGGAAGAGGTAGAATCTATCAAGGGCAAGAACATGCAGCTATACAGCGGTATCTTCATCTGCCACGACTGGAGACACAAAGACAAAGTGATTGACCCTGAGAACTCTGGTCTTCTGCCTTCTGAAATTGCAGAGGCTGTGGAGACTTCTATGGCAGCAGGTGCCAACGGTATCAGCATCTTCACTCCGAATGATATGACTGAGGAGCACTGGGCTGAGCTTGAAAAGGTACTTAAGAAACTTGAAAAATAAGAAAATATTGGGATTTTCCAATATTAACAACATCTACTGATAGATAACAATAAGAGGTCGAACTTTTTCTGCTCGACCTCTTATTGTAAACATGCAATTTGCTACATAGCAACTTTTTTCTGAAGAACTTTATTTAATTCCTCTTTGGTTTAAAGCCTGACTATATCTACGCGCATTCTGCAGATGTTCGTTATAGTTGCGTGCAAAATTATGCGTACCACTGAAATCCTCCTTGGCACACATATAAAGATAATCATGACGCACAAGATTGAGCACAGCGTCAATACCAGCTATTGATGGTATGCGTATTGGTCCTGGCGGCAGTCCTGGATTGACATAGGTGTTATAAGGACTGTTGACATGAAGCAGATTGTTGTATATACGCTTCAAATCGAAACGTTTCCAAGCAAACTTAATCGTAGGGTCGGCCTGTAATGGCATACCGTCTGGATACTCGGCATCACGCAACATAAGTCGGTTGTAATACATTCCTGCCACCATTGGCTTCTCGCCATTATTGGCTGTTTCCTCGTCAATGATGCTCGCCAAAGTACTTACCTCTACAGGCGAGAGTTTAAGCGACTTTGCCTTAGCCATACGGTCTTTATTCCAAAAATTGCCACACTCCTTCTTCATACGATCGAGCAACTTGTCTACACTCACATTCCAATAAATGTCATAGGTGTTTGGTATGAACATTGCAGCTATTGTTGTCGTATCGTAGCCATATTTTTTACACGTTGCCTCATCAGCAAGAGCATTGTAAATGTCTGCACTATCAACCATCAGACGTTTCGACAATTCAGAAGCAAGACGGTCGACTGTGCGAACCGACGGAACTACAAGGTTTACCGGACTCTGCAGTCCATTCTTCAAATGACGGAACACTGTAAAGGCGCCATCTCCTGGCTCTACAGCATAGCGACCTGTGCGTATTTTATCAGCATATTTACTGAAATGCACAAGAGTTTTAAAGCCTGTCATGGCATTAGATTTAGACACTGCCGACAACTTGACCGACACCGAATCAACAGTATCGTCGCTGTCAATATATACATACTTTGTTTCCTTTCCACCAAGCATTGAGGCGAAAAAATAATAGTAGACAGCTGCGGCTACCACAGCCAGGCATACACCTGCCGGAACGAGGAATCTACGTTTTGGTTTCTTTTTCATAACGTGTCTGGTATTTTTCTCTTTTTTGTCTGCAAAGATAACCGAATTGCAATAGACAGCAAAATTTATTTATTTTTTTTATACGTATTATCATTAATATCCGTAACTTCGCACCGCAATTGCATAATTCTACGAAGGATACATTATATATAAATACATAAAAAGATGTACAACACTTATATTTTTGACTTGGACGGCACGCTGCTCTCTTCGCTTGCCGATCTTGCTGCAAGCTGCAACTATGCCTTGCGCACAAACGGTATGCCAGAGCGCACATTAGACGAGGTGAGAAGATTTGTTGGTAATGGTGTGAAGAAACTTATGGAACGTGCCACGCCTGATGGTTTGCAGAATCCATTGTTCGACAAGACTCTTGCCGACTTCCGCCAACATTACATGAAACATAATCTTGACACCACCTGCCCTTACGAAGGTGTAATGCCGATGCTTGAGGAACTGCAGAGAAGAGGAAAGAAAGTGGCTGTAGTCAGCAACAAGTTCTATGCTGCCACACAAGAGTTATGCCACCACTTCTTTGGCGACCTTGTAACAGTTGCTATCGGTGAACGTGAGGACATACGCAAGAAACCTGCACCCGACACTGTGATAGAAGCATTGCGCCAACTCAATGCCACAGCAGAAGAATCTGTATACATAGGCGACAGTGATGTGGACATAGACACAGCCCGCAATGCAGGAATGCCTTGTATTAGTGTGCTATGGGGATTCCGCGATAAAGATTTCCTCATTGAACATGGAGCCACTACATTGGTAGCCACTCCGCAAGAAATACTGAAACAATAAAGCACGTTACTCACTAAAATAGCAAATGCCGGACTCTTCTCAGAGTCCGGCATTTTATCAATAGGTATTAGTCTCTTTCTTAAGGTAAAAAGATTGTATTCAGGATAACGTCACAAAGGTAGCTTTTTCCTGAACAATATGCAAATCTTTTTATATGCTATAAAGCATTCTTTTAAGAAAAAGACCTTATATCTCAAAAATTGTCTGATTCAAGAATATCCATGACACTCATTTTTGAATTCTTCTTAGCATAGTTGTCTACAATTGCCGTAAACTTGGTGTTGAATATTTTCCTACCAAGCAACTTGTTGACAGCCCACATTATCTTGCCCATATGCAGGTCGCGCTCATACTGAGTGCGGCTCTCATAATTCTTAAGTGGATACATACTGAGTATGTAGAAACTCATGCAATCAGGCACAATATATTCGCGCGTCATAAGCCGGCGCTGTTCTTCCGAATAGAAACGTCGGTAAAGCGGATAGTCATTGCCGAGATATTTGTCGAGCGAGATACCTATGGAGTTGTTGCCTATTATCACGCTTTGGTCGAGCGCTCCAATCTGTGAATATACAATGGGGAGCTTCATCGATGGACACATCTTTTGCAATTTCTTGAAAGCGTCGCTGAACTGCTTATTGATGTCAGTCATACTTGCATACTGCAACTCGGCGTCGGCAATGAGCGACTGCAAAATAGTGTCCTGATAGAAATTAAGAAACTTGCTGTTGATTTCTGGGTCGTTTACATCTCCTATACGCAGCACATCCTCTATCAAGGTGCGTGTCTCCATAGGAAACTCTATGTTCATCTGCTGTAGAGCCGAAAAATCTCCCGTGGTGAGATAACGACTTTGCAGACGGTCATATCGCTGCACTTCAACAAGCGACGACGGACTGTCCTCACCATACTGTTTTAGTTTCAACTCACATGCAGTTGAAACAAACAGGACGATTGTCATTATTATAATATATAACTTTCTCACAATAGGCATTTTTTATTTACATGCTTATAGACATGCGTTTTAACTGTTGCAAAAATACTAAAAAAGTTTTTAAACAGCAAGATTTTCAGCTAAAAAAGTTAAACGACGTTGCTAATTATACTACTAAACAATTAAAAATAGCAAAAATAAGTACTTGCGTACTCCACGAATATAATATTGCCACAACAAACTGTATGGCTTTCGCATCGTATCACTATCTATCACACGCGAAGCTTGAATCTTGCGACGGTCGCCCTCAAAGTCCTTACGCCACGCACTAAAAGCCTTGCGACCACGCACTACAGCCTTAAACTCGCCCCAATTGCGGTCGAGCAACAACGATTTGAATGCGGCTACATAATCAAGCCAGAACCTAACACGCATCACATGACGCAGTTCATTTTCGGGCAGGTTCTTATAAAGCATTGTAAGATTGTTGCGGAAATTAAGGTATGTCTTCATTGGATTGCCCTTAGGCAAAGTTCCGCCTCCCACATGATACACTACACTTTGCGGCACACAATATATCTTTCTGCCAAGATTGCACAATCGCCAGCAAAGGTCTATCTCCTCGTTGTGAGCAAAGAAGCGTGCGTCGAGACCATCAACCCGCCAATAGTCCTCACGGCGAATCATCAATGCGGCACCCGTAGCCCAAAGCACCTGGCAAGCATCATCATACTGACCTTTGTCCTCCTCTACTGTATCAAATATTCTGCCACGGCAAAAAGGATAGCCATAGCGGTCGAGAAAACCACCGCTTGCACCAGCATACTCAAACATAGCACGGGAATGTTCGGCACGCAACTTAGGCTGACAAGCAGCCACATCCTCATGAGAATCCATAAACTCCAGCAATGTGTCCATCCAACCTTCTGTGACTTCCACATCGCTGTTCAACAACATATAATAGTCATTGCCCACCTGCTCCAAGGCACGGTTATATCCACCGGCAAAGCCATAGTTCTTGTCAAGCACTATGGTTCTAACCGAAGGAAACTCATCACGGAGCAACGCCAACGAATCATCGGTAGAAGCATTATCAGCAACCACTATGTCTGCCACCTCAGCCGAATGCTCTATCACAGACGGCAGGAAACGGCGCATCATAGATGCACCGTTCCAGTTGAGTATTACTATTGCTACTTTCTTCATCTTCTTTCCCTTTTCACCCTTTGTTTTTCACTCTTCACTTAAACAATCTCCGCCTTAAGTGCCGACTTGTCGTGGTTGAAGTCTCCGAGACGCACACGAATAAGTTGATTGTCGTATTCCTCACGTGCATCACGAGGCGATAATTCCACACGCACGTAGTTCTTTGTAAAACCATGCATGGCACGTCCACGCGAAGCCTTCTCAAAGAGAACCTCCTGTTCTGTACCGATATACTTTGCATAGAAATCAATACGCTTGCTTTCGCTCATATCGAGCAAACGCTTGCTGCGCTCTTTCTTGTCGGCATCGCTCACCACATAAGGTATACGCAAAGCCGCAGTGCCAGGACGCTCGCTGTAGGGGAACACATGAAGCTGAGTGACATCCACACCATTAAGGAAATCATAGCACTCCTCGAAACACTCAGGAGTCTCGCCACGACATCCCACCATCACGTCCACACCAATAAAGGCATCAGGCATGCGTTCCTTAATATGCTGTATCTTGTGTGCAAAGAGAGCCTTGTCGTAGCGGCGGTGCATAAGCTTGAGCACCTCGTCGCTGCCACTCTGCAATGGCACATGGAAGTGAGGCATAAACGCACGGCTTTGGGCACAATAGTCGATAAGCTCGTCACTCAACAGATCTGGCTCCATACTGCTTATACGATAACGCTCAATACCCTCCACTTTGTCAAGAGCTTTGACAAGGTCGAGAAAACTCTCGCCAGTAGTCTTGCCGAAGTCGCCAATATTAACTCCGGTGAGCACTATCTCCTTGCCACCATCCCGCGCAGCCTGCTCTGCCTGTGCAACAAGAGACGCTATAGTAGGATTGCGCGAGTTGCCACGAGCATAAGGTATGGTGCAATAAGTGCAATAGTAGTCGCATCCGTCCTGCACCTTAAGGAAATATCTTGTGCGGTTTCCACGTGAGCATGACGGAGCAAACGACTTTATATTCTTTGTCTTCACCGAATAGAAACGATGGAGTGAATCGTGTTCCGTGTCAGACTGTCCTTCATTCTCCGACTCCTTTGCCGTCCAAGCATCACTGAGGAACTGTACAAGATCGGCCTTCTCATTGGAACCCAGCACAAGGTCTACGCCTTCTATCTTGCTCACAGACTCCGACTCCAGCTGTGCATAGCATCCTGTAACTGCTACAAAAGCACCTGGGTTTTGACGCACCATACGGTGAATAGCCTGTCGACACTTATGGTCGGCCACCTCAGTTACGGAGCATGTGTTTATAAGACATAAGTCTGCCTTCTCGCCTTCCTGGGCTGCAGTCACACCAAGTTCGGCAAGCATTTGTCCGAATGTTGAGGTCTCAGAGAAGTTGAGCTTGCAGCCGAGAGTGTAGTAGGCAGCCTTCTTATTTTGAAATACTGAAGAATTTATCATCTTATATATATATATGTATAATTGGTTTTCTTGCTTTACTTTGCCATTGCTCCTTTTCTTGTTAAGAAGAAGGAATATGCAAAGTTACAGAATTTATACGACAAAATCAATGTATCACCTAACTAAAAGCCCCTGCAGAGTCATAAATCTAAATGTTTTGTACGCACACAACAAAGACTAAAAACAACGTTTTTTCACTGTATGAAAGGTATGTTCAAAAGATTAACATTTGTTTACAGTCTGTAACTTATTGAATACCAATACTTTCGAAATGGGTTACAAAAAAGTCAAAAAAAAATCCCTAAAACATTATTGCCGTATCAAAAAAATATATACCTTTGCAGTGTTTTAATAAACAAATGATTGTTTTACAGATTTAAAAAGCAAAGAAAATGAAGAAATTAGTTTTAATGTTCGTAGC
>CAKQEI010000017.1 GCA_934230115.1 uncultured Prevotella sp. | reverse complement strand
TGGCGTGAGCAGAATCCCGATAAGAAAGGTAACATTCGTGATTATGCCAATATAAATGAGCTAATCTGCCTATCGAACATGGAGAATCTCAATGCAGTGTTTATCAACGATGGTATGGCACAATCTGAACGACTCATCAAACTGAATCAGATTGCTATCCAACAAATGAGAATCCTCGAAGATACAGGAGGCAGAAACTTATTAAAGTAAAGACGGTTATGGCGCAGCAGAAATATACACAGGCACAACAAGTGATAGACACGCTTCGCAAAACAGGAGGGTATGCTACGCTTGGTGATTTGTATCATCTCGTAGATACAAATTCGTGGGCAACTAAGACACCCAACGAATCAATCCGAAGAATTGTTCAGCAATCTAACGAAATATTTAAAATACAGCCAGGTCTTTGGGCATTGGAGGAATGTCGTGAAGAAGTTATGCGCAAATTCGACATCTGCCCAAAGGAAGAAAAGAGCATTGAGCAATTTACACATGGTTACTATCAAGGACTTATTATAGAGATAGGCAACATGAAGCATTTTGCGACCTATGTCCCTGCGCAAGACCAAAACCGCAAGTTTCTTGAGAAGCCTCTGAAAGATATTTGCACAACAATCCATATTCCCAATTTTTCATACGAGAATTTGGCAGACAGAGCAAGGACGGTAGATGTCATTTGGTTTAATGAACGCAAAATGCCAAATAGCTTCTTCGAAGTTGAGCATTCTACCGACATTCAAAACTCAGTCACAAAGTTTTGTGATTTACAAGACTTCCATAGTCGCTTTTTGATAGTCGCTCCTCAGAATCGCAAGGAACAGTTTGACAAAGTGATGAGTAGAACTGCTTTCAAGGATGTAAAAGAACGAGTTGCTTTTCATAGTTATGAGAGTATCTATAAGCAATATGAGCTAATGTGTATAGCAAGGGCAAGTGAGGGATTCATTTGATTTTTGAGATCAAAAATTAACAATGTAGTAATTTGGAAAAATCACCTAAGTGTTTAACATCTATGTGTTTGTGACTTTTTAGAAATGATCTTTTATGATCACAAAAGTCAAACAATGATCATGTTGTGGTTTCTAAAGTATTTTGATATACTTTTGTACCTCAATATGGAGTATCAGATACAAATAACCGAAAGATTACAACGTTTAGAAACCATTTCAGCAGCCTCAGAAAGCGAAGCTGTAGAATTGGTGCGCAAAAAATATAGGGAAGAAAAGATAATACTTGATGCGGAAAACTTTACGGATGTAAATTTTTCGGTAGAAAATAAAGAACTACAAGTATATTACCAATCACAGAGTAAAGACTTTGTCCTTGCCCATGGCGACTGTTTCAAACTTCTCAAAGAGTTTGATTTCAAGTTCGACATGATATTTGCCGATCCTCCTTATTTCCTCTCCAATGATGGAATATCGTTGCAGAGCGGTAAAGTCGTATGTGTGAATAAAGGGAATTGGGACAAAGGTAAGTCGCAAGAGGATATGATGGCATTCAATATGGAATGGCTACGCTTGTGTCGTGACAAACTGAAAGATAATGGCACAATATGGATAAGTGGCACTTATCACAATATCTTTTCTGTGGCAAATTGTCTTACGGAACTTGGATATAAGATTCTGAATGTAATCACATGGGAGAAGACAAACCCACCAGTCAATATCTCATGCCGATATTTCAAATACTCCACAGAGTTCGTTATTTGGGCGAGAAAGATGCAGAAAGTACCTCACAAATTCAACTACGATCTGATGAAAGAGTTGAATGGAGGTAAGCAAATGACGGATGTGTGGCGAATGCCAGCTATCGGTCGTTGGGAAAAGACTTGCGGTAAGCATCCTACACAAAAGCCTTTACGCCTTCTTGTACGAATGATACTTGCTTCCACCAATCAAGGCGATTGGATTCTTGACCCTTTTAGTGGTAGCTCCACGACAGGTATAGCTGCTAATCTTTGTGGTCGTAGATTTGCAGGACTAGAACAAGAAGAAGAGTTTTGTAAGTTGAGCAAAGCAAGGCGTGAAGAGATAGAGAATCTTGAAAACTATAATAATCTGATAAGTCATATTGAAGATTTGCATAAATTGCAAGATTGCTCTATGGTAAGTGAAGATATTAGTGGTAACATTCAAATTCCGTTTTGATAAACTGTCCACTAAGAATATTCATTCTAGACCAAATAAATCGTGAGTTCTTGAAATCAATTATAACGAAGTATAGTAAAAAAGAAACTAAGAAGATGTTGCGGTACCGTTTATTGTTGCTACATTTGCAACAGACAATAACAAAGTATTCTAAAAAATGCCCAAAAAGAAAGTGTGGAGACATGTTGATGTATCTGGCTCATGGTCAGAGGATAGAATCTACTGTCCTTACTCACCAACAGATGTTAATAAGAACCCGAACTTGAAACAATATGTTTAGATATATTTATTTGATTTAGTAGCGTTAGTTTTTAACGCTTAGTAGTATAGTGAAGAAGTCGTGATGACTTCATTATATATTTATTCCCTGCTGGATCGTGTTAGATTCGGCAGGGAAAATTATTTTGTTTGGTACGGGTATGTTTTTCTTTGGTTTTACAAAAAATATCCGAAAAGGATTTGGTAGGTACGACAATTAAGTGTAATTTTGCAATTGGAAAAAGGTGTAATTTTTGTATGGAAAATAATCTGAAGGTTTTCACATTACCTATAGAAGAATTCGAAAAGAAATATCCGGTTAACTGTTCGATAGAAGTTCCAGGTATTCCTAAAGGTCATGTGGCAAAAATTGCATCAATGCTTAGATTTATTAGGCTAAATTTATAAGTATTGGTAAAGTAGTGTGAGCGGTGCTTTCGAGGTGAAAGTATCGCTTTTTTGTTCAATAAAAGTTTCGGCCATATTGTCAAATTGTCATTGTCAAATTGTCATTTTAAAATTCCACCTTATAATATAAGTTAAAATAAACCAGCATCATCCTCGTTTCTGATATTTTGCGTAATTTTGCAACTGATATATCACATTTTTTTCATAATTAGTATGTTGGAAAATAACACAAACGCTCCGGAGAGAAAAAATCCGATGCCATACAGACCGAAATGAATTTTGATTAACTTGAAGATACATTGTCATCATGAGAATAAATGATATAACCATAAAAAACTTCAGAGGCTTTATCGAGGAGAGGCGCTTTGAGTTTGACCCTAAAATGAATGTCATCCTGGGTGATAACACTACTGGTAAGACATCTCTGCTTCATGCCGTGCAGATAGCTCTCGGAGCATATCTACAGGCATTGAAAATCATTCCTGGAGGTAAGGCGTTCAGTAGAAATTTCTTATCAACTGATTATGTGAAGAGATATAGTGAGGCAAATAAGGATTTTATACAGGATACGGGTAAACCTGAGATTTCTGTAAATGCTGATTTCTTTGCTACAGTGTATAATCTTGATGATTATAGTCATAGCGATCAAGTTCATTCAATTTCATGGACACGCTCAAGTAACAATATATCTAAGAGAAGCGCTAATGAGTTGCTGTTAGAAGTGGCGGCTATGGAGCAGGAAAGAATATCTGCAGATACAACACACAAGAATTCAGTATTTCCTCTATTCTTAGCTTTTGGAAGCAATCGTCTTGAGAAGAATTATCGCAAGGCGCAGAAAACCCGTGCACGTGAATCAAAACTTGAAAAGGCATATAAATGTTCGCTTGATGGCCAGCAGGTAGACTTTAAAAGTGCGTTTAATTGGATTTATAAATACAATTTTAGCCTCAAAAAAGGAGCAGAGTTCGAGGGAACAGACCGAGCCTTTTTTGAAGCGATTGCACATGCTATACCAGCAATCAAAGGGTTTAGAGTTGATACAAAGAATAATGAACTCGTAGCCAGAATTCAAATGACAAAAGATCCGGCACCTTATTGGTTGACCTATGACATGATGAGCGACGGTTTTAAGGCTATGATCAATATCTGTGCAGAGATTGCCTATCGTTGTATTCAACTCAATGGATTCATTGGGGTGGAAGCGGTCAGAAGTACTCCTGGTATCGTTATGATTGACGAGATTGATCTCTTCCTTCATCCTCACTGGCAGCAGCATGTGCTTCAGGATTTACAGAATGCCTTCCCAAGGATGCAATTCATCGTGACAACCCACTCTCCGTTTATCGTTCAGAGTGTGAATAGCCAAAGCGTCATTACCCTTGATGGTGAAAAAGGTTCTAATCCGCAAATGAGGAGTATCGAAGACATTGCTGTGACAGAAATGAATATGGACACAGATAGATTCCCCAAGTACAAGAGGATGCTTGATATGGCAGAAAGATACTATCAACTTGTAAAAGATAACCATGAATCGTCAGAGGAAGCGATAAATGTGAAGAAGGAACTGGATGCCATTGAAGCAGAATTTTCAGATGATCCTGCATACGTTGCACTACTTAAAGCAGAAAGGAATTCACAATGGGACCAGTCGTAAAACTCACTCCAGGCAAGCACTGTAAAGATGGTTCCACAATTCAGATTGATACTGATTATCATGATTATAAAAACGCGAAGGTTCCTCTTGTCTTTAACTTAGGCTGCATGTGCTCATATTGTGAAAAGGCTTTTGATGACGAAAGAGAACTTGCCGTTGAGCATATTCAAGCCAAAAAGTATATGGATGAAAAAGGTAATTATCCATATGCTGCCTTGGAGACTAAATGGGAAAACTTTCTGCTATCATGTGCGACTTGTAACGGCCCTGATAATAAGGGTAACAAAAATGTAATTTATGGAGAATGCCATTTACCGCATCTTAATAATACTTTCCTCTCTTTTCAATATAAGGCAGGAGGAGTGGTAAATGTGAACCCACATCTAACTGGTAAATCTCTTGCTAATGCAGAGGCTCTTCGAAAATTAGTCGGACTAAATAAAGGTCCGATGGATTCGAAGTCCAAAGATAGACGTTGGTTTGTAAGAACAGAGAAATGGGATCTTGCCATGCGTTACCTATACAAATACGAAAGCAAAAAGGTTGATATAGAAACAATAATAGATTTAGTCAAAGGTCACGGCTGTTGGTCTATCTGGTTTACAATATTCAAAGAACATCCTGAGGTTCGCAAAGAATTGATAGAACGATTTCCTGGAACTGCTAGGGAATGTTTCGATTCCGCGAATAATTATGAGCCAATTCCAAGAAATCCTAAAAATACGATAGATCCAGTTTAATATTAGAAACACTATGGAAATTTCTTAATGACTTTCCACCTTATAATATAAGTTAAAATAAACCAGCATCATCCTCGTTTCTGATATTTTGCGTAATTTTGCAAATGATATATCACATTTTTTCAGAATTAGTATGTTGGAAAATAACACAAACGCTCCGGAGAGAAAAAATCCGTTTTTTGAACCTTACAACACCCCACATGATACAGTACCCTTCAGCCGCATCCGTATAGAAGACTATGAGGAGGCGTTTCTTGAGGGAATCCGCCGCGACGACGAGGAGATAGAGAAGCTCGTGAACGACCCGGCAGAGCCTACATTCGAGAATACTATAGTGCGTGTGGACAATGAGAATGGCGAGAACTACTACGACCTTCTTTCGCGTGTGTCCACCGTGTTCTCGTGCATGATGAGTGCCGAGACATGCGACGAGCTTGACGCCTTGGCACAGAAGATGAGTCCGATACTCACCAAGCACGCCAACGACGTGAAGCTCAACCGCAAGCTGTTTGAGCGAGTGAAGTATGTCTACGAGCATCATCGCGAGCTCACACCCGAGGAGCAGATGCTTCTTGACAACTCTTATGACGGTTTTGTGCGCTCGGGTGCCTTGCTCGACGAGGAGGGCAAGGAGAAGCTGCGCAAGCTGACCGAGGAGGCAAGCATGCTCTCATTGCAGTTCTCGCAGAACCTGTTGAAGGAGAACAAGGCATTCACGCTTAATGTCACCGACGAGGCTCAGCTCGACGGACTGCCCGACACGGCACGTGAGGCTGCCGCGCTTGCAGCTAAGGAGGCCGACAAGCAGGGATGGCTCTTCACACTCGACTATCCGAGCTATTCGCCATTCATGACCTATTCCACACAGCGCGAACTAAGAAAGCAACTCTATATGGCACGCAACACCGAGGGAACCCACGACAATGCCGAGAACAACCTCGAGATTTGCAAGCGACTGGTGAACCTGCGCCGCGAGATAGCCCAGCTACTTGGCTATGACACCTATGCCGACTATGTGCTTGTACACCGCATGGCGTCGAACGCCGACAACGTATACAAACTGCTCAACGACCTTATCGACGCTTATAAGCCCACAGCCATTGAGGAGGTGAAGGCGATAGAGCGCGAGGCAAAGCAGATAGAGGGCGACGACTTTGAGGTGGAGCCGTGGGACTTTGGCTACTATTCCCATAAGTTGCAGATGCGCGAGTATAATCTCGACGCCGAGATGCTGCGCCCATATTTCGAGTTGTCGAAGGTTATAGACGGAGTGTTCGGCTTGGCCAACAAGCTGTATGGCATTACGTTCAAGGAGTCGAAGGACATTCAGGTTTATCATCCCGATGTCAAAGCCTACGAGGTGTTCGACAAGGACGGCTCGTATCTTGCCGTGTTCTATGCCGACTTCCATCCGCGTAAGGGCAAGCAGGGAGGAGCATGGATGACGGAGTTCCAGGGACAATGGATCGACCGCAAGGGAGTGAACGTGCGTCCTCACGTTAGTGTGGTGATGAACCTCACCAAGCCTACAGCCGAAAAGCCCGCCTTGCTTACGCTTGGCGAGGTGGAGACATTCCTGCATGAGTTCGGTCACTCGCTTCATGGAATGTTTGCCAACACACGTTTCGAGAGTCTTAGTGGCACCAATGTGTGGTGGGACTTCGTGGAGTTGCCGTCGCAGTTTATGGAGAACTATTCGGTGGAGAAAGAGTTTCTGCGCACCTTCGCCTTCCATTATCAGACGGGAGAGCCAATGCCCGACGAGCTGATAGAGCGCATTGTGCGCAGCCGCAACTTCATGGCAGCCTACGCATGTCTGCGACAGGTGAGCTTCGGACTGCTCGATATGGCCTACTATACCAAGAAGGAGGAGTTCAAGGACGACATAATCCCGTTTGAGAAGCAAGCCTGGGAGAAGGCAATGGTGACCAAGCAGTTGCCCGACACCTGCATGACAACACAGTTCTCGCACATCATGGCGGGAGGATATGCAGCCGGCTACTACAGCTACAAGTGGGCTGAGGTGTTGGACGCCGATGCCTTCAGCGTGTTCAAGAAGAACGGCATCTTCGACCAGAAGACGGCACAGAGCTTCCGCGACAACATCCTCTCGAAGGGTGGCACTGAACACCCTATGACGCTCTACAAGCGTTTCCGCGGACAGGAGCCGACCATCGACGCCCTGTTGGAGCGAACAGGAATAAAGAGATAGAAAGAACAGAATATTCAAACCTACAAAATGGTTGAATTATGAGCAATAACGACAAGGAACAGAAGCAGCTCCATCTCGACATGCGCTATCTGCGCATGGCTCGTATATGGGCAGAGAACAGCTACTGCCAACGCCGCAAGGTAGGTGCCTTGGTGGTGAAGGACAAGATGATAATAAGCGACGGCTACAACGGCACGCCGAGCGGATTTGAGAACGTGTGCGAGGATGAGAACAATGTCACCCATCCCTACGTGCTCCATGCCGAGGCTAACGCCATAACCAAGCTTGCCCGCAGTTCGAACAACAGCGACGGTGCCACTCTGTATGTCACGGCATCGCCCTGCATCGAATGCGCCAAGCTTATCATCCAGTCGGGCATCAAGCGCGTGATTTATGCCGAGAAGTACCGTCTGACCGACGGCATCGACCTACTTGAACGCGCCAATATAGAAGTAAAATATCTAAACCCAGACGATTATGAAAGGGAATAAGACTAACAGGTTTATGCCGTTGCTTATGGCTCTATGCGTGGTCATAGGCATACTCATAGGCACATTCTACGCAAATCATTTCTCGGGCAACCGCCTGAACATCATCAATTCAGGCTCCAACCGCCTGTCGAATCTCTTGCACATCATCGACGACCAGTATGTTGACAAGGTGAACATCGACTCGCTTGTAGACATGGCAATACCGCAGATATTGTCCGACCTCGATCCGCATTCGGCCTATATAAGCGCCAAGGACGCGCAGTCGGAGACCGACAAGCTGAAAGGCTCGTTCTCGGGTGTGGGCATTGAGTTCACAATACGCAAGGATACTATTCATGTGCAGAATGTGGTGAAGAACGGTCCGGCACAGCGTGCGGGATTGCTTGCCGGCGACAAGATTGTGAGCGTAGACGGCAAGCCCTTCGTGGGCAAGATAGTCACTCAGGACGAGGCTATGAGACGACTGAAGGGTCCGAAGGACACTAAGGTGAAGATAGGAGTGGTGCGCTACGGACAGAAGGCTGTGAAATACTTCACCGTGACTCGCGGCGACATCCCGCAGAAGAGCATTGCCGCCACCTATATGCTCGACGACAACACGGGCTACATCAAGATTAAGAGTTTCGGCGAGACTACGTATCCCGAATTGCTCATCTCCCTGGCTCAGCTGTCGCAGGAGGGATTCTCCAACCTCGTAATCGACCTGCGCGACAACACAGGAGGCTATATGGACCCTGCCGTGCAGATGGCAAACGAGTTCTTGCCTAAGAACAAGCTCATCGTGTATATGGAAGGACGCAAGTCGCCACGCAAGGACTTCATGTCCGACGGACATGGCTCATATCAGAAGATACCGCTTGTGGTGCTTATCAACGAGGCTTCGGCTTCGGCATCCGAGATATTTGCCGGTGCCATGCAGGACAACGACCGTGCCACTATCATTGGTCGACGCTCGTTTGGCAAGGGACTGGTGCAGCAGCAGATTGGTTTCCCCGACGGTTCGATGATACGTCTCACCATTGCGCGCTACTATACTCCTTCAGGACGCTGCATTCAGAAGCCGTTTGTGCCTGGCGACAACCAGGACTACGAGAACGACCTGCTCGCACGCTACCAGCATGGAGAGTTCTTCTCGCAGGACAGCATCAAGCACACAGGTCCGGCTTATCATACAGGCATCGGACGTGTGATATATGGAGGTGGCGGCATCACGCCCGACATCTTTGTGGCTGAGGACACGCTCGGAATGACTTCCTATTACAAGCAGGCTGCCATGTCGGGACTTATACTTCAGTATGCCTTCAACTACACCGACAACAATCGTCCGAAGCTCGCCTCTTATAAGGACATGATGGAGCTGTCGCGTTATCTTGCAGGACAGGGCATGGTGGAGCAGTTTGCTGCCTTTGCCGACAAGAACGGTCTGAAGCGTCGCAATCTGATGATACGCAAGTCGCACAAGCTGCTTGAACGCTACATCAACTCGCGCATCATATACAACATGCTCGACGAACAGGCTTGGACGGAATACATCAACCAGGATGATTCCACGATAAGGGCTGCCTTGCAGGTGTTTAAGAACAATGCGGCTTTCCCGAAGAAACCGGTGGTGGGAGCAAAGGGAAAAAAGAAGAAGTAATAAGGATTAAATCAATATATAATATTGGAAAAGTCAACACTCCGCAAAGAAATAAAAAACCGCAAACGACAGTTCACGCGACAGGAATTGCACGAAATGTCGTTTGCGGTTGTTCAGCGTCTTTTGTCGCATAGCCGACTGAAAGAGGCTAAAACCGTTATGCTTTACTATTCTCTGCCCGACGAGGTGGACACACATACTCTTGTCGACTCGCTGCTTATGAGCCGCAAGACTATTCTGCTGCCACGTGTGACGGGAGAGGGAACGATGGAATTGCGAAGGTACACGGGTCCGTCTGACCTTGCCATAGGGGCTTACAATATTATGGAACCCACAGGTGAGGTGTACGACGACTATGAGGAAATCGACCTTGCCGTAATCCCCGGCGTGGCTTTCGACGCGGAAGGCAACCGCATGGGACGTGGCAAAGGCTATTACGACCGCTTCCTTCCGCTTGTTCCCCAGGCGTATAAGTTAGGCATCTGTTTCACGTTTCAAAAGGTGGACAGCATTCCCACAGACGAGCACGACATAAGGATGGACGAGGTGATAGGCTAAGCGGGTCTATAGCCTTGCCTTGTTAGTAAATCCTTATATCCACAATCACCTGGCTTCCCACGGCCTGGTTGATGCGTTGCGCGATCTTGGTGCGCATCATCGACAGGTCTTGGCGAAGGGCAGGATTGGTAATCTTTACAAACATCGTTTGGTTTTTAATGTATTTTTCGCCAGTGTAGCGCACTATGGTGGGCCCCATTAGAGTGTCCCATGCTGCAATGGCACGTTTCTGCAGCAGGGGAGTCTCCAGTCCCTCGCGGCGCAGATACATATTCAGCAAGTCGCTGATGGATTTCACTTCACGTCGGAACATTTCTTTTCTTTTGATTGATAATTACCCATTGTGAATTGTTGATATTTCTCCTCTCTCCACGTCGAACAGCTTATAGTCGTAGCTCACGCTTCGCAGGATTTGGTCGAGATGGTCGCGGTTGGTGTCGGTGATGAATATCTGTCCGAAACCGTCGCCCGATACAAGCTTTACAATTTGTTCCACACGGTGGGCGTCGAGTTTGTCGAAAATGTCGTCGAGCAAGAGTAGGGGAGTGGTTTGTGAGGCGGTACGGCGCAGGAAGTCAAACTGTGCAAGCTTGAGAGCCAGCACAAACGTCTTGTTCTGTCCTTGCGAACCCTCACGCTTCATCTGATAGCCGCCAAGCATCATCTCCAGGTCGTCACGGTGGACACCGTGCAAGGAGTAGCCCACAGCTCTATCCTTAAAACGGTCGCGCTGTATGACGTCGAGCAAGTCGCCGCGCTGAGCGTGAGACACATATCTTAATGAAACCTCCTCATGTCCGTCGGACACATGGCGGTAGATGTTCTGAAACACAGGGATAAGACGCTCCACAAACTCCTGTCGCGCCTGAAAGATGTGTTCGCCGTGGCGGGCCATCTCCTGTTCCCAAATGTCGAGAAGGGCAGAGTCGGGTTCGTCGTCCATCTTAAGCAAGGCATTGCGCTGCTGTAGAGCCTTGTTGTAGCTGTTCAGTGCCTCTATGTAGCCATTGTCGTACTGTGAAATAACCACATCCATGAGCCGGCGTCGCTCCTCGCTGCCACCGGCAATAAGCGTCTGGTCGGCAGGCGACACAAAGATAAGAGGGATTAATCCGATGTGCTGTGAGAGACGTTTATATTCCTTCTTGTCGCGCTTGAAGTGTTTCTTTGTGCCGCGCTTCATGCCGCAATATATCGAGATAGGGTCGTGGTCCTCGTTCTCGTAAATGCCGTCGATGACAAAGAAGTCCTGGTCGTGAGTGATAATCTGTGAGTCGATGGGGTTGAATGCGCTTCGGCAGAACGACAGATAGTAGACTGCGTCGAGCAGATTGGTCTTTCCCTCGCCGTTGTGTCCGAGAAAACAATTCAGGTTGGGCGACAGCTCAAGCGAGGCTTCGCGTATGTTCTTGAAATTGAGTATGGATATTTTTTTCAGTATCATCAGTTGAAATAATCTATGAGTATTGCAAAGTGGGTTGGCTGGCATTGAGCCAAGCATTTGCAAAGTTACCCCATTTATTATTGAAAAAAGAAAAAAAGATAGTATAAATTTCAGTATGTGAGATAAATTGAGTAATTTTGCCACACATTTTGTGTATATATAAGAAATTAAAAACAAAACAAATAAATGACAAACAAAATTGACTTTGGAGCTAATTCCCATGTAGAAAGCTCCAGCAACACTGAGGCATTCTTTATCAAGTTTAAGAAGCAGATACTCATTGCCGTTGTGGCAGTGATAGTTGTTATCGCCGGTCTGCTCCTCTACAAGGCTTATGTTCAGGCTCCGCGCGAGGACAAGGCAAGCACAGCTCTTGCCAAGGGTCAGCAGTATTTCAACCAGGAGCAGTTTGACAAGGCTCTTAATGGCGACGGCGCTGGCTATGCTGGTTTTGTGAAGATAGCAAGCGACTATAGCGGCACTGACGCAGCCAACCTTGCCGACCTTTATGCAGGTCTTTGCTACGCCAATCTTGGCAAGTGGGCTGAGGCCGTGACATATCTTGAGCAGTTCTCGTCTAAGGGCGACGCAATGATTAGCCCGTCGGCTATGGCTGCCCTTGGCAATGCCTACGCCAACACAGGCAATGTAGACAAGGCTATCAGCACTCTTAAGAAGGCTGCCGACATGGCCGACAGCAAGGCTGAGGACGGAACAAACAACAGTCTCGCTCCTACTTTCCTTGTTCAGGCTGCACAGCTCCTTGAGAGCCAGAAGAAGAACGACGAGGCTCTGAAGATTTATCAGGACGTGAAGAAGAAGTACGTGAACGCACAGGTGGTTCAGTCTTCGGAGATTGACAAGTATATCGAACGTGTAGCAGAAAAGTAATAAGCACTATGGCAACAGCACAGCACAACCTCTCTGAATACGATTTTTCGTCAATTCCCGACGCAAGCAACATGTGCTTCGGCATTGTTGTGGCAGAATGGAATCAGGACATCACCGGCGCGCTGCTCGACGGAGCCGTGAAGACTCTTGAGAAGCATGGCGCACTGCCCGAGAATATCCATGTGAAGACCGTGCCGGGAAGCTTTGAGCTTGTATATGGCGCTCATCAGATGGTGCTCCATGGTGGTTATGACGCTGTGATCATCCTTGGCAGCGTGATTCGTGGCGAGACTCCTCACTTCGACTATATCTGCCAGGGTGTGACCTATGGCATCGCCCGCCTTAACACCATAAGCGAGATACCTATCATCTATGGCTTGCTCACTACAAACGACAAGCAGCAGGCTCTCGACCGTTGCGGTGGCAAGTATGGCAACAAGGGCGACGAGTGCGCCATTGACGCTATAAAAATGGCGAAGTTCTAAAAATTAATATAGAAACAAAAAAGTCAGGCAATCGACAAATCCACTATTCGGTGTTTTGTTGATTGCCTGACTTTTTATGTTTTATTGCTAAATGATAATCAGGGGATTATTCAATCACAACAGTTGTCCAACCGTGCTTGTCTTCTACTGTGCCATACTGAATGCCGCGCAGAGTGTTGTAGAGCTTGGTTGACCAAGGTCCTGGCTTGTCGCCGAAGTTGTAAACCTTGCCAGTGTCCATGTCGTCGAGATGAGAGATAGGCGAGATAACAGCAGCTGTGCCACATGCTCCTGCCTCCTCGAATGTGTCGAGTTCCTCTTCTGGGATAGGACGACGCTCTACGGTCATGCCGAGGTCCTCAGCAATCTGCATGAGACTCTTGTTGGTGATGGACGGAAGGATAGACGACGACTTTGGAGTGACGTAAGTGTTGTTCTTGATGCCGAAGAAGTTGGCAGCACCACACTCGTCGACATATTTCTTCTCCTTAGAGTCGAGATAGAACTCGCTGGCGTAGCCCTTGGCGTGGGCGATGGAGTTGGCCTTGAGGCTTGCAGCATAGTTGCCGCCCACCTTATAAATACCAGTGCCAAGAGGAGCAGCGCGGTCGAAGTCGCGTATGATAACGTAAGGATTGCTTGAGAAACCACCCTTGAAGTAAGGTCCTACTGGTGTTACGAAGATAATGAACATGTACTCTGAAGCAGGGTGTACGCCCACCTGAGCTGAAGTACCGATGAGCAACGGGCGGATATAGAGAGTAGCGCCGCTCTCGTATGTAGGAATGTATTCCTGGTTGAGGCGCACCACCTTCTTCACCATTTCCTCGAAAAGCTCGGTAGGAAGTTCGGGCATCATGATGCCACGGCATGTAGACTGCAGACGCTTAGCGTTCTCGTCCATGCGGAATACGCGTACCTTGCCGTCGGGACAGCGGTAAGCCTTAAGTCCCTCAAAAGCCTCCTGACCGTAGTGCAGACAGGTGGCAGCCATGTGGAGTTTTAAATACTCGTCGGAGCAAACTTCAATCTCGCCCCATTTGCCGTCGCGGTAGCAACAGCGTACGTTGTAGTCAGTCGGCATATATCCGAAAGACAACTCAGACCATGCGATATTCTTCATAACATTATCTGTATTAAGAATGAATAATTTATTACTATTTTCTTAAGGGCAAAAGTACTAATAAAAAGACAGACTGCCAACTGTTTTCTGCTTTATTTTTGGTTCATCCAGAATAAGGAGTGATAGAATTTTGAATTTTGAGTTTTGAGTTTTGAATTTTGAATTATGCGCTTTGCGCATTATGAATTTTGAATTTTGAGTTTTGAGTTTTGAATTATGGGAGTTGCTCATTAGGAATTGTTAAATTCAAAATTCAATAATTCAAAATCGCCAAAGGCGACAATTCAAAATTCAAAACTCAAAATTCAAAACTCATTAATCCGCTGACTTTAGAATTTTGTTTATTTCAGCGTCGGTCTTCGTCAGTTTGTCCTTGCATTGCGCAATGAGTTTCTGTGCAGTCTTGAGTTGTTCGCACAGCGAGTCGATGTCGAGTTCGCCGTTTTCCATTTTTGCGGCAATGTCCTCAAGCTGGCGCATTGCAGTCTCGTATTTTAATTCGCGTGGCATAATTGTTTCTTTAATTTGATGTTGTTAAACTCTGTTTTATTCCACTCTTGACTTAAAGCTTCCTTTCTCAACACGTGTCTCCACCTCGGCACCCTTAGGCAGCGTGGAAGCATCGCGCACGGCACGACCCTCATAGGTCGTGATGCTATAGCCTCGCTTAAGCAAGCGTTCAGGGTTTTCTGCCTCTATGCGTTGAGCGAGAAGTTCAAGACGGTGCTGTTCTGTGGTAAGGCGGCGGTTGACAGTATCGGCAAGTCTTGTCTCAAGGCGTTCGATGCGCAGTTTGGCATTGTCGGTCTGTCGGGCTACAGCAGCCATGATACGTCGGGAAAGCGAGTCGACAAGCGACTGCTGCCTGACACTGACGAGCGAGAAAAGCATGGGAATGCGTTCTGCCATTGACTTCATGCGCAATCGTTCAGTCTGCATTCGCCGTTGGGTGCAAAGCACAATGCGCTGGCGCAGCTGCTCAATCGAGGCATCTGTGCGTGAGACATTGTCGATGAGAAGTTGGGCAGCGGCCGTAGGAGTCTTCACCCTTGTGTTGGCCACCATGTCGAGCACGCTCTCGTCGCGGTCGTGTCCAATACCCGTGATGACAGGCAAGGGGAAATTGGCAACGTTCTCAGCTAAGGCGAGAGTGTCGAAACCTGACAGGTCGCTTGTGGCTCCACCACCACGTATTATCACTACAGCGTCAAACTCCTCCTGTCTGTCATAGATGCGGTTGAGTGCATCAATGATGCTCTGTTCCACCTGTTCGCCTTGCATGGTAGCGGTGAAAAGCTCCATGTAGAAAGCATATCCATATTGGTTGTCGATGAGCTGATGGCAGAAGTCGCCATATCCCGCAGCCCCGTCGCTTGACACTACAGCAATGCTTTGGGCAAAAGGTGAAAGGTGCAGACTTTTTTGCAAGTCGAACACACCCTCAGCCTTTAATTGGCGTATAATCTCCTGTCGGCGGCGCATGAGGTCGCCCATTGTGTACTCAGGATTGATGTCGCTCACTATCCACGAGAACCCATAGGCAGCATGAAACTGAGCCTTTACACGCAACATAACCTTCATGCCGGCATGAAGACGCTGACCTGTGACACGCTCAAACATAGGGCGCAACATCGACCATCGCGAAGCCCAACACTTGGCTGAGGCTCGTGCTATAGGAGTGTTGCTCAGCTCGTCCTTCTCCACAAGTTCCATGTAGCAATGACCGCGCACCTCGCGTGTCTCCGAGATTTCGGCTTCTACCCAATACTCATCGGGCAAGTCGATAGCTATTATCGACGACACAAGAGAGTTCAGCTCGTAAAGCGAAAGTGATTTGGGCATAAGTCAGTTGCTTGAATTACATGAATCCCTGTTTCTTCAACGTCTCCAACAGTCCTGCGGACATAGCCTCGTTGTCCTTCTTGGTGTAGCGGCAGTCGGTGAACACCTGTGCGAGAGTCTGCTTGTGGTTGATTTCAACAAACTCCCTATTCTCGGGCAAGGTCTCCTTCTCGGCATAGAAGCGGTCAATGCTCTCGGGAGTATAGTCGGTGTAAGTCTCGTTGTGCATGATGGCTTCGAGTGGCAGACGGTCGGTGAGCTGAGGTTCCTCGTCGGGCCAGCCGAGCGTAATAGTGGCTACAGGCATTACAAGACGCGGCAACTTAAGCGTGTCGATAATCATCTGAGGCATATAAACGGTGGTGCCAAGAAAGCAAAGACCGAGTCCTTCCTCTTCGGCAAGATTGCAGAAAGTCTGGCAGAAGAGCAAAGCGTCGGTAGCGGCATTCTGATAAGACAGCAGATTGTCGTAGCCAGGCACGGCTTGGCGGTTGTCGGCCCAAATGGATGTGCGGCGTGTGTCGGCACAGAATGTCAGCACCACAGGAGCCGAAGTAACCATAGGCTGGTTGAAGTGGGCAGGAGCAAGGCGCTGCTTCATCTCGCTGTCGCGTGTAACGACAACGCTATAGAACTGCAGGTTGCCCATTGTCTGTGTGCGCATTGCCTCCGAGAGGAGACGGTTGAGAAGCTCATCGCTCACATTACGGTCGGAATACTTGCGTATGGAGCGGCGTGTGTTGATTGTTTTCATATCTTTATCGATGTATGTTTTAAGACTATATCTGCAAAGTTAAGAAATAAATTCATCATTAACTAATTGTTCAATTTTATTTTTACAAACAAGAGGTCTCTTGTTTTTTCAGTAAGCCGCAATGCATTCAATGCCCTCAGCCGCCACACGGTCGCGTATTTCATTAAGTTCGGCATGCGTTGCCTTGCGCAATCCTGTGGCAGGAGTCTCGCGGTCGATAGTATAAATCATTACCTCGCGGGGACGGATGCGGCGCAGAGTCTCAATCCAAGGTGTGACAAAGCGGTCGGAAGTATTGTCCACGTCATGTCCTTGGTCGTCGGTGCCCTTCATAAACATAGTCTGTACGATGCAATGACCGTTGAACGACTGCATTTCGTTAATTATCTTTTCCACGTTGTAGACAGGCGATACAGGTCGGTCCACCTTATTTATATATATAGGGTCGATTGTGTCGAGCTTCATGATGTTGTTGTCGACAAGCATCAGGGCGCGATGAACGTCGGGACGATGGGCGAGGGTAGAGTTGGTGAGAACCGACACTTTGGCTGTAGGATAATAATCGTTGCGCAGGCGTATTGTGTCCTCAACAATGCCAAGGAAGTCGGGATGGCCTGTAGGTTCACCATTGCCCGAGAATGTAATCACGTCGAGACATGAGCCTGCTTGCTTCATCTCCTTAAGCTTGGCCTCAAGACACGAGGCGATATGCTCGCGCGAAGGGCGGGGTGAGGATGTGTGGCGCAGGGCATTGTAGCCCACTTCGCAATAGATACAGTCGAACGTGCAAATCTTTCCGTCGCTCGGGTTGACGTTCACTCCAAGCGAGATGCCAAGTCGGCGGCTATGTATAGGGCCTACAATGGGTGATGGATAGAGTATTGTTGACATAATGCTATGTTTTGTTTTCACATGCAAAGATACGTGTTAATAGTGGTTAATCGCTCGACTATCTCGTTTTTTTTTTGTTATTTTGCAGGAAATTTGGTATAATATACCCATTTCGAAATGGCAAAGAAAAGAAAAAAGTCCGGCAATCGTCAAGGATTGCAGGCGGTAACTCTATGTATAAGCACCGCAATGGTGCTTGTATTGTTGGGACTTGTGGTGTTCTCCGTACTCACGGCACGCAATCTCTCGACCTATGTAAAGCAAAACATCGTGGTGACAATGATGCTTCAGGACGACATGACTCCAGGTGAGGCAAAGCAGTTCTGTGCCAAATTGCGACAGCGACCCTACATCTGCAAGCTCGACTACGTGAGCAAGGAGCAGGCGTTGCGCGAAGGCATACAGACACTTGGTGCCGACCCACGCGAGTTTGCCGACACCAATCCCTTCCTCTCTTCTATAGAGGTGACTCTCAACGCCGACTATGCCAATACCGACTCGTTGCAGTATATCTCGAAGGAACTGAAGAGCTATCCCAAAGTGAGTGAGGTGAAATACCAGAAGGATCTCATCGACAGCGTCAACCGCAACATCGCCAAGATAAGCATTGTGCTGCTTGCTATAGCCCTGCTATTGACGATAGTGTCGTTCGCGCTTATCAACAACACTGTGCGCCTTAGCATCTATGCCCGTCGCTTCACCATCCACACCATGAAGCTTGTGGGAGCGTCGTGGGGATTCATACGCGCTCCTTTCGTGCGTAGATATATGGCACTTGGACTTCTTGCCTCGCTTATAGCTTGCTGCGCTTTGGGCGGAGCCATATATACATTATATATGTATGAGCCAGACATTCTTGAAGTAATCACATGGGAAGTACTTGCTATTACAGCCGGCGTTGTTGTGTTCTTCGGACTGTTCATCACGGCAATATGCTCGACAATATCCGTGAACAAGTTCTTGCGCATGAAAGCAGGAGACCTGTATAAAATTTAACATTAAAACAAATAAATCGTGGACAAAAGAAATTATGCTTTCGACAAGACCAACTTCATCCTCATTGCGGTGGGCATGTTGGTTGTCATTCTTGGTTTCATCCTTATGAGTGGTGGTGGCAGCGACGAGTCGGTGTTCGACAACGACATCTTCAGCGTGCGCCGTGTGAAGGTAGCTCCGGTGGTTTGCTTCCTCGGCTTCATCTCCATCATCTATGCGATTATACGTAAACCGAAAGATTAGGATTCTCAGATTAATGTTTGAGTGATTAATGACGAATGTAAGTTCTGCTCAACCGTGCGTTTGTGAAAACGCAAGTCGGAATGACATGGCATTTTCATAACCACCAATAATTAATCAGTAAATTAATAATTAATAATCAATAATTAAAAATTAAAGAAAGTGGATTGGTTACAAGCATTGGTCCTTGGCATTATCCAGGGCCTCACGGAATATCTGCCCGTCAGCAGTAGTGGTCATCTTGCCATTGGCTCTTATCTCTTTGGCATTGATGGCGAGGAAAACCTCGCGTTCACAGTATTGGTACACGTGGCAACTGTGATGAGTACATTCGTTGTGCTCTGGAAAGAAATTGACTGGATATTGAAGGGACTCTTCAAGTTCAAGATGAACGACGAGACAAAATATTTCCTCAACATCGTTGTGTCGATGATTCCTATCGGCATCGTAGGCGTGTTCTTCAAGGATACAGTGGAGGAATTCTTCGGTTCGGGTCTGCTCATTGTAGGTTGCTGCCTGCTCTTGACAGCCGTGTTGCTCACATTCTCTTACTATGCAAAGCCACGCCAGCGTGAGAATATCTCGATGAAGGACGCCTTCATCATCGGTTTGGCACAAGCATGTGCCGTACTTCCTGGTTTGTCGCGCTCAGGTTCGACTATCGCCACAGGCTTGTTGCTTGGCAACAAAAAGGAGAAGTTGGCTCAGTTCTCGTTCCTCATGGTTATTCCTCCCATCCTTGGCGAGGCATTGCTCGACGTGCTTAAGGCAGCAAAGGGCGAGGAGGCATTTGGCGACATTAGCGTTCTGCCGCTTGTTGTAGGTTTTATCGCCGCATTCGTGAGCGGATGTCTTGCCTGCAAGTGGATGATCAACATTGTGAAGAAAGGCAAACTCATCTATTTCGGCATCTACTGTGCAATAGCAGGAGCCGTGACAATAGTTTGCTCATTGCTCTAAATTTAGGAATAGGACAATATGAATTTCACCAAAGGCGAAGTCATCGCCATCAACAAGCCTCTTGGCATGACGAGTTTTAGCGCCTTGGCATACGTGCGCAAGCGTCTCTGCGTGCGTCTTGGGGTGAAGAAATTAAAGGTTGGTCATGCAGGAACACTTGACCCTCTCGCTACAGGCGTGCTTGTGCTCTGCACAGGCAAGTTCACCAAGCGCATAGAGGAATTCCAATTGCATGGCAAGGAATATACAGCCACATTGCAGCTCGGAGCCACCACTCCGAGCTACGACATGGAGCATCCCGTCAACGAGACTTATCCCACCGACGGCATCACACGCGAGCGCATTGAGGAAGTGTTGCGCCAGTTTGAAGGCGACATAGAGCAAGTGCCGCCCACGTTCAGCGCATGCAAGGTGAGCGGACAGCGAGCCTACGACCTCCGACGCAAGGGACAGGACGTGGAGCTGAAAGCCAAGCAGATACGTATTGACGAGATAGAACTCTTGGGTTTCGACCCCGAGAAGATGCAGATGTCGATACGTGTGGCGTGTGGCAAGGGCACATATATCCGTGCATTGGCACGCGACATAGGCAGGGCTTTGAATTCGGGAGCTTATCTCACAGAGCTTTGCCGCACACGCTCGGGCGACTACCGCGTGGAGAACTGTATAGAACTGAAGCAGTTTGAAGAGTGGCTCGCCCAGCAGACAATTGAAACTACAGAAGATGAATAATAATAAAGAAGGACTATGAAGTTATCACAGTTTAAATTCAAATTACCCGAAGACCAGATTGCACTCTATCCTCACAGCATCTACCGTGAGTTTGAGAACGACAAGGGCGAGAAGGAATCGTTCCGCATCACACGTCGCGACGAGTGCCGACTGATGGTTTTGCATAAGAAATCTCAAACTATAGACATGTTTAAGAAGGACGCCGACGGCAAGCCCATTGAGGGCGAATACCTCGACTTCCGCAATGTGCTCGACTATTTCGACGAGCACGACACTTTCATCTTCAACGACACAAAGGTGTTCCCGGCTCGCCTCTATGGCACAAAGGAGAAGACCGACGCCAAGATTGAGGTGTTCCTCCTGCGTGAGCTTAACGAGGAGATGCGCCTTTGGGATGTGCTCGTTGAGCCTGCACGCAAGATACGTATAGGCAATAAGCTCTTCTTCGACGAGAGCGGCACGATGGTGGCTGAGGTTATCGACAACACAACAAGCCGCGGACGCACATTGCGCTTCCTCTACGACTGTCCGCACGACGAGTTCAAACGCGAACTTTACTCGCTTGGCGAGGCTCCGCTGCCACGCTATGTGATTGACCGCCGCGAGGATCATCATGCTACAGAGGACGACTTCGACGACTTCCAGTGTATATTTGCCAAGAACGAGGGTGCCGTTACGGCTCCTGCCACTGGTCTGCACTTCTCGCGCGAGCTGATGAAGCGTATGGAGATCAAGGGCATCAACTTTGCCTACATCACTCTGCATTGTGGACTTGGCAACTTCCACGATATTGAGGTTGAGGACCTCACAAAGCATAAGATGGACTCAGAGCAGATGCACATCGGTGCTGAGGCTTGTGCCATCGTGAACAAGACCAAGCAGGAAGGCCGCCATGTGTGTGCTGTTGGCACAAGTGTGGTTAAGGCTACTGAGACAGCTGTGGGCACCGACGGAATGTTGAAGGAATATGAGGGATGGACCAATAAATTTATCTTCCCGCCGTATGACTTCGGACTTGCCGACTCGATGATTTCCAACTTCTATCATCCATTGTCGACATTGCTCATGGAGACATGTGCCTTCGGAGGCTACGACCTCGTGATGGAGGCTTACAACCTCGCCGTGAAGCATGGCTATATGTTCGGTTGCTACGGCGACGCGTTGCTCATTGTGAATGACTAAGGTGGAAGAGGGCGTGTCAAAAGAAAATCTTCATACGGTTTATCTCTCGCTTGGCTCCAATCTTGGCGACCGCCATGCCATAATGCGCCGTGCCATAGCCATGATAAATGAGGAAGTGGGAAGGGTAGACCGTGAATCATCGCCACTCGAAACAGAGCCGTGGGGATTTGAATCGGCCAACATGTTTCTGAATATGTGTGTGCGCATAAAGAGCGTGTTGTCGCCAGAGCAAATCCTTACTATAACCCAGGATATTGAGCGAAAGCTCGGGCGCAAGGCGAAATCTGTTGACGGAGAATATCACGACCGCCCGATAGACATCGACATACTGATGTATGACGACTTGCATATCACCACGCCCACGCTCACTTTGCCGCATCCTTTGATGCATGAGCGTGACTTCGTGATGATACCGCTTCGCGAAATACTCGAATAAGAAATTCTTATTTTGACTAAATGACTAAATGACTAAATGACTGAATGGCGATTTTTTAAGTTCATTCAGTCATTTAGTCATTTAGTCATTTTGAAAAAATTTTTTCCTAAGATAATTGCAATTATAGGAAGCCATATTTTACTCTCTCGGCAGAGAAAATTATTTTCCTCGGCAGGGAAAAATATTTTCCTCGGCAGGGAATAATATTAAGCTCTCTTATGACTTTTTTGTTTGCGATATTTTTCGCAAAAGTAGTGCGCAATAATATATAACCCTTAAAAACTGAATCCCAGTCCTACGGTGAACGGATGCCATTCTGGTGCATACTTTGTGCGCAGCAGAGGAGTGAGAGCCGTGCGTGCGTATAGCATGAAGAATCCATAGCCAAGGCGTGCCTCAAGGTTCAAGCCTACATGATTCATGTTTACGTCCTTTGTTACAGTATGTCTTTTGCCAAGCTTGTAGCGTGAGCGTTCGTTGGAGCGGAACTCTATCGACGGACCGAAAGCAAAGAACAAGTCATCGCTTCCTATACGGTTTGACCATTCGAGCATGATAGGTATACGTGCAGCACAGTAGCTCAGGTAACTTTTCGACGGACTTTCGTGTTCTCCTTCGTCGTGGCATGTAGCAGCGAAAGGTTGCAGACTTGTGACCCCGTCAACAGTGTTAAGCACATAGTCGTTGCTGAAATGATGACTGACGAAGGCTATTGCCATTGCCGATGTTACAGCCCATGAATTGCTTATCGGAAATTCGAATGTGCATCCATAGAATCCCCATTCGCCTGCCTTGCCGTCTTTAACGTTTCTGTTGTCGGATGATGTGCTGAAGGCTGATCCGCCAAGCGAGCCTAATCCATAATAGAAGATAGGATAGTGGCTGTATTCCTGTCTTGCTCGTTTGTAGCCTCTTCTCGGAATAAACGGCGATGTGATGTAAACCTGCTCCACCTGCTGTCCGTCAAGATACTGTGTCTCAAGAGTCTTTTTCAGCTCCGTACCGTTCTTCTTGTATACCTTAACGTTTGTGCGCTCGCCATTTTGGCTTATTTCATACTTCTGCTTGTTGAACACGAAAGTAGTGTCGTGAGAGTTCTTGGCTACTGCTGTATTTGCTATAGAGTCGTTTTCTTGTGCGAAAGCAAGGGCAGGGATGAGAGCCGCTGCCATGAGTAATGTTCTGATATTCATATTCTTATGTTTTAATGAGTTTCAAATAATGTATTAGTCTTCTTATAATTAATCCAGGCAATATGGTGCATGTTTACCAGCCTCTCCTTGTGTAGCATATAGTCATGATGTCCTCAGGCGACAAATCGCCCTCAATGTAAATCACGGCTCCTTTGCTGTCATCATTGTTGCTGAAGAGAACATATCTGTTTTTGCCAGATGGTAGAGGTTGCATCATGTAATATCCGCTGGCAATTCGTCCATTGTCCACCACCTCGCGTACCTTCTTAGCCGCATGTCGGTCGGTTTTCAACATTGAGTTGATGTTTGCGGCGTATTTATGGTTGTAAGTAAGACTCTTGTAGACGTCGAGATGATAGCCACGCAGTTTGGTGTTCTTCATCACCACCATCTTGCAACCCTTGGAATGGCCGTACTGTTGGAATATGTTGTTTACGGCAAGACCTTCCTGAGCGTGTGTCTGCAATGTTCCTAAGAAGACAAAGCAAAGAAACAAAACCAACCGGACGGCAAGGAGCGGAGGTTTGTGGGGTATGTTTAATAGTTTATACATAATATATATATTTAAGAAACGGTTCAATTATATTTTCTTGTAATCAATCAACCCTTTTTATTTCATCATGTCGAGTGCGCTGAAAGGGTCCTCGTTATTGGATGATACTGTTTGCAGAGCCTCGTCCACTTGTTCGTTTATCACTTTCGGATTAGTGTAGACCACTCCGTCTATCACAGCATAGTTTTGCGGAGTAGCTCCCATACCATTCTTTACTGATGGCACAAGCAAGGCAATGGCTACTGCCGCTGCCGCAACAGCCGACGAAATCCATGTGCGGGGCTTGTGCAATGCTATGAGCAATGGACTGAATTGAGGCTTTGGCTCTATATCGTCATGAGCATCAATCTCAATATCGTCATTAGACTTAGCCTCAATATAGTTTCGCTCCTCATCCACAAAGCTGAACAAAGCGCGCAGCGGACGCCATTCCTCAGGAATGTTGTCGCCAGCGAGTCGGAACCATGAGCGTAGCTTAGCTTCCTCCTCGTTGGTAGTCTCGCCCGACATATAGCGGTCGATAAGCTTGCGGATGTCGGCTTCGGTTATTGTTGTATTGATGTTTTTAATCATTTTACTGTTCCTTTCATTATTATTTTAATGTAAGTCTCTCTTATCTTCATTCGTGCCCTCGAAAGGTTGCGGCGCAGGTTGTCGGCTGTGCATCCAGTGATTTGCATAATCTCGTCGGCTGTGTAGCCCTCAATCTCCTTCATGCGGAATATCTGCTGTTGCAAAGGCGGCAGTTGGTCTACAATCTTACCTATTAGCTTTGCCTCGTCGCGCAGTTCCGCCCTTCTGTCGTCTACGGCAATGTCTATATTCTTTGGCATTGCCGCTGTGTGGCTCTCATGCCGCTTCTGGTCGAGAAAGAGATTGCGGGTCATTGTCATGGCAAGCGACTTAAGCTTGTCGCCTGAATCAAGACGCGAGCGCATGTTCCACAGTCTGAGCATAACTTCCTGCACAAGGTCTTCGGCATTGTCTGCCGACCCTGTGACACTCAGCGCGTAGCCTAACAGCTCGTTGCGCATGGGCAGGATGATATGGTTGAATTCACTTGGTTTCATAACTGTTACATAGAGATAACGTATAAAGTTGTGAAATCGGACATCGAAATGGTGAAAAAAGTATGGAAAAAGCGATAATTGATAAAAAAAGACTGAAAACCGACCTTTTTTTATTATATTTGCAAAATTTGAAATTGCAATATCAAATATAAAATATAACCAACCAATAAATGGGCAAAGGAAAACTGGCGAAGTTCGCCGACATGGAAAGATATGAGAACGTGTTTCAGTATCCGTTCTCTGTAGCCGACAACGTGCCGTTCGACATGAAGGGACGTTGGCGCGAGATGTATTTCAAGAACGACAATCCTATAGTGCTGGAACTTGGCTGCGGCAAGGGAGAGTATACTGTGGGTCTGGCTAAGATGTTCCCCAATGTCAACTTCATCGGAGTGGACATCAAGGGAGCGCGCATGTGGACAGGAGCAACACAGGCATTGGAAGAGGGACTTAAGAATGTAGCGTTCCTGCGCACTAATATCGAGATTATCGACCGCTTCTTCGCTGAGGGCGAGGTGCAGGAGATATGGCTCACGTTCAGCGACCCGCAGATGAAGAATCCGCGCAAGCGACTCACCTCAACTTATTTCATGGAACGCTATCGCCACTTCCTTCAGGATGGCGGCACAATACATCTGAAGACCGACTCCAACTTCCTCTTCACCTACACCACCTATATGCAGCAGCACAATAACTTGTCGCTGTTGTTCCGTACGGAGGATCTTTATCACACCGAAGGACTTGACCCTCAGACTCAGGAAATCCTCGGCATTCAGACCTACTACGAGAGCATGTGGATAGAGCGTGGACTGAACATCAAGTATATGAAGTTCTCGCTGCCTAAGAACGGTGAGCTGACTGAGCCTGAAGTGGAGATTCCTCTCGACGAATACCGCAGTTATCATCGTGATAAGCGAAGCCCGAAAACAACAGCTTTGTGATTTTTGAGTTTTGAATTTTGAGTTTTGAATTATTGCCGATGGCAATTTTGATTTTTGAGTTTTGAATTAAGAATTGGATAATATATAATAAAAACTCAAAACTCATAATTCAAAATCGGCTCTGCTGACAATTCAAAACTCAAAACTCAAAACTCAAAATCGGCTCTGCCGACAATTCAAAACTCAAAACTCAAAATTCAAAATTCAATACAATGACATTATATCCAAAACTCATTATGGATGCGCTTGCCACTGTCACATATCCAGGCAACAAGAAGAATCTTGTTGAGGCAGATATGGTGGCCGACAATCTGCGCATCGATGGCATGAAGGTGTCGTTCTCGCTTGTGTTTCCGCGTGACACCGATCCGTTCCTTAAGTCAACAGTAAAGGCAGCCGAGGCTGCTATCCACTACCATGTGTCTAAAGACGTGGAAGTGACAATCAGCACAGAGTATCTTTCTAAGCCACGTCCTGAGGTAGGCAAGCTTTTGCCTAACGTTAAGAATGTGATTGCCGTAAGCTCTGGCAAGGGTGGAGTAGGCAAGAGTACTGTTGCCGCTAACCTCGCCATTGCCTTGGCACGTCTTGGCTATAAGGTGGGATTGCTCGACTGCGACATCTTCGGTCCGTCAGTTCCCAAGATGTTCCAGGTGGAAGACGCTCGTCCTTATGCTGTGAAGAAGGATGGCCGCGACCTTATCGAACCTATTGAGAAGTATGGCATCAAGTTGCTCTCTATCGGATTCTTCGTAAATCCTGATACTGCAACCTTGTGGCGTGGCGGTATGGCTTCGAATGCCTTGAAACAGCTTATTGCCGATGCCGACTGGGGTGAGCTCGACTATTTCGTGCTCGACACACCTCCGGGAACAAGCGATATCCATCTCACATTGCTTCAGACACTCGCCATAACAGGAGCAGTAATCGTTTCTACTCCGCAGAATGTGGCTCTCGCCGACGCTCGCAAGGGTATCGACATGTACAGCAACGACAAGGTGAACGTGCCTATCCTCGGATTGGTAGAGAACATGGCTTGGTTTACTCCTGCTGAACTTCCTGAGAACAAGTATTACATCTTCGGCAAGGAAGGCTGCAAGAACCTGGCAAAGGAGATGAACGTGCCATTGCTCGCACAGATTCCTCTCGTACAGAGCATCTGCGAGAATGGAGACAACGGTACTCCTGCAGCTCTCGACAATACTTCAATCACGGGTCTTGCTTTCATCAATCTTGCACAGGCTGTTGTCACAGTAGTCAACCGCCGCAACAAGGAGCAGGCTCCTACGAAGATTGTGAAGACACATAACTAATTACACGCATGTTAAACGACTGCTACTATCTGTTAACAACTGTTGTGCACGAACACAAATAGTTGTTTTAAATCAACAAAACAGCTAAAAGACGCTAAAAAAACAGCGAAATGTTTGCGTGCACAAAAAATCTTTGTACCTTTGCATCGTCAAAAGGTTAATAGATTGTTTAGGTTAGTAGTAATAGATTTAGGTTTTTAGTTATTAGGTTTAAGGTAAATTGAACGATTGTTTAACAGGTAATGATGAGAGTCCGTGAGGATTTTCATTTACTACAGAAAGTTTTTTAAGTTAAACATAAGCAATACGGCGCGGCTCGTTGAGAGTCGCGCCGTTGTTGTTATTTCAGCTTAAAAGCCTTTGTCGCTCCAGCATAAACTCCAGTGTTAGTAAAGTCGCATAGAGTGTTCACCTGTTTCTTTATAGCTCCCTTAAGTTTCACGCCCACGTTTATCTGTTGCTGCTTCTGTGCCAGGTCTGCCACATGCAGCTTTACGCTTCCGTCAGCCATGAGTCTCACCATCACAGCGCAAGGCTTGTCAGCCTCTACAGTTATGTTCTTGTCCTTGTATGTGCCAGCCGAATAGAACACCATTTGCCATATTCCCAACTTCTTCTGCTGCACAGCCTGCAATTCGGAAGTGTTGTTGAGTATTGCCACGCGTCCGTCAGCATAATTAGCAAGAGTTGAGGCTTCGCCTGATTCTGGCACTACTATATAAGAATATGTGGCGTCTGATGGTTTCACTCCATGGTCCAGTGCCACTGTGAACACCTTTTTGCTTACATTGCCCTTAGGCTGAGCATGGTTGATTTCATACCATGAGCCTTCTTGCTTCTTCAGTTCAGCCACAACGTTGCCGCCATTAGGGAACACATAGCCCACACCGTCATACTGCACAGCCTTCACAGAGCTTGAAGTTATGGACTTAGGTTCGTTCTTCACCTTACCGTCGTTTCCTACAACAGCGAATGAAGTGCCGGCATTGGCAAGTCGCTGGTTAAGGGTGGTCATGATAGGTGAGGAGTTGTCCGACGTAATGCCAGCACCAAGACAAACAATCTCATCGTCGAAGAAGAACCACGACTTGCGGGCATGTGTGTTGATGCCAGCCCAAAGGTCGTCGTAGGCATAAGCAGAGGCTCCGTATATGGAATCGCTCACACCACCTGCAAACTTGGATGTACCAGGCTGTTGCCAGTCCTTTTGAGCCAAAGGTACGGGATTCATCTGCGGAGCTGTGGTGCCGGGAATGCGAGTCCAGTTCCATACAGGGAAAATATTGTAGTACTCGTCACCCTTCTTAACAATATTGTTGCAACCGTCGCTCACGAAGTAAGTCTTCAAGTTCTCGGCATTGCCATACTCCACACGTGATGTGCGGTCGGAAACCATACGCACGTCGAAGATGTAGCCAGGGCGCACATGCAGAGTGTAATCGCCACGGAAATAATGGGTGTGGCGAGGACTGATGCCATACGAAGGCTCCTCCTTGCCGCTCAGTCGTGCAACAATCTGCTTGAACTCATCAGCATGTTTAGGGTCGAGCTGAATCATACGGCGGGCAAAAAGCTTTTTCGAACTCTTGTCGAGAATGTTGCGTCGGCTCATGCTTCGTCCCATCACATCGTAGAGCATGTATTTTCCGCGTATAGTAGGATAATAAGTCTCGCGCATGAACTTGCTGACAATCTGCACTTTCTCGTCAGACAAGGCATACTTGGTGCCGAGAGCGTACATAGCCACCTGCGTCACTCCCTTGAGAATCTCATCGCCATAACCGCCGATATATAGCTGAGTGCCATGTTGGAAGAAGCTGTTGTCGTTCTGGAAACCTTCTTTCGTTGTATATCGAATAGGGTCGAACACCAGTTGCATGGCTTTCTGCAAGTCGGCTTCGTTGCGTTGCAGACACGAGCGATAAATCCAATGCAGGCAAATGTCTGTACAATTGGCTCCCGTCCACTTGGCAGGGTCGCCTCCATCCTTGCGCATACGCTCGAGTATTGCCTCCTCAAGAGTTTGCGGCACATGCTTCTTGCCAGAGCGCATTTGTATAAGAATCACGCCAAGTGCCTGTGGCTCGGCAATTTGGTTGAACCACCAGTTCTTGCAGTTAGGGTCTGCATCCTGCCAATATTGCAGACCCTTCACTATGCATTCGTAAAGAATCTCATCGCCATAATGGTTGCTGCTCTCGTTGGTGTAGGCAGCAACGAAAGAGCTAAGTCGGTCGAGATGTTTCAGAGGTGGCCAGTTGGTCATGTCGTTGCGCTTGTAGTCGATGTCGCTGAAAGCTCCCGTGTTGTCGTTGAAGAGTTTCAGAGCATCGTCGATGTTAGGTTTCTTGCGAAACTCTTTTCGGATGCGCGTCATGAATGTTTCAAAATCGTCGCCCTGTGTTGCCGCGTTGGCAGAAGGGATGAATTGAAAAAGGCACATAAATGCCATGATAAGGAAGATAATTCTCTTTAGTTTACTCATAAATAATTCTTTGTTTTTAGTGATTAATTTGTATATGGCAAAATTAGTCAAATTATTTGGGTTAAAGTGAAAAAAAATGAGTAAGTTTGCAGTCAGTAAACAATAAAAAGCATAAACTTAATAAATAAAAAATGGACATTACCGAAAGATTCTTGAACTACACCAAGTTCGACACACAGTCGAGCGAGGAGTCGC
Source organism: uncultured Prevotella sp. (assembly GCA_934230115.1). Taxonomy (GTDB): domain Bacteria; phylum Bacteroidota; class Bacteroidia; order Bacteroidales; family Bacteroidaceae; genus Prevotella. The sequence continues at coordinate 5,765 of CAKQEI010000017.1, read as the reverse complement.
AAACCGTACCAAGTACTTCCAAGCAGCTCATTTTTGCCAACTATCTCAAGGAAGAACTTGAGCGCGAGGGCTTGAGCGATGTTGAGATGGACGAGCAGGGCTACATCTATGCCACACTCAAGGCAAATACAAAGAAGGATATTCCTACAATAGGCTTCATCTCACATTACGACACATCACCCGATTGCAGCGGAGCCAACATCAAGCCACGTATTGTGCATGGCTACGACGGTGGCGACATCGTGCTCTCAGAGGGCATAGTGTCAAGTCCGTCAAAGTTTCCAGAGCTTAAGGCTCATGTTGGCGAGGACATCATCGTTACTGATGGCACAACATTGCTTGGCGCAGACGACAAGGCAGGCATTGCCGAGATTGTGCAGGCTATGTGCTGGTTGCGCGACCATGACGAGATAAAGCATGGCGACATCCGTGTGGCTTTCAATCCTGACGAGGAGATTGGTATGGGTGCTCATCATTTTGATGTAGAGAAGTTCGGTTGCCAGTGGGCTTACACTATCGACGGTGGCGACCTTGGCGAACTTGAGTATGAGAACTTCAACGCTGCCGGTGCCAAGGTTCATATCAAGGGTGTGAGTGTGCATACAGGTTATGCCAAGGGTAAGATGATCAACGCTTCGCGCCTTGCTGTTGAGTTTGCCGACATGATTCCTGCTACCGAGACACCTGAGGAGACCGAGGGTTATCAGGGATTCTATCATCTGCTTGGCATCAACTCATGCTGCGAGAAAGCCACCCTTTCATATATCATCCGCGACCACGACCGCGACCGTTTCGAGAACCGCAAGGACTTCATCGAGGATTGCGTAAAGAAGATGAACGAGAAGTATGGCGAGGGCACAGTTACAGTTGACCTCAAGGATCAGTACTACAACATGAAGGAGAAGATTGATCCCAACATGCACGTCATCGACATCGTGCTCAAGGCAATGCAGGAGAGTGGTGTTGCTCCTAAGGTGGAGCCTATCCGTGGCGGAACCGATGGCGCACAGCTCTCGTTCAAGGGTCTGCCATGTCCTAACATCTTTGCAGGTGGTTGCAATTTCCATGGTCCTCATGAGTTTGTCAGCATTCAGGTGATGGAGAAGGCCATGCAGGTTGTGATAAAGATATGTGAGATTACAGCTCATTTCAACGACTAAGGGAAGGTTTAACCATCAAAATTCTTGCCATACCCACTAAACCGGCAAGACAATCATGACGGAGTGGGTATGGCAGGGATGCCATACCCTCCTACATATTGCCGCTCATATATAAAGATGAATATGAACGCATACCTATCATAAGAACCTTATTAATAAAGAAAACAGATTTAGCAATGAAAAAGATTGAAGTTTCAGAATTACACGACAATGTATTTACAACAATAGGCAAGGAGTGGATGCTCGTGACAGCCGGCAACAAAGACAAGTTCAACATGATGACAGCCTCATGGGGATGTCTCGGTTGGTTGTGGAACAAGCCTGTGGCTGTGATGTTCGTTCGTCCCGAGCGTTACACTCATGAGTTTATTGAGCAGAATGAGAATGTCAACCTTGTATTCCTTGGCAATTCCGAGGAGGCTCGCAAGGCTTATGCCTTCTGTGGATCAAAGTCAGGTCGCGACTTCGACAAGGCAAAGGAATGCTCGCTCACTCCAGAGGCTACAGACAATGGATGCGTGACATTTGCCGAGGCACGCCTCACACTTGAGTGTCGCAAGCTCTACAAGACAAAGATACGTCCAGAGGAAATGCTCGACAAGTCGATAGAGCAGTGGTATGGAGCCAAGGGCGGACTGCACGACGTGTATGTGATGGAGATTCTCTCGGCAAGCGTTGCTGAATAACAGGCTTAGTGTTGCTGAGTAGTATATATATAATAAGGTGTAATAAATTATTGCCGAACAAATACAGTAATAATGAATATAGACAAACATAAGCTGCTTGCAGCTCTTGTGCGCTCGTTCTTCGATGCCTTCTCGTCGGGAATAATCGACAACAGCGAGATGTCTGCAACAGAGCGACGCCAACCGAAGAATGTCAAGCAGTTGATGCTCGACCATTATGAGCACATTGCTCCAGTGTTCTTCGACACAATGTTCTTTCCGCTTGCGGCAATGAACTTCAAATACGAGGATATAGAGCGTGTGGTGCGTGAGTCGCAACAGCGTGGCGACGATATGATGGCACTTGTAAGGACTGCATGTGCCTCGGATTTGCTCTACGAGTCGATGGTGGCAGAATACAAGCGCAATTTCTCCTCACTTCTTGGTGGACGTTGTGCTACAGTTGCCGACCATCTCAACAGTTACACTCGTCAGCCCGACGAAGAGCAGGCTGTAGTTGAGTCCGACCGTGCCATTGAGCTTGTTGTGCGTGTTGTGATGTATGCCTATGCGCGTGGTTTGCGCCAGTCGGCCAAGGCGGGCAAGCAGTCGCTCAATCAGTCTACCTTGTTCCGACTCTTGCTCGATGCCATGAACGTGTTGCTTCTTGACGAGGCAGCCGACTTCAGCGATTGTAGCGAAGACCTGACACAGATGTTCAATCGTGTTTGCCTTAACGAGCATAACTTTACGATTATGACATCCGAAATGGACCGCACTTATGATGAACTTGTGCGCAAGGAAGGCATAGAATAATAATGTAGTAGGCAATGGCATAACTGCTGTTGCCACTTTTTATTAAAAAAAGGCCAATTCTTTTTGTAATTTTTGAGAATTACACTAACTTTGCATCAAACTAATCAAAAAATAATCCTAAAACAAATTAAATGGAAATAAGTAAGGCCAGTCAACGCAGCCCCATATCATGGGTGCCAACTCTTTATTTTGCCATGGGTATGCCATTCGTGGTGTTGAACATGGTGTGTACACTTATGTTCAAAGGACTTGACGTGAGCGATGCTCAAATAGCTTTCTGGACATCAATCATCATGTTCCCCTGGACATTGAAACCGCTTTGGAGTCCGCTCCTCGAAATCTACAAGACAAAGAAGTTCTTCGTGATATTCACCCAGATAGCCACAGGATGTATCTTCGGACTGGTGGCTTTGGCCCTTCACTTGTCCAACTTCTTTGCCGTGAGCATAGCCTTGCTTGCCATAATAGCCTTTAGTGGTGCCACTCATGATGTGGCGGCCGATGGTGTATACATGGCATCGCTCTCAAAGGACGACCAGGCACGCTACATAGGATGGCAGGGTGCCTTCTACAACATAGCAAAGATTGCTGCCACGGGCGGTCTCGTTTACCTTGCAGGTATGCTTATCGAGATGTATACAGGCGACACTACCGGACTTGATGCTACAGCCGCAGCTGCTGCCAAGCATCAAGGCACCGTGATAGCATGGACAATAATCATGGCCGTGATAGGCGTCATTATGGTGCTTCTTGGCTTCTATAATGCCAAGTTTGTGCCGTCGGAGGCCAAGAAGGATGCAGCCGAGCGTCCAGGATTCAAGGAGACTATGGTGGAGCTTGGCAATGTGTTTGTCGACCTCTTCCGCAAGCGTCATATCGTTTATTATATCTTCTTCATTGTGCTTTATCGCTTTGCCGAGGGTTTTGTGATGAAGATAGTTCCGCTTTTCCTCAAGGCCGACCGCGCCAATCAGGGTCTTGGACTCTCCGAGAAGGAGATTGGCTTGTGTTATGGCACTTTTGGTGCAGCCGCTTTCGTCATCGGCAGTATCCTTGCAGGCTATTATGTAGCCCACCGTGGCTTGCAGAAGTCGCTCTTCTCGCTTTGCTGCGTGTTCAACCTTCCGTTTGTGGCTTACACACTTCTTGCCATCTACCAGCCCGAGAGTCTTGTGCTCATAGGTGGAGGTATTGTGCTTGAGTACTTCGGCTATGGCTTCGGTTTTGTGGGCCTCACCCTATTCATGATGCAGCAAATAGCACCAGGCAAGCATCAGATGGCGCATTATGCCTTTGCTTCGGGCATTATGAACCTTGGCGTAATGCTTCCTGGTATGCTCAGCGGATATGTGAGCGACTGGCTTGGCTATCGTCACTTCTTCATCTTCGTGCTCGTATGCACCATTCCGGCATTCCTCATCACATGGTTTGTGCCGTTCACTTATCCCGACAAGAAGAAGTAAGAGTTATTGTGCAATTAATAATTAACGACTAATCATTAATAATTCAAAAAATGAGCAAACTAATCATTTCTGGCAATCCGTTGCCAAACATGCCTTGGGAAGAGCGTCCCGAGGGACAGCGTACACCGCTTTGGCGTTGTTCAAAGAACCCTATCATTCCGCGTGACTTGCTTCCTACAAGCAACAGTATATTCAACAGTGCCGTAGTTCCTTTCGGCGAGGGCTTTGCAGGAGTGTTCCGTTGCGACGACACCAACCGTCGTATGGTGCTCCATGTAGGTTTCTCTAAGGACGGCGTAAACTGGAACATCAACGAAGAGCCACTTCGTTTCGAGTGCGACAACAAGGAGATAGGCGAGTGGGTATATGGCTACGACCCACGTGTTTGCTTCATTGAGGACCGCTATTATGTTACATGGTGCAATGGCTATCACGGTCCAACCATCGGCATCGCATGGACAAAGGACTTCAAGACATTCCATCAGCTTGAGAACGCTTTCTTGCCTTACAACCGCAACGGTGTGCTCTTCCCCGAGAAGATCAATGGCAATTTCGCAATGCTTTCTCGTCCGAGCGACACAGGTCACACTCCGTTTGGCGACATCTTCTATAGCGAGTCTCCTGATATGGAGTTTTGGGGACGTCATCGTCATGTTATGGCTCCTGCAGCCTTTGAGCTTTCTGCATGGCAGTGCATGAAGATTGGTGCAGGTCCTGTGCCTGTTAAGACATCAGAAGGCTGGTTGTTGTTCTATCATGGCGTTCTCCGTTCTTGCAACGGTTATGTTTACGCCTTCGGTTCAGCACTTCTCGATCTTGAGCAGCCTTGGAAGGCAACACACCGCTCAGGTCCTTACCTCATCTCTCCGCAGACTCCTTACGAGTGCATGGGCGACGTGCCTAACGTTTGCTTCCCATGTGCCGAGGTTCACGACCCAGAGACAGGTCGCATTGCCGTTTACTACGGTTGCGCCGACACAGTCACTGGTCTCGCATTCGGTTATATACCCGAGATTGTTGAGTGGACAAAGAAGAACAGCATAATCTAATTGTTTTAGAATAATCCCTTATATAGGAGGCAGTGGCGCAATTGTCATTGTCTCCTATTTTTTATTTGCCTAAATATTTGGCTCTTAGGGATTTTATTTGTAAGTTTGCCTAATAAAATATTAATCTCATGAATTATGGAAGAAAAGTTATCAAATATATTCTTGGTAAATGGGCAAACAGCACTACAGTACATTATGAAGCTCCAAGCAAAGTACAGGCAGATAGCGACAGAAGCGATATTCGAGTGTTTGAGACTGGGATATCCTCTCAACGATATGGAGATATCAGGCAAAGCACGAGAGCTGTTGAGAATGAGGAGAGTTTAAGGCTGATAAACATTGCCAAAGAAAATGGACTATATATTAATAAATCAGATTGGGATGGTTTTGGAAGTAGAAGAACAACTCCAACAGGTGAGAGTATTGTATATCTAAGTAATGATGGACAGACTTTCACAAAATTTAAATCACCATTTGCTAAATCCGCAATAAAAAATATTAGTCCAAAAGATATAATATATGAACACCTTATACATAATCCTCAAATCCGCAACCTATAGGGTTTAGTGGGATTTTGCTTGCAAAGCGACAAAATTCATTTTATTGTACATA
>CAKQEI010000016.1 GCA_934230115.1 uncultured Prevotella sp. | reverse complement strand
TGGCAAGGCGCATTCCTCATGTTTGGCATTTAAGGGAGTTTGGCTATGAGGATTTCCGACTTGTTTCTGTGTTTGGACAGAGATATGAACGTTGGATATATAGTAAATGCACATGCGCCATAGCAATATCAAAAGTTATAGAAGAGAAATTCCGACCGTATTTTAATCATCGTATCAGGCTGATATATAATGGTGTTGTTCCTAAGGATGAATCATTATTGGCTATACATAATAATAAGGTGACAACTTTTTGCTTGACGGGTAGGGTGGAACCCAACAAAAACCAACTCGAAGCACTTAGGGCTGCTGCCTTGATAAAGAAGCAGACGGAGAAAGACTTTAAAATCTTGATAGTTGGACATTGCGACAAGGACTATACCGAAGTGCTAAAGAAGTTTGTGGCAGACAATGGATTGGAAAATAATGTGGAGTTCTTGGGCTACAGAACAGATGTGCCACAGATTCTTCAGAAATGTGATGCTGGACTGATGTTGTCGACAAATGAGGCTTTCGGACGTGTAACTGTGGAATATATGATGCAAAACCTTGCTGTAATAGCGTCGAACACAGGAGCTAATCCCGAGATTATTACCGATGGAGTGACAGGACTTTTGTATGAATTAGGAGATATAGAGAGTTTGGCAGAAAAAATGAAATTGCTGATCGAGGACCATTCTCTTCTTGAGAGCCTGTCCGAGAAAGGCAAGCGACATGCTTATAGCCATTTTACATCTGTATTGAATTCAAATAAAATATTCAGTTTGTATCAGACTATTTTAAACAGAAAAGACGATTAATGTATGGAAAAACTTAAAATCACAGTTGTTACTGTGTGTTACAATGCAAGTGGAGTTATAGAACAGACCATGAGGTCGGTACTTGGTCAAACTTATTCCAATATGGAATATGTTATTGTGGATGGTGCTTCCAAAGACAATACATTGGACATAATAAATAAGGTAAGTGCAGAATATCCGCAAGCCAACATAGTAATTAAGTCGGAACCAGACCGTGGCATTTATGATGCTATGAACAAAGGCATAGGTCTTGCTACGGGCGATTGGATAAACTTCATGAATGCAGGCGACCGGTTTGTGAGTGCAGACACTTTGGCAAAAGTTTTTTCAGGCAAGGAGTTTGATGACAAAGTGGCTGTTATCTGTGGCGACTTCATTATGAAATATAAATGGGGACGCGTCTACAAGAAGGGAATGGATAAGGGTGTCTTCCGCTTTTGCCATCAAGCTGAGTTTGTACGAACAGATTGTCACAGGGCAAATCTATTTGACCTTAGCCATCCGATAGCGGCTGACAGGAAAGTGTTGACAAATATATGCAGCAAGGGTTTCAGTAAAGAATATGTGGCATGTCCGGTGGCTGTATATATTGCCGACGAAGGAGTTTCGTCGGAGAATAGGCTTCGGCTCTACAAGGAAAACTTCAAGGCTGTGGGGGAGACTGTCCGAAAACTCACAAATTAGAAAGCGTGAACTTTCAATTTGCAACCGATGATAGTACTTTCTCTCAATTGAGGAGCTGTTTTGATTTTGTTTGCCGTATAAAACAACAGAATCATGATACTACAGTTTCAGATTGAAAGGAAAAACAAAATCGAAAATAGTTCTCGGACGGCCTGGGGGGGAAATAAAGGTCTCAGCTATTTTTCTCGATGCTTTTATTTGTGGATATGCACGATTTTATACCGCATATTGCCCAAAGAAATGCTGTATTGGTGGTGGAGGCGAAACGCCCGTAAGAGACATGAACTGATGAATGATTAAAAATGAGATAGTTATGAAAGTATCAGTTGTAATTCCTTTATATAATGCAGAGCCTTTTATTGGCAGATGCTTGGATTCTATCCTTAATCAGACACATAGTGATATTGAGATAATCTTGGTGGATGATGTAAGCAAAGACGCTTCGTTGTCTATAGCTGAGGATTATCAGAAAAAATATCCATCGATAAAGATAATAAAGCATGCTACAAACAAAGGCTCCATGATGAGCCGTAGGGATGGTTATATGGCAGCAACTGGCGAATGCTTGATGTTTGTTGATTCCGATGATGCCTTGCCATTAGATGCTGTAGAAAAACTTGTGAGCAAACAGGTAGAGACAAATGCTGATATTGTCTTGGGAAATGCTGTAAAAATATATGTGAATGGACGCAGGGAACGTCTTGTCGACAATGTGAGGGCAAATGCCAAGAAATTGGATTTTCTGAAAGCTTTGTTGGATGAAAAGGCGAGGCGTTGTCTGTGGGGAAGATTATACCGCACAAGTCTGTTTCATGACCATGAACTGAGAAATTTGGAGAATATGACCATCTATGAAGATGCTTGTCTGTTATACCAAGTTGCCGTAAATGCAGAGAGGATAGAGCCTATTGATGATTTCGTGTATGATTATTACGAAAACAAGGCATCGGTTACCCAGCGTGTTTATGGAAAGAAACAGATAGAGAGTATAATCATGGCAAATAGTATAATATCTGAGGTTTGCCAACCATTCACTCAGATTTCGTATGATTTGCAACATCGTGTAGCCAAGACTGTTTTCGCGCTATATAGCGAGGACATGTCGATAGAAGAGGTGAAGAAATTATTGAAAAAGCATGGAATGCAAAAATATGGAGAATTTTCGACCGCTTGTAAAATTCTTAAACTGGCAGACTGGTGGTTTCTCCTTAAACGGTTTGTCTATGTCAGAACAAAATTGAGCAAATAAGAATAATATATAATCAGTTTTATCGCATCTTATGATTTCGTCGAAGGGAGTGCTTACAATAGGACCTGAGTTTGTTCCGCCAAAGGGTGGTGTTGCCCAGTGTATTGCAACGTATCAACAAGCCATATTCTCGGATTTCAGGTGTTTGACCAATTCGTGTGACGGAAGTTTTTTAAAGAAGACATGCAAGGCTTTGTTTTCTTTAGCAAAACTCCATTGTATATTGGCGACAAACAGCGAAATAAAGATTGTGCATATTCACACAGCTTCATACAATAGTTTCAAGCGTTCGGCATGGTTTGTGAAGGCTGCCAAGCGCATGGGGCGAAAAGTGGTTATCCATATACATGGAGGTGGTTTTAGGGAATATTATGACAAGGAGAAATCTTTCATCCAGCCTATTTTAGACCAATGTGACGCCCTTATAACTCTGTCTCCTCAATGGAAGATGTTTTTCGAGAAGGTAGTACACCACAAAAATGTTCATATAGTGCCAAATGTCATCGCTTATCCAATTGTGAAGACAGTTGCCAAAACCGACGTGTTTCATTTGCTGTATATGGGGCATATCACCAAAGCCAAAGGTATATTCGACTTGGTTGAGATGCTTGCAGAACATAAGGACGAATATCTGGGTAAACTTATCCTCGATATTGGAGGAGGAATGTATGAAGAGGAAAAACTAAAGCGTTTTATTTCTGACAACAAGATGGAGGACATTCTTCGTTTTCACGGATGGTTGTCGGGAGAAGGCAAAACAGATATTTTTAATCTTGCCGATGCTTATATCTTGCCTTCCTATACCGAGGGCGTGCCAATCTCCATACTTGAGGCTGAATCGTATGGTTTGCCTGTGCTGTCTACTACAGTTGGTGGCATTCCTGAAATTGTAGCTGACAGAGAGAATGGATTGTTGTTTGAGCCTGGCAACAAGCAACAAATGAAGATAGCTATCGATGCCTTAATGCAGGACAAAGAACTCAGAATTTCGATGGCTGAACGCTCTAAAGAAATAAGTATGAAGAATTTGCCTCAATTTGTCGAACAGAGCCTTCTTGAGGTGTATAAAAGTATATGATTTTGCTATGGGAATTGCTGACTTTATAAAAACAAAACTTCCGTATTGGCCCAATTGGTTTAATTATTTTCTATTGCGGCTTAATGTGTTGGGTGGTTTGGTTTATGGGAGAACTTATAATAGGATATTAATGAGTATAGACAAAGGCGATCCTGAAAAGAAACTGCTCGACATTGTGAACTTCGCAATCTGTAATGTTCCATACTACAGAAAGAAATACGGAACGTTGCAAATTCACAGTCTTTCTGATTTTGAACAAAAGATAGGGTTCATCGACAAAGAAGAGGTGATGGCGCATTGGGACGATTTTCTTGTTGACAATATCGATTGGACAAAAGCTCATACTGGTACAACTGGAGGAACGAGCGGAAAGCCATTGAAACTTGTGGAGCCGCTCAACCGCTATGCCCATTCGTTGGCTTTCACACATAAGCAATGGATGTGGTTTGGATGGAGGTATGACGCACGTGGTGTCTTCCGTAATCATCATATAAGTAAAGACCGCGATTATATTATAAGTCCTATTCTGAAAGAGATTATTTTTGATCCGTTCCGTATGGATGCCCCTTATGCCTCAAGGTGTTGGAAAGCGTTGAAGAAATATCACATTCGTTTTGTCCACGCCTATCCGTCTTCGTTCTATCAGTTCTGCAAATTATGTGTTCAGCAAGGCTTGAAGCTCGATTTTATTAAGGTGGCATTTCTTGCAAGCGAGGGTGTTACAAAGGAACAACGGGTGTTTTTTGATGAGATTGGAATAGCCATATACTCCTTCTATGGTCATAGCGAGAAACTTATTCTTGCGGGCAACAGTCCTGAAAGTGCGCTCTATTATATAGAAGAAAACTATGGCTATTGCGAACTGGTTGACAACGAGGGTAGCGTGATAAAAGACAATGGTGTTACAGGAGAAATGGTAGGAACTACATTTTGTAATAAACTCTTTCCGCTAATTCGTTATAAGACTGGAGATTACAGCAGATACGCTCATTGTACAAACACAAAATATGGTGTCAGATGTCTTGATGGAGTACAGGGCAGATGGGACAGAAGTTTGATATACAAAGCCGACGGCACATACGTAAACACAGCCACGCTAAATTTGCATAGTCATCTATATAGCCATATCGACGGTCTGCAATATATTCAGGAAGAGGTTGGCAGATTGATAGTGTGCATTATAAAAAATGAGCGATACACATCTGCTGATGAGCAAGCCATATTGACTCACTATGTCAAGGCTATGGGTAGCAAAGATGCTGTGGAAATAAGATATGTTGACAAATTAATATTCCAGACTAACGGCAAGTTCCTTCAGTTAGTCAGCAAAATACAAAAATAAAAAAATATGAAGTCTTTAATAGACAGTTTCATACGTCTCAAATCCTATTGTGAGACCGAGGACTATAAGGGTTGGGACCCTTACGATGGTTTGAAGTCGAAAGTGGCAAATACGCTTCTGCCTCTTAAGCATTCTGCAATCCTAAGACTTTGCATCATTCAGGGATTCAAGCGTTGTCCGGTGAATTTGCGAAGGATAGCTATGGTTCCCAAGGAGCATAATGCCAAGGGAATAGGACTCTTTTTGCAAGGGTATTGTAATCTATATAAAGTGATTGAGAAGAAAGGAGCGGCTTTTAAAGAACTTGGCACTAAGGACGAGGTGCTTAATAAAATAAAGTATACAGCCAACTTGCTTCTTCAGATGCGGTCGGACAAGATGTTTCCTGGTAAGTATCATGGTGCTTGTTGGGGATATAATTTCGACTGGCAGGCTCGTCGTCTGTTCCTTTTCCCAGCTCATACGCCCACGGTTGTAGCCACAAATTTTTGTGCCACAGCATTAATGGAGGCATACGAGATTACAGGAGACAAGAACTATTTGAATGTGGCTTTGAGTGCGGCAAAGTTTATTATTGAAGATCTTCATCGCTCGGAGTATAAGGATGGTTTCCTCTTCTCCTACAGCAAACTTCCTGGCAACGATACTGTGTTTAATGCTTCTATTCTTGGCTCGCGCCTGTTGAGCTATTGCTATAAATATACTGGTAATGAGGAATATAAGCAGCTTGCCCGCAAGAGTATTGCTGCTTGTTGTGCCGGACAGGAGGAGGACGGAGCTTGGCGATATGGAATGTTACCCGTGCAGAAATGGAGAGACTCCTTTCATACGGGCTACAACCTCGACGGACTGATAGCCTATCAGGAGAACACAGGCGACCACTCTTTTGACGAGTATATTACCAAAGGTTTTGACTATTACATAAATCATTTCTTCTTGGACGACGGCACTCCAAAGTATTACGACAATCAGACTTATCCAATCGACATCCATTGTCCAGGGCAATTGTTTGTTACTCTGTCGCGTTTGCACAGGTTCGACGCATATCGTCAGACGGCTGCTATGGTGTTGCAATGGACTGTAGACAACATGCAAGCTCCCGATGGCTATTTCTATTATCAGCTCAAACCAGGCATAAGTTCCAAAATATCGTATATGCGCTGGAGCAACGCCTTTATGTTCTGTGCCCTAAGTTATTACTTGCTTGAAGAATAGTTTGAATCATGCCCATTAAGCTAAAACGTTATATATTATTGTTCATTCCCTTCTTCATGTTGCTTTATTCTGAGAATATAAATATTGGAGGCGGCATGAAGATATCCCAACTTTGGAAAATGCCATTGTTGGCATACCTTATATATTATGTGTTCCAATACAGGCGTAAATCATCGCCCGATTGGACAAAGATGTATTATTGGCTGTCGTTGAAGCATTTGATAAATGGCGAGATGTGCAAAAGCCTTGTCAGCAACATACAGGATGGGCTCACTTTCTTGTTTTTGCCTTTGTCTTACAATTATTTTCAGAATAAGCTCAAGACAATATCCCTACAAAAGTGTATTCTGTGTGTATGCCAATACTTCATTCTTACAAATATTCCCTTTCTGTTCTTCGGCATGGAGAGTAATCAGGAGGGAATAGACTACGGCGACTTCAAATGCTTCACCGGCATTTTCCAGAACCAGCACGCCATGTCGGTAATCATGGCTATATGTATTATGGTTGTTCTGTATAATTATAAGTCGGGAACTTTTAAGGACTGGAAAGTGAAGCTATATAACATCTTCTTATTAGGACTTGGCGTGTATGCTATGTATCTTGGGTTTGCGAGAACAGGTTGGGTGATGTGCGTTATAGGCATATGCATATTGTTCTTTCCCAAGGATTTGCAGGCAAAACAATGGATGCGGATAGTTTCCTTATGTATAGTCCTGGGAAGTGTGTTTGCCTATATGATGGTTTCGAACAAAGCGTTCCACGACCGCATTCTCGACATCAATTCTGCCACAGGCAAGAAGAAGGAAATGGGTTCAGGTCGTGGTACGCTTATTGCGAATGCTATAGAACTATACACTTCGGGCAATTATTTTGAGCTTGCCTTTGGTTATTCAATGGTAGGACTGAAGGAATACGAACGCCAGAAAATCGGTAAGCCCCTGTTTGCACACAACGGCTTTGTTACGTTGTTGGCTACCGACGGAGCCATTGGTTTGTTGATGGAGATATTGGCAATGTTACTGTTGTTGCGCTTCATCCATCACCGAAGGAATTGCCCAACCTATAGATTGGCAGTTTCGTCATGGGTTATGAATCTTTCATTTCAGTTGACGCAGGGTGGTCATATATTCCATTATGACATTCTGTATGCCATGATTTATTGCCTTTTGCAGTTTGAATACGAGGAAATGAATGTGGAAACAAACCAACAACGTGTAATATGACACTATATTCATAAAATATACGCATAAATCTTGATAATATCATTAAAAATGTGTATATTTGCAACAAAACAAGAAATTCTGAAACCATATATATCTATGAATAAGGTAAATATAAGAGGGGTGGAGATATTTCCATTCTCGTCAAGAGACCAGCTTGCCGATTATGTGAACTCCAATCCAGGCATTCTCGTAGCTATTAATGCAGAGAAAATCATAAATTCTACAGAACAGACACGCAGCATAATCAACCGAAACATTGGTTATTGCGATGGAGCTGGAGCGCAGATGGCTTTGCAGCGCAAGGGCTATCCTGATGCAATCAAGGTGGCAGGATGTGAACTGTGGCTGTCGTTGATAGGTAAATTCTACAAGGAAAAGACCTTCTATCTTGTTGGCGCCAAGCAGGCTGTGATTGACGCTACTGTGGAGAAACTCAAGAAAGAGTTCAAGGGCATCAATATAGTTGGCTACCGAAACGGCTATATAAAGACCGATGAGGAGAAAGCGGCTGTTATAGCCGACATTGTGGCAAAGAAACCTGATATTGTGTTTGTAGCAATGGGCTCGCCTAAGCAGGAGTTGCTTATGGAGGAGATGCTTCGCCAGCACAAGGCTATCTATCAGGGCTTGGGAGGAAGCTTTGACGTGTTCACAGGACATGTGAAGCGCGCCCCGCAATGGTGGATCGACCATAAAGTGGAGTGGCTCTACCGCCTCATCAATCAGCCCAGCCGCATTAAACGACAAATCAAACTCGTGAAGTTTGCTTGGTGGATTGCTGCTAACAAGTTTTAAACAGATAGTACGATTATAAGAATACAAATAAAAAAATGAAACAATAATAAATATGGTTAATGTAATAGGATTAGGCTACATTGGTTTGCCTACAGCCCTGATGCTTGCTTCACATGGTATTGAGGTGGTTGGCACCGACTACAACAAAGCATTAGTTGATTCCTTGAACGCGGGCGTTCCAACATTCAAGGAAGACGGACTTGACGAGCTTTTCAAGGATGCCGTTGATGCAGGCATAAAGTTTACAAATGAATATCAGCATACCGACACATACATCGTTGCTGTGCCTACACCTTACGACAAATTCTCGAAGAAGGTTGACGCATGCTACGTAAAGGCGGCTGTGAACAATGTGTTGAATGTGTGCAATGCAGGAGCCACAATCATTGTGGAGTCGACCGTTAGTCCCGGCACCATCGACAAGGAGGTGCGCCCGCTTATAGCAGAGCGTGGCTTTGTGACGGGCAGGGACATTCATCTTGTTCATGCTCCCGAGCGCATATTGCCAGGCAACATGATTTATGAGCTTGTGAACAACAACCGCACCATTGGTGCCGACGAGCCTGAGGTGGCAGGTCGTGTGCGCGACATCTATGCCTCATTCTGCAAAGGCGAGATTGTGCTTACAGATATCCGCACAGCCGAGATGACAAAGGTGGTGGAGAATACTTTCCGCGCCGTGAACATCGCTTTCGCCAATGAGCTTTCGCGCATCTGCCGTCATGACAATATGGATGTCTACGAGATCATACGCATCTGCAACAAGCATCCGCGTGTGAATATTATGAATCCCGGACCTGGTGTGGGAGGACATTGCATCTCGGTAGACCCTTGGTTCCTTGTGGGCGACTATCCTCAACTCACCAAGGTGATAGGCGAGAGTATGAAGGTGAACGACTCGCAGCCCGACTTTGTGCTTGAGCGTCTTCAGGTGATAATGCAAGAGAACAACATTAAGGACGCAAGCCGTGTAGGTCTCTACGGAATAACCTACAAGGAGAATGTCGACGACTATCGCGACTCGCCGACATTGCAGCTCCTTGAGTCGCAGGCACGTCATCTTGCAGCTCCGCTTAAGTGCTACGATCCTTTCCTTGAGAATATGAAGTTGACCGAAAGCCAGTATTCCGACTTCGACGCATTCATCAACGATGTTGACATTGTTGTGGTGATGGTTAAGCACGACCATATCTGCCACAACTGGGACAGACTGAAAGACAAGATAGTGCTCGATTGCCATAACATCTGCCCATTGCCTAACACCTATCGTTTATGAAAAAAGTAATGCTCGTTTTTGGCACCCGGCCAGAAGCGATTAAGATGGCACCGCTCGTAAAGGCCTTCGAGGAGGATATTGTGCATTTCTCCACGGTGGTTTGTGTCACCGGTCAGCATAGAGACATGCTCGACCAGGAGCTCAATATTTTCGGCATCAAGCCACAATACGACCTTGACATCATGCAACCGGGACAAGACCTTTACGACATAACGAGTCGTGTGCTTGTCAAGATGCGTGCTGTGTTGGTTAAGGCGAAGCCCGACATCGTGCTTGTGCATGGCGACACTACAACTTCCATGGCTGCTGCCTTGGCTGCTTTCTATCAGCAGATACCCGTAGGACATATTGAGGCAGGACTTCGTACATATAATATGTATTCGCCTTGGCCAGAGGAGATGAACCGCCAGATGACTTCGCGATTGGCAACATGGCATTTTGCTCCTACAGCCCTTAGCCGTGAGAACCTGATATCCGAGAATATTAGCGACGACAGGATTTATGTCACAGGCAATACCGTAATCGATGCCTTGCACATGGTTGTGTCGCGTCTTGGAATAAACATAAATGCCAGCAGCGACAAGCGCATGGTGCTTGTCACAGGACATCGACGCGAGAATCTTGGTATGGGATTGATGAATCTGTGTAAGGCGATGAAGACTCTTGCAGCCAAATATCCCGATGTAGACTTTGTGTATCCTATTCATCCAAACCCGAAGGTGAGAATGGCTGCCATCGAGATTTTCGGCGAAGAGTATTCGTCGAAGCGCATGAACAATATAAAACTCATAGAACCCTTGGGTTATGTGGATTTTATCAAACTTATGGCAAAGGCCACCATTGTACTTACCGATAGTGGTGGCATTCAGGAGGAGGCTCCGGGATTGGGCAAGCCTGTGCTTGTGCTCCGCGACACTACGGAGCGTCCTGAGGCTGTAGAGGCAGGCACCGTTAAGCTCGTAGGAGCCAATTACGATAAGATTGTGGCTGAGACATCATTGCTTCTTGACGACAATGAAGCCTATGAGAAGATGAGTCACGCCGTTAATCCGTATGGTGATGGCAAAGCCTGCGAGCGCATCTTAGACGTGTTAAGAAGAGAGTAAAAAAATTGAATGAAAAATTTATTTTTAGCTTTATTATTAGGAGTTCCGCTTTATGTGTCAGCCGATGAGGTCAACACGGCGGTGGTGGGCGAGACCGACCCTCTGTATTTGCAACTGTATCTTGGCATGAATAAGTCGGCCAACGAGAACCTGCCTTTTACCGAGTTCACGCAATATCCCATTTCCTATGGTATGTTTCTTGGAGTAGGCAAGGAGTTGTCGCCCCTTTGGGGATGGCGAGGAGCATTGCGTTTCAACCACAATAAGAGTAGGAATGTTCAGAAATGTGAGTCGCCAGACACTTGGGGCTGGAACAGCTTTGGGTTCTTTGGCGACGCCACCTTCGATATAACCGACGCTCTCAATCGTAAGCCATTGAAGGATGGCGCAAATCGTAAGTTCAACCTCAAGGCTTTTGCAGGAGTGGGAGTGTCGTGGACATTTGGTTTTGACGATGTGCCGTTGTCCTATACCGTGGAATATTCGCGCAACAGTTGTCTTGTGCCTGCCTTTCGCGCCGGACTAACTGCTACATGGCGCGTTTCGGACAAATGGAGAATGGGTGCGGAACTTAGTCAGACTGCTTTTGCCGATAACTTTAATGGTGTGAAGACAGACATTCCGCTCGATACGCGCTCCAACCTAAAGATAGGTGTAACCTATTTGTTGGACAAGAGACCGCGAAAGGAAGTTCCTGCTGAACCAGTTGTCATGGACAATCGTCTGCGCATGATTCCTGCCTTGCCATTTATCATGCCAGAGCGCGAGGAGACTAAGCGACGTATGATTGCTGGCAGAGCGTTTCTCGACTTCCCGGTCAACGAAACGATTATCTATCCCAAATACCGCCGCAATCCTCAAGAGCTTCGCCGCATCTGCAATACAATCAGCCATGCGTTGTTTGACAAGTCTATTCAGGTGACAAGCATTTCGCTTCATGGCTACGCTTCTCCAGAGAGTCCTTACAGCAACAACACCCGTCTGGCTACAGGTCGCACGACTGCCTTGATGCAGTTCTTGCGCACTAAATACAAGATTTCGGAGTCGTTATTCCATAACGAGTTTACTCCCGAGGATTGGGGTAACCTTAGAGGATTTATTGCTACAGAGGGTCGCCGTCGTGTGAAGGGTGACATTTGGTATGAGAATGCCTCGATACTTGAGACACCAGAAGCTCCAGCCTGTGTCAGAAACAATCGTGACGAATTGCTTCGTGTCATCGACCTCGACATGGACCCCGACGAGAAAGAGCTTCTGCTGAAGCGTGTGGCTGGCGGCGAGCCTTACAAGTGGCTCCTTAAGAATGTTTATCCGGGATTGCGCCACACCGACTATGTCGTGGAGTATGTGGTGCGCAGCTATCCCGTTAAGGAGAGCAAACGAATTATCTACACACATCCCGAGGCTCTTAGTGTGGAGGAGATGTATCGTGTGGCAAAGAGTTATGACGAAGGCTCCGACGGATGGTTCGACGCTCTCACTATAGCCGCCAACCAATACCCTGAGGATAAGACAGCCAATCTGAATGCAGCATGTGCTTGTGTCAAGCTTAAGCGTCTTACAGATGCCAAGCGATATCTGAAGGGTGCTGGCGACACCAGGCAGGCTCGCTATTTGGCCGACATCATCAAGGCAATGGAGGGAAAATGCAAGTGGCGAATGGACAATGGAATTCTTACTGTTATTGATGACTAAAGTTTTTTCACGAGAAAAGATAATATAATAATGAGAAATATAATAATAAAAGGTGTGGCGTTGGCGGCAATTATAGCCGCTACATCTTGCTCTTCCGACGGCTTCTCCGAGTATGAGCGTGTCAAGGCTTCCTTTCTTACGGATATAGACGGAGAGATAAGCGACGGACAGATGTGGCTTACTGCTGTCAAGCTGAATGTGAAGGTTGTGTCGAACGCTCCTACACAATTATGGCTTATGTCTGATTCTGATGAAGGCACACTTTATGATTATCGTGAGGCTGCTGCCAATTCTACAACTACTATGGTGGCTCCTCAAGGACATGGCAATACACTTTATCTGGTAGGCATTAGTGGATTGGAAAAGAATGTGGTTACCGTCAATCTGTCAGGAAAAACTTTTGAGAATGTTGTGTTGAACTTTACGGAGACCAACTCTTCTGAAATTCCAAGCATTTTCCAAGCTAAAGCAGCCGAATCTTTTTCAAGCAAAGTGAATGCCCCAAATAATTCGCTTTATGGCAAGAGTATTCTTGGCAATTCTGAGCAAAATCAACTTACTGATGAGCAATTGGCTGAAGGTTTCCATATGCTTGAAACATCGTACATTGAGTTTGTACCGGCTAAGGAGCTTGGGCTCAATTGCAACTACGAGCTTGAATCAAATGGAGATTTTGATATTACGTGGTATGCTGGCAACTGTATGTCCTACACTCCGCATGTCCTTGGCTATTACTATCATTCGCCTGGCACATACGATGACATTACTTATGTAGATATTTCGGAAACGGAAATCTACGACTATATCGACGGCAAGGCTAAGGTGCAATATAAGGTAAACCAAGAGGCAGCTGAAAGATATGGTGTTATTGCCGACCATTGGTATGATGCCAACTTTGACATGGGTGACACTTTTGAAGATGCAAGTCCTAACATGGCTGTGCGCAAAGGTGACGATGCCTATAGCACAATGGCTGTCTACGACCGCTATGGTAGCGACATTACTGCCATACGTGGCATCTCGTTCACTATTAAAGTGCCTAAGGGAATGCGTGTTGGCTTCTACGACCGTATTGAAGATGTGGCGCAGCCGGAACAGTACGACCGCCTTGTGAAGATGGGCATCAAGCCATACACTTCGAGAGCCAAATTCAAAGCTATGAACTTCTCGTGCGAGGCTATGAACATGAATATCAAGGGTTCCTACCGAAGCTGTATTGTGAAGAGTGGTCATGCCTACTGGCTTGGTATGGAGAACGACTATACTGGCGGCGACCTCGACTGTAACGACGTTATTTTCCAAATTAGCAGTAAGTTGGATATCCACATGCCCGACATTGTAACTCCCGAAATCAAGCCTAATGTGTTCCCTGGCGACAAGATGCCTTGGACTCTGGCTTTTGAGGATGTCTACCGCAATGCCGACTTCGACTTCAATGATGCCGTGATAAAGCTTGTGCCCGACTACGAGAACGAGCGTTGCTGCGTCACAGTAATGGCTGCCGGCTCTACCGACAAGATGTATTTGCATTATGATGGTCCGGAGGGTGATGTCAATCTTGGCGAGATTCACTCCATCCTTGGCGGATCTTCCGCCAGTCCTATAAACACCACTTCCACTATGCCTACGGCTTCATTCGTCCAGATAGACTGTGTGCCGTGGAGTAGAGACTACGACATTCAGAAGGACGCAAGGCGGTTCTATATAGAGGTGAAGCGAGGCAAGTGCAAGGATTGTTCCGACATTCTGCAGCTGCCCGAAGTGCCAGGACAACTGCCTCAGGCTTTGCTTGTGGCTGACGAATGGAAATGGCCGCGCGAGGGAGTAAGCATCAACACAGCCTACAAGACATTTGCCAACTGGTGTAAGGACATAACCAAAACAGCTTATTGGAGTTGGTATACTTACCCAAACAGCAATTCTTGCGTGAATTATTAATGCGAATTGTTCATAGGATTGTAGGGCGAAAGCCGCTCTACAATCCTATAAAACAATCAAAATTTTTTGTTTTAAATCAATTTCATTAGCATAAATGGATAAATAGTCATTTTATTTTACTTTTTTGACTCTATTTTTTACATTAAAATGTTTACAAATTAAAATTATTTGTTTAATTTTGCATTAAATATTATTTCTTACAACAATGGACAAAAAATTGATGAGAAAAAGTGGCACAGTAATGTCACTTGTTTCTGTAGCTTTAGCAGTTCCCGTCGTCTTTGGCTCATGTAGTGAGGACAACGGTTTGACCCCTACTGATAAGGGTGATGGAAACACTACAAGTTTCCTTGACGGACAGATTGATCCAAATAACAATTGGATGACAGCTGTCCCTGTGCAGGTTGAAATCAATACTCCGGGCAAAGGTACCGTTACTGCACAGACTATTATGAATGAGAAAGTAACCATTCTCGGCGAGAAGACCGTAAATGGTGGTGCTGTGATGTATCTTGACGTACCGCAGGGCGAGAATACAAGCTTTGGTCTTGTATTTGATGATGGCACAGGCTTCAAGCAGTATAAGCGTGTCGACCTCAGCAATGCTGCAAGTCAGGTGGTTGACGTTACTTTCTCTAAGAACTCTTCGCTTAAGGCTTCTGCAAAGGTGGGTATGGCAAAGGCTGCCACCAACACCAGTCTTTATGGCGCAAGCATCATGCCTTCTTATGGTTATATAAACTTTGGCTCATGGGCTTGGGATGATTTGGCAAAAGCGGTTCCTGAGAACGTCGCAGCCCAGAAGAACGTGAAAGCGATTAAGGACTTCGAGATTATGGCGCGTGGCGAGGTTACATCAGTAGGCGAGCTCCAATCAAAGGAGACCGTTTATCTTTCGTTCCTCTATGGTCATACAGGAAATATTGAGAAGCGTATTATCGGTTACTACGTCAACAGCGTCAAGGCAGACGGCACACCCGACTACTCAGACATCGAGTTCCACGACATTGCCGACGTCATGACCTACGACTATTTCGACGGCAACGCCAAGGTGCAGTATCAGCTCGACGGCAACGCCAAGTGGTATGATGCCAACTTCGATTATGCCGACAAACCATCGAATCCTAATGGTGCGCGTCTTCCGGCTCGCCGCGGAGATGACGCCTACGGCACATTGAACGTGAACCAGGCTTACGGCAAGCGTATTACTGCTGTGCGTGGACTCTCTTATAAGCTTGAGATTCCTAAGGGCAAGGTATTTGGCTTCTATCTTAAGGATGGCGACAAGGCTATCTCTAACGACCAGAAGCAGAAGATGATTGCAGCAGGAGTTCCGGCTAATAAGATCCCGACAAAGTTAGCCAACTACACCAAGGCGGCATTCAATCATGGACAGAACTTCAAGGGCATCCGCAGCGCCTTTGCTATCTACGACAACTTCACCTTCATGGGTCTTGACGACACAATGGATGGTGGTGATGGCGATTGCAATGATGTGACGTTCGCACTCTCTAACGTGCGTGGACAGAAGATGGTACCTCTCTTCACAAAGGAAACCACTGAGAGCGACATCAACAAGCCGACCATTGAGAACCCAGATGCGCCTGACTACACAAATCCTGATCCTGATCCTACAGATAAGCCTTCGGGAGAGACAACAACAGAGAAAGAAAACTACGAGTCGCTGCAGCATTGGACTCTCGCCTTCGAGAATGCCGGCAAGGACAATGACTTCGACTTCAACGACGTGGTGCTTGAGGTTACTCCTGACACCAAGAACAACAAGGCTTATGTATATTTGATGGCTGCCGGTGCACAGCGTCGCACAGAGCTTTACTTCCAGAAGAGCGATGGCTCTGAGCAGTATCTCGGTGAGGTGCACGAGCTGTTCAATGTCAAGCCAGGCACTTATGTCAACACCAAGGCAGGTCAGGCAACTGTTTCGCCAGTTCTTGTCGCAGACGATTTGGAGTGGACAGCCGGAAGCACATTGGAAAACAGCCGTCAGAGATTCATCCTCAAGGTATACGACGACAACGACACATCTAAGCTGAGCCGTATCGTGAAGAGCGACGAGCTTATCGGTGGTTCGCCACAGGTGCTCTGTGTTGCTGGTCATTGGTCTTGGCCTCTTGAGACAACTAATGTGGCTACAGCTTATCCATTGTTGGGCGAGTGGGCTATCAACTTCAACAAGACTGAAAATTGGAACTGGTATTCACATCCTGCAAAGGGTCTTGTGGTGAAGCCATTAGCACCAAGCCATAAGAGCAAATAAGAGAATAAATAGAGACTATATTAATTAAGGAGTCAGAAATTAGGGAGTTAAACCATAGGCAAAGCGAATACAGCATTTGCCATGAATATATTGGCAACAATATGGTTTAACATTCTAAGTTCTGACTCCTTAATTCGTTTACAACAATATAAAATATAAAAACTTATGGAAACATTCAACGACATTATTTCTTCCGACCAGCTCGTTTTGGTTGATTTCTTTGCCACATGGTGTCAACCCTGCAAGATGATGCATCCTATTCTTGAGCAGCTGAAGGCTGCAGTAGGCGACAAACTGCGTATTATAAAGGTGGATGTTGACAAGCACAACACCATTGCGGCACAGTATCGCATTCAGTCTGTGCCGACACTTATGCTGTTCCGCAATGGCGAGGTGCTTTATCGCAACAGCGGAGTGATGGACAAAGCAGAGCTTATGGCGCTGCTCGATCCATTCATGTAAATAGAAACTATAAATTAATTATTTCTCTTCACTCCCTTCACCGCTTCCGCTTCCAACGGATTCTCCGGCCAATAATGTTTGGGGTATCTTCTTCGCAATTCCTTGCGCACTTCAAAATACGTACCTTCCCAGAAACTTGCCAAGTCCTGCGTCAGTTGCACGGGCTTGAATCCAGGCGACAGCAGCTCCATTAGCACGGGCTGCTGTCCATCGTTTACGCATGGTGTTTGCTCCATGCCGAAGCATTCTTGTAGTCGGACGCTTAGCACAGGAGCCTCAGCCCCTTGTCGATAGTCGATGCGAATGTGCGACCCTGTTGGCACTTTGATGTGAGTGGGAGCCAGTCGGTCAATCTCTACTTGCGTTTCGTAAGGTATAATGTTCCACAGAATCTCGGCAAGATTAAGGCGTCGCAGTTCGTTAATTGTAGACTTGACATGTCCTCCTTCGTCGAGATAAAGCGGAAGCCAATCCTTGGCGTTGGCGGTAAGATGTTCGGTTGAAATGTCTGGTATGTTCAGCTCAGGATGCCAAGCAGCCACTTGAGCCACGCGTCTTTGCAGTCGTTGCACTTGCTCGTCGCTCCATGTCAACATGCTAAGGCCGTTTTTGGCCATCGCCTCACATATTATATATATGACATCCTCCTTGACGGCATTGTGTATTGGTTTGCTGTCGACAACGAGTTTTCCTATTCTCCTTTCCTTCTGCATCGTCACGCAACCCTGCTTAGCGTCCCACGAGATGTTGTCGCGTTCTTTTATCATGCTCTCGTCAAGGTCGTTGGGATTAAGTGGGGCAGCGAGAAACACCCTTCCGGTATTTCCCGGTTTACTGTAAAGCGAGGCAATTGCCAGCCACTTATGGGCAGCCAGCGAGTCGTTGGAGTCGAGTTGCACATTATCGCCGCTTGCCAGTCGGTAGCCGCCAACATTGTTTGTGCTCAAGGCTATGCGCTCAGGATAGGCGTATGCCACAAGCAGTCCTACTTCCTCAGGGGCAGGATCGCTGTTGTCCTCATTGGCATGAGCCATACGTCGGTATTCGGCAGCAATCATGGCAATGCGAGCCCATCTTCCTATCTGTTTCCTCTTTCTTGCAGAGCGCAACATCGATATGCGCAGCGAGAGGTCGGTGTTGTTGGAGTCAGCCAACGGGTCTTTTTCCTCAAGCAAAGCTGCAATGTCGCAGGCGAGAGAAGTGGAATGTGGAGTGTTGAATGTGGAATGTTGAATGGTCGGCAAAGCCGATGTGGAATGTGGAGTGTTGAATGTGGAATGTTGAGTGGCGAGAATCATTCTTGCAATGCGCGGATGGCAGGGTAGGGCAGACATATGCTTTCCCATTGGTGTTATGTTGCCATTCTCGTCGATAGCGCCAAGTTGCATAAGCAGGTTTTTGGCTTTGAACACGTTGGCGCGTGGCGGCAATGTGAGCCAAGGCAAGGTCTCAACGTCGTTCTCGCCAAAAGCGGCAATATCGAGAATCATTGGTGCGAGGTCGGCATCCTCAATCTCCGCTGTGCGTTGTTCAGCCATAAGATGTTCAGAGGCTTTAGTCCACAGTCGGTAGCATGTGCCTTCAGCCACACGTCCGGCGCGTCCCATGCGTTGTGTTGCCATGTCGCGGCTTATGCGCACGGTTTCAAGATGGCTCAGTCCGGTGCGTGAGTCGAACACCACTTGTCGGCATAGACCAGAGTCCACCACAACCCTCACTCCTTCAATGGTTATTGAAGTCTCGGCAATAGGAGTGGCAAGCACCACTTTTCTCTCGCCTTGTCTTGACGGAGCAATAGCCCTTCTTTGTTGTTCTGACGACAAATTGCCGTAGAGAGGCATTACCTCGGTAGGCGAGAGCGACGTGCCCAATAGCTCCATGCATCGTTCAATTTCGCCTTGTCCAGGCAGAAAGGCAAGAATGTCGCCTTCGTGTTCCTCGTGCGCCTTGACAATGGCAGAAGCTGTGGCAGAGGCGATTGATGAAGAAGAGTAATTGGAATTGGCGGATATTGTGTTGTGTCTGTCGGTTTCGGTTGTTGTATAGTTTATTTCCACAGGGAACATTCGTCCTTCGCTCTCTATAAGCGGAGCTTTCAGAGCCGCGCAAATGTTGGATGCATCGATTGTGGCCGACATTATCACAATCTTCAGGTCAGGGCGTATTATCTCCTGAGCCTGTCGGGTGATGGCAAGAGCAAGGTCGGAATTAATGCTGCGCTCATGAAACTCGTCGAATATCACCACGCTCACTCCCTCGAGTGTGGCGTCGTCCACGAGCATTCGTGTGAGGATACCCTCCGTCAGCACCTCTATCCTCGTCTGTTTCGATACTTTGTTCTCAAATCTAATCCTGTAGCCCACAGTCTTCCCTACCTCTTCGCCAAGCATTTGCGCCATGCGTTCGGCTATCTGTCGTGCGGCGAGTCGGCGAGGTTCAAGCATGAGAATTTTGCCACCGTCGTTATTCAGTCCTGCCAGTATGGTTAAAGGCAGGAGAGTAGATTTGCCAGCACCCGGTGGAGCGGTCACTACGAGCGACTGGTTGCCAGCCAATGTCTCGTTCATGTCGTTTGCGATGAGCGAGGCTGGCAGCGAATTGTTATTTGTGATTATTTCTTGCAGAGTCATGCTGCAAAGTTACAGAAAGTATCTCACAGTTGGAAATATGTCATTAATAATTTGTAACTTTACGCCAAATTACGTAAACACATTTAAACCCTTATAAAAAACCAATAAACTATGAAAAGAAAAACAGCTCTTATCACAGGCGCAACAAGCGGAATAGGCGAAGCTTGCGCACGTCGTTTTGCCAATGGTGGCTACAATCTTATTATTACAGGCCGCACAGCCGACAGACTCAAGACTCTGAAGGCTGAGTTTGAAGCTCTGGGCGTGGATGTGCTCGCGCTTGCTTTTGACGTGTGCGACCGCGAGGCCACCCACCAGGCCGTTGCAAGCATCCCCGAGAGTTTCAAGCCTATTGACGTGTTGATAAACAATGCCGGACTCGCCCGTGGCCTTGAGCCCGAATACGAGGGCAGTTTTCAGGACTGGGACGAGATGATAGACACCAACATCAAGGGCCTGCTCAACATGACCCGTCTTGTGGTGCCCGAGATGGTGAGCCTCAACCACGGCCATGTGATAAACATAGGTAGTGTGGCTGGCGACGCCGCTTATGCTGGCGGTGGAGTATATTGCGCCACAAAGGCGGCGGTCAAGGCCCTCACCGATGGTTTGCGCATAGATGTGGCACATACCAAGGTGAGAGTGACCAACCTAAAGCCGGGACTTGTGGAGACCAACTTCTCCAACATTCGTTTCCACGGCGACAACGAGCGCGCCGACAATGTCTACAAAGGCATCGTCCCTCTGCGTGGCGAGGACATAGCCGATGTGGCTTTCTATGCGGCAAGTGCGCCTGAGCATGTGCAGATAGCCGAGGTGTTGGTGCTTGCCACCCATCAGGCCAACGGAACTGTTGTGTACAGGGAGAAATAAAAACTCTGCTATTAATATTTAATTCTGATTTCGAATAAAAATGCTATTCGAAATCAGAACAATCTCGCCAAGAAGTCATAATTCTCCCCCTCTTCTACGATTTCGCAGTTCAGTCCGCATTGTTTGCTGATTGAGGCGAGCAGCATAGGGTCGGTGTAGAGCCAGTCAAACGGCTCCCCCTTAACGTTCTTGTACTGAATCTGGTAGTCCACTTCGCCATAGTAGGGCGCGTTGAGGTCTATGTCCATCGATCCGTCCTCGTTCTCGTAGATGTATTTCAGGTCGGAGGAGTCGATAAGAATCTGTCCGCCCTCAGCGAGCAGTTCTTTCAGTCGGTTGAGCAGCATGGACAGTCGGTTTAGTTTTCCGGCAATGCCCGTGCCGTTCATCAGAAGCAGCAGAGTGTCGTATTTTCCCTGCAGTTGCGGGTCGAAAAGGTTGACGCACTCCGCATCCTTCACTCCACGTTCCTTCATCACCTCGCAGCTGAGTGGCGAGATGTCGATGGCTTTCACCTCCAAGCCGCGCTCCTGCAACGCTAAGGCGTGGCAACCGGCTCCTGCTCCGATGTCGAGCACTCTGCCCTTAGCCATGCTCAGGGCCTTTTGCTCCAGTCGTGGCATTTGGTTGAATGTGCGGAAGAGGTGGGCAACGGGCATTTCGTCCTCGTCGAACATCGATGAGAGCACTCGCAGGCGCGAAGCCTTACCTTTGCTTTGATAGTCGCGGATGGCTGCTCCCATAGGGTCGTTGTTGGGAGAAAGAGTTGTATATTCCATATTAGTATATTCCATTGAGTATTATCAGTATATTTTCTATTCCACCACCCATTCCGTGATGTTTCTTTCTTCTTTCACATTGAAATTAATCCCCACTTTCACAATCTGCTTTCCCTTCATGGCAAAGGCGTCGGCATATTTAGCCTTGTCGATTTGTGCGAGAGCTTCCTCGGCAGTTCTGCCAAATTTCATTTCTATAATAAAGATGTGGGTCTTTGTCTCGATTGTCATGTCTGTTCTTCCCTTGGCTGTGCGTTGTTCCACAAGGATATGATAGTCGGTGAGCATGGCAAATACAAGATAGAGCATCTGCTGATAATGTTCCTCGTAGTGCGTGTTGTCGCAGTAGGGCACCGTTTCGAGGAAAGTCTGTAGCAGTTGCAAAGCCCCGTCTATATCGCCATTATTGATAAATGCCGACATGTGGGCGATGGCAACACGTCCCTCGTCGGTGTCTGACTCCAGATATTTTGGCAGCAGACTGTCGAATAGTCCCATGCGTATTTCCTTGTTTGGGAAATCGAGTGTGTAGAGTTCTAGTTCCGGGTCGAAGTCTTTTATTGTAATGTAGCCGCTCTGATAGAGCAGAGGTATGATGCTTGTCATGTTCTCCGTAGGCGCGTCGAACGATGATTCCTTAGCCTGTACGCCGCCGATTTTCGACGGCAAAGTGCCAAATCGCCGCATCATTTCTATTAGGAATGTTGGTGTGCCAGAGCCGAACCAGTAGGCTCCAATTTTCTGTTTTGCGAAACAGTTAAGCAGACTGTAGGGATTGAACACGTCGGGCGATGGCCAAGCAAAGTGGTAGCCGTCGTAGTTCTCCTTCAGTTTTTGTATGGTAACCTCTCTCGAAAACGACAGTCGTTTGGCAAGAGTGTCAATATCCTCCGACATTTGTGTCAGCAATTCTTCTTTCGTAATGCCACAAATTCCAGCATATTCCTCGTCCATACTGATGTTTGTGATGTTGTTAAGTTCGCTGAAAATGCTCAATTGCGAGAATTTTGTGATTCCCGTAAGAAACACGAATCTCAGCATTCCCTCGCATTTCTTCAGCGGACTGTAGAAGTTGCGCATGATAGTGCGCAGTTCTGTCAGTTGTTCGTCATTATAGGCAACGTCCAATAGTGGTGCGTCGTATTCGTCAATCAGCACCACAACCTGCTTGTCGGTCTTCTCATAAATCTTGGTTATGAGGTTTTCCAGGCGCACGTTTGCATCCACAGCGTCACATTCTATACCGAACATTCGCTCGTTTTCTTTAAGCATATATTCAAGATACCTGTCCAATTGGTCCTTGTCCTGATGTTTGCCGCCCGAAAGGTCGAAGTGTAGCACGGGATATTCCGTCCACTCCTTTTCCATCTTCTCTATTGCCAGACCCTCAAACAGCTCCTTCTTTCCCTTGAAATAGTTTTCGAGTGTAGACACGAGTAGCGACTTGCCGAATCGACGCGGACGACTCAGGAAGAAGTGTTTGCCGCTGGTGTGAGTCATGCGGTAGACGTATTCTGTTTTGTCTATGTAAAGAAGTCTTTCTTTGCATATTCTTTCAAATGTCTGTATGCCTATCGGATATAATTTCAGAGCCATAATCTTGTCTTTCTTTTGTTTGCATGTAAAGTTACGCAAAATCTTCTTCTAAATGTGTGATTTATCAAGAAAAATCTATATATTTGCATAAAAATCAAGCAATATCATACAAATTATTGAAATTTTTAGTAGAAAACAAATCAACAACCCAATATGAACAAACGTGAATACGCTAAGGCAAACCTCGAATGGCTTGCCGAGAAAGCCAAGGAGGAGGGCGTGAAGTCTCTTCCGCGTGGCATTTTCTATAAGGTTTTGTCTGAAGGCAACGGCGACGGCAAGCACCCCACGCCGCGCAGTATCGTCACCGCCCATTACACAGGCCGCACCATCAACGGCAAGAAGTTCGACTCCAGCCGTGGCGGCGCTCCGTTGGCTGTGCGCCTTTGCGACCTTATCGAGGGATGGATTATAGCTATGCAGCAGATGTGTGTGGGCGACAAGTGGGAGGTTTATATCCCTGCAGAAATGGGCTATGGCAAGTTCTCTCAGCCAGGCATTCCTGGTGGTTCCACGCTCGTGTTCGAAATAGAGCTGCTGGGAATTGCGTAAGGCAAGAGGACTGTAGTTAAGTGAAAAGTGAAGAGTGAAAAGTGAAGAATCCAATAGTTAAGTGAAAGTAAAAAATTAAAACTGAAAAATATGATCAATCGTCTATTATCTTTTCTCGACTCATCGCCAGTGAATTTCCTGGCAGTTAAAAATATCTCTGACATGCTCGTAGCTGGTGGTTTCCGCCAGCTCGACCCATGTCAGCCGCTCGGAACCGTAAATGCCGGCGACCGTTTCTTTGTCACAAAGAACGACTCTTCGGTCTTCGCCTTCTGCATTGGCCGCAAACCGATGGCTGAGGCTGGCTTCCACATGATTTGCGCCCATAGCGACTCGCCCACGTTCCGCATCAAGCCCAATGCCGAGATGCTCTGCGAGGGTGGCATCGTGAAGCTCAATACCGAGGTTTACGGTGGACCAATCATGTCTACATGGTTCGACCGTCCGCTCACTCTTGCCGGACGCGTTATAGTGCGTGGCGAGGACGTGATGCATCCCTCAACCATGCTCCTCCACATCAAGCGACCACTGCTGCAAATCAGCAACCTCGCCATCCACTTCAACCGCCAGGTGAACGACGGCGTGAAGCTGAGCCGACAGAAGGACGTGCTGCCTATTCTTGGTCAGATCACAAGTCAGCTTGAGGCTGGCAACCTCTTGATGGGCCTTATCGTTGAGGAGCTCAACAAGCAACGCCCCGTGAAGGCAGAGGACATTCTCGACTTCGACCTCTATCTTGCCGACACAGCTCCCGCCTGCACCTTCGGCGCACACAACGAGTTCATCTCCTCAGGCCGTCT
The DNA here is from genome assembly GCA_934230115.1 of uncultured Prevotella sp. Lineage (GTDB taxonomy): Bacteria > Bacteroidota > Bacteroidia > Bacteroidales > Bacteroidaceae > Prevotella. The sequence continues at coordinate 12,139 of CAKQEI010000016.1, read as the reverse complement.
CGACGACCTCTCCATGTGCTTTGCCGGACTTGAGGCTATGCTTGCAGCCGATACTGCCGACACCACACAGGTGCTCGCCATCTTCGACAACGAGGAGACCGGCTCGCAGACCAAGCAGGGTGCTGGCAGTCCGTTCCTCTCCTACATGCTCAAGCGCATTGCCTTGGCCCAGAGCAACACCGAGGAGGCTTACTATCAGGCTGTTGAGCGTGCCTTCATGATTTCTGCCGACAACGCCCACGCCTGGCATCCCAACTACGCCGAGAAGTACGACCCCACCAACCATCCAATGCTTGGCGGCGGCCCCGTAATCAAGTTCAACGCAGCTCAGAAATACGCTTCCGACGCTGTCTCTGCCTCCGTCTTTGCCGGTCTTTGTGCCAAGGCGGGAGTTCCCTGCCAGCGTTTTGTCAACCACAGCGATGTGGCTGGTGGCAGCACTCTCGGCAACATCCTCGCATCCTCAATCCCTCTGCGTGGTGTGGACATGGGCAACGCCATCCTCGCCATGCACAGCTGCCGCGAGACGGGTAGCGTGCGCGATCATGAGTATTGCGTGAAGGTGTTTACTTCATTCTATAAAGAATTTTGAGTTTTGAATTTTGAGTTTTGAATTATTGCCTTTGGCAATTTTGAGTTTTGAATTTTGAGTTTTGAATTGTCGGCAAAGCCGATTTTGAGTTATTCAATTTTGAGTTGAGATTTCATAATTCAAAAATCAAAAATGAACAATTCAAAATGCGCATCGCGCATAATTCAAAATTCAAAACTCAAAACTCAAAACTCAAAACTCCACAATGTGTTTCCCCACCACATGTCCCATCGTCCATGCCGCCTGTAGGTTGAAACCTCCGGTGATGGCGTCCACGTCGAGTACTTCGCCGGCGAAGAACAGGCCCTTGCACACCTTGCTTTCGAGCGTGTGCAGGTCGATGGAGGCGAGCGACACGCCGCCACACGTCACGAATTCGTCGCGGGCCTTGCCACGACCCTCAATCTTGTAGATGTCGTTGGTCAGGGTTTCGATGATGCGGTTGAGGCTCTTCTTGCCGAGTTCGCCCCAACGTTGCTCGGCAGTATGTCCGGTGCGGTGGATAATGTAGTGCCAGAGTCGGGTGGGGATGTTGAAGGGGCGCACGTTGGCGAGCTGCTTCTGAGGGTTTACGGCAGCAATGCCGCCAATCTCGTTCTCAGCCGCAGAGCGGCGGCTCTCGCCAGTCCAGTTGACAGCCACAGGCGACTGATACTGCAGCTCATTAAGATGGCGCGCTGCGTGCGACGACAGCTTCAATGCAGCCGGACCGCTCATGCCCCAATGCGTGATGAGCAAAGCACCCTCCGAGCGCAGCTTGGTGCCAGGAACCGACATGATGACAGGCTCCACCACGGTGCCCATAAGTTCCAGAAAGTCGCGGTCTTTGATGTTGAACGTGAATAGCGACGGCACGGGCTGCTCAATCTCATGTCCTAAGGCGGCGTGCATCTTCAGTCCCTCACCCTTCGGACTGCCTCCTGTGGTAATCGCCACGCGGTCGAAGTCGGATTCAAGGCCGTTGGCGAAGGTGAGATGCAGCTTCATGTCCTCGTTTTGGGCAATGTCGGTAAGGCAATGCCTTGTCTTCTGTTTCACACCAAGTCGTGTGGCGAGATTCACGAGGCAGTCGATAATGCTGTGCGAGTCTTGCGACACGGGAAACACGCATTCGTCCTCCTGCGTCGTGAGCCTCACTCCCTCGCGCTCAAACCATTCGTAGGCGTGGCGGTGGTCAAACCGCTTGAACAGACGCTTCATCAGTTTGTGTCCGCGCGGATAGGCATGTTTCGTGTCGCTTATCTGTCGGAACGAGTTGGTAAGGTTGCAGCGTCCCCCGCCCGTAATCTCCACCTTGGCAAGCATCTTCTGGTTCTTCTCGAAGATGGTGATGTCAGCCGACGGGCAGTTGCGTTTAGCCTCGATAGCGGCAAAATAGCCAGCCGCTCCACCGCCTATGATGGCGATGTGGAGTGGCTGCTTTTGTATAATGTCGTTTGTCATGTTGTGTGGGTATATGCAAATGTTTTTTTATGATTATTATTTCAACAGGAATGTCACTCCGCTTATTCCGATGTAGGCATAGATGATGTATTTGAGCAAAGAGCCAGTAATGTGTCTGAACACCCATGAGCCAATAACATTGCCAACAACAACGCCCGCAATGCCGTACACATAGCCCGTAGCTACAGTCATGGTGAAGAAGCCGTTATAGGCTCTTGTCAGCGTCATAATCAAGTTGCCCACAAGAAAATAAGTCTGCGTCATGGCCAGATAGTGGTCTTTGTCAGGCTCCGAGCTTACGAAATACAGTACGGCTGGAGGACCCTGCATACCGAAGAATCCGCCCATCAGCCCACTTATTCCGCCCGCTGTCACCTGCACAGGCATCGTTGTCCTCACCTTGATGCGCTTGCTTAAAAAGGCGAAGTAGATGCTTGTTATAATCAGCGTAATGCCAAGCAGAACATTCAGAATGCCGTATTCCATGCGCTTTAGCAAGAATATGGCACCTATGGACACAACGACAAATGTGGTAAGTATGGGCAGGAGTCGGCTCCAAGTGATGTATTTGTGTTTCTGAACCACGACTATCAGCGATGTTGTCATTGCCAGTATACCCGACAAGGTGGTTGACTCGCCATAAGAAGGCATGATGGCAGGCAGCATCGTCATAATGAAGATGCCGAAGCCGAAGCCCGTGGTGCGCTGTACAAAACTGGCACCTATGCTCAGCAGAAACAGTTCTATAACTATATTGTCTATCATATCTCTCTATTAAACAAAATTATTACGCAAAGATACTGTTTTTGGAGCAAATGACATAATAAATTGTGCAGAAACCACCGATAGCCTCGTTTCAACCGAGGTTATCTCTTAGGAAAAACTCGGATGTAATATTAATAATTGTTGATTAAATATTTATCGTTTTCTTTTGGCAAATACGAAGATAAATTGTATTTTTGCCAAAAGAAAACTTTTAAAACTCTCAACTTATGAATACAACAACACTTACAACCTCCATAACAATCCCTAAAATGGATTTGTCCCTATTGAAGGATTTGGCAAAGAGATTCGGATGGACAATCAATAATACAACATCCAATAAGTCTGTATTTGAAGAGGAACTTCACGAGTCTGCTTTAAAGAAACAACAAGCAAGCAAAGGATACAATAGTGTAGAAGAAACAACTACAATAGTTTCAGAACCATTATTCGGTCCTGCCTCAATAGAAGAAGCCGTTAGTAGAGTGCAAGATGCTGAAAAAGAATATGCTCTAAACGGAAGAGGAACAACACTCAAGGATTTTATGGCAGAACTTAAAGACGAACAATTATGGTAGAAATAGTCCTGCTCACGTCTTTTAAACAAGTTTATCATGACATAGCTGCATTCACGTTAAACGAATACGGCAAAACAACGTTGAAAAAACTTACAGAAGAGTTTATCACCATTACTAAACGCTTAAGTTCATACCCAACATCCTTTCCAGAAGAACGTCTTTTAAAAAACATGGCATATAGATACAGAAGTATAATATTCAGAAAAAACTTCAAGATTATTTATAGATATGAAGAAAAGACAAATACTATTTTCCTTATTGACATTTGGGACATGCGAATGAATCCTCAAAACATTACCAATAACTTCAAATAAAAGCAACGATTATGAAGTACTTAGACCCCAAGGCAGACCTCACGTTCAAGAAGATATTCGGCAATCATCCTGCGCGACTGATTAGTCTCTTGAACGCACTCCTGCCACTCAGCGACGAGGAGCAGATACACGAGATAGAGTATTTGCCGACAGAACTTGTGCCCGAACTCGAAGGCCACAAGAACACCATTGTGGATGTACTCTGCACAGATGTCAGAGGCAGGAAGTTCTGTGTGGAAATGCAGATGGAATGGACCAACGCTTTCCAGCAGCGAGTACTGTTCAACGCATCCAAGCTCTACGTGAGCCAGGCAACAAAGGGAGGAAAATACAGCGAGCTTCAACCCGTTTACTCCCTTAATCTTGTGAACGACATCTTCGAGCGTGACACTCCTGATTTCATCCACAACTATCGCATCGTGCACGATAAGGACAGCAACAAGATAATCGAAGGCTTGCATTTCACGTTCATCGAACTCCCCAAGTTCACTCCCCATTCCATCGCCGACAAGCGCATGATGGTTTTGTGGCTCCGCTTCCTCACGGAAATCAATTCTAACACGCAAGAAATTCCTGCCGACCTGCTCAAAGATCCAGAGATAGAAAAAGCCGTAGAGGAACTGAAGATTTCTGGCTTTACAGAAGCCGAACTCCGGGCCTACGACAAGTTTTGGGATTCTGTAAGTGTTGAAAGAACCCTCTTGGATGACAGATACCAGAAAGGTAAGGAAGAAGGCAAGGAAGAAGGTTTGGCTGAAGGCATGAAACAAGGAAAAGAGATTGGCATGAACCAAAAAAGCCTTGAAATTGCCAAAAAAATGCTGGCAAATGGCATGGATGCTGTGACGGTAATGGAAATTACAGGGGTGACAGCTGAACAGATGAAGCTTTATTGCTAATATTTATGGGTTGGGTTAAAACCAACCCATAATGAATTATAGTGTCTTTACTAAATCCAACAATTTTGCTTACTTGAAATCACCCCCTTATATTTTCACTTCTTCTTTATTATCTCCAACACTTCGCCCAAATGGAATGTCACAATACCGCCGTTATATGTGGTGCTTTTTTACTAAGTCCAACAGTTTTGCTTACTTAAAAACCCTTAATAACTTTCGTGACAGGCTACGAGTGTTGTCAAGTGGAAGTCGTAAGTCTTATCTTTGTAGGTGACGAGCATGATGTTAGATGTGATTGTCCTATGCTCACCAAGGTCGATTTCGGGGTATTTTTCTTTGGCCATTTGCAGAACTTTATTGGTTCTAACAAAGGGGTCAGAGTCTGTTAAATTGATTTGTTGTATTCATTATTACATTTTTTATTGATTTAAAGGGGTTGGGTTCAACCCAACCCCTTTAGAATTATAGTTTTCTTTACTAAATAGAACAGTTAGCTTACTTAAACCCCTTAATGACTTTCATGACTTTCATGACTTTCGTGACTTTCGTGACTGGGATGACTTGAAATCACCCCTTCTCCTTCATTTTTAAGCAGACTTCTCAAATAAGCCTCTACGAGTGTAGTCAAGTCAGTCCCCTTGCTGCTCGCATATCTCTGAGCCTCTTCATAAAGGGCTTTATCTATTGCCAATGCTTTTGTTTCCATATTTGTAAGTAATATATTAGTTTTATTTCCTCAATCTACTCACAGCAGCCTGATAAACCCTTGTATTCACAAAGTTTTGGAAGTCTTTGTTGCCAAAGTATGTCTGCACAAATTCTGTTTTTTCCTCCAGCATAGCTGCCACGATGGCAATCATATCGTCGTTGAACGTTATTTGCGCCACTTGCCTGTCACCATTCTTTACAGCATTGGCAAAATCCACGCTATCGGCTATTCTCTCAGGCAACTCATTAATCTGTCGTTGCACCTCGTCACGGTTCTTCCAGTCGATGTTTCCAAACTGCTCGTTGAAATCTTTCACAATGCTTGACAAAGCTTCCATCTCTGGCGTGGGTTTACCCGTACCTTGTCCCACAGGTACAGGAGCTACCTCCGCATCTTCATTCTCCAAAACGATTCGACGTTCCTCTTCTTTCACTATACGATATTTGTCGAAGTCGATATTGTCAATCAAGCCATCAGTGTAGTCGTCAATCTTAAGTTTCGGCAATTTCTTCACCAATAAAGAATAGAATATGTATTGCTTCTCCCACTCGGCACTCTCGAAAGGCATAATTGACGAGAAATAAGGATAGCAGCGGTTGAAATTCTTTATCGCACTCTTGCAAGCAATCTGTTCATCCTCATTCAGTTCATCCTTGAATCTCTCCGCAACAGCATCCAAAACAGCATCCATGACAGGACGGTCGTCGTCACCGCCTGTGAGTTTCAGCTCCACCAACCTGTCTATGTCAGTCTGGGTATAGAAGTTGAAACCTTCAATAGTCTCGGACAAGTCGCTCAACTTGTTCACATCCGATTCACCCACCAACACCGTCATCTTGTAATAATCCTGAAAAGCCTTTTGTATTATCTCCGGATCATTAGCAAAGTCGAGTACAAAGGTATCTTGTTTCTTAGGATGGCAGCGGTTTAAGCGTGATAATGTTTGCACAGCTTTCACTCCCGACAACTGCTTGTCCACATACATTGTGTGGAGCAACGGTTGGTCGTAGCCAGTCTGAAACTTGTTTGCCACAATCAAGATACGATAAGGCTCATCCTCCATTCTCTTCTCTATCTCTGCAGACGGGAAACCGTTAAGGCTCGACTCCGTAACCAGTTTTCCGTCAATCATCTTGTCCGTAAAAGCCACTATAGCACGATAAGGGCTGTTGCGTTCCTCCAACATAAGTGTTATAACCTTGTAGAACTCAATGGCTCTCTCTATCGACGACGTAATGAGCATGGCACGTGCCTTGCCTCCTATTTTCATATAAACCTTGCTGCAGAAGTGCTCCACAATAATCTCAGCCTTCTTTTCTATAGTCTCAGGCTGGGCCTCCACGTATGCACGCAGCTTGCCTTGAGCCTTCTTCTTGTCGTACTCTGGGTCGTCGGCAGATGTTTTCAATATGCGATAGTAGGAACTGTACGGTGTATAATACCTCAGAACGTCAAGAATAAAGCCTTCCTCTATGGCCTGCTTCATCGTATATTCATGGAATGGCACAAAGCTCACCTTGCTTTCGGAATTAGTTATCTTCTCGCCGAACATCTCCAAAGTTTTGTTCTTGGGTGTGGCGGTGAAGGCATAATAGTTGGCATTTTTAGCCAACTTTCTTCCTTTAAGTATACGATTTATCTTATCGTCCACATCCTCTTCTTCGAGGTCGCAGTCAACGTCAGGTCCGCTCGACGCAGCCATTGCGCAATCGCTATTTTCGGGCAAGACATACGGCTTGGGCGTAGCATAGCCCGACAAACCTGTGGCAAGATTAGCAGACATTGCTCCGTTCTGGCTGCTGTGAGCCTCGTCGATGATGATGGCAAAACGGTGGTCTTTCAATGTGCTGCCTATCTCGTCGAGAATAAAGCTAAACTTGTTGATAGTGGAAACAATTATCTTCTTGCCTCCTTGCAGCATCAACCTTAGGGTTTCCGACTTGTCTGCCCACCCCACAATATTGCTCAATCGCCTAAAGGCATTAATATTGTCGCGTATCTGACGGTCGAGATTCACACGGTCGGTAACAACAATAACCGAATCGAACAATGGCTCTTGATTCTTCAAGAGCATAACAAGCTGATAGGCAAGCCAAGTTATAGTGTTCGACTTGCCGCTACCTGCACTATGCTGTATCAGAAACCTTTTGCCTATGCCACACCTCTGTGTCCTCTTTACCAGCATACGCACAGCGTCCAACTGATGATAGCGTGGCCATATCACCTTTTCTATTGTTCTTGCCTTCCCAGTTTTTTTGTCTTTCACCTCGTTTACAACCACCTGTGCAAAGTTTTCGATGATGTTGCTTAAGGTTGGTTTTGTAAGGATGTCTTTCCAAAGATAAGATGTCATTGTGTCGTTCTCAACGACGGGGTTGCCAGCTCCTCCGTTCACGCCACGGTTGAATGGCAAGAACCACGAATCCTTTCCAGCCAAGGCAGTACACATCCACACCTGTTGGTCGTCTAAGGCGAAATGTACGGCACAACGTTTCTTCAGCAAGAGCAGCTCCTTAGGGTCGCGGTCGGTTTGATATTGCTTTATGGCGTTCTCATAGGTTTGTCCCGTGAAATTGTTCTTCAACTCGAATGTGGCAAGCGGCAATCCGTTTACAAACACTACAAAGTCAATCTCGTTGGTGTTAGCCTTCGAATACATCACCTGTCTTATCACGCCAAAGATATTCTGCCCGTAGGCTTTCTTGGCACTCGGATTGAGGTCGGCGGGAAGCGGATAATAGAGGTCGAACGTAGAGCCATTAAACTTATATCCCTTGCGCAACACGTCAACCACGCCACGCTTGGTTATCTCGTTAGCCAGGCGAGTAAAGAATTTCAGTCGCTCTGACGGCGAGGCAAAGCACATGCTCTGCTCAACCTTGTCGGGTTGAGTGGCCACAATGAAACGCTCCACCCATGCATCCACCAAGGCGAAGTCTTTGTTGTAATCGTGTGGACAGGCTTGCTCGTAACCATTCTTGTCGCGCAGCCAGTCCACTATAAGCTTTTCGAGTCCGGTTTCTGATGTATCCATAGTTATCTGGGGTTATTTTCTATAAATAAGACGTGAGCCGTCTTTATATCTTATCCAAGCAAGTTCGGTTTTATATTCAAAAATTTGTTGGTAAAAAGATATGGTTCTAAATGTAATTGTAGGAAACTCATCTTTTTTAGCTAACAATCTAAGTTTAATTTCTGACGATAACATATCATTAGTGGAAATTGAGTCGGGGATTTCACTTTCCACAGCTTTAATTGTTTCTTCTAACGTTCCCTTTGGAAAAAGGGTATACGAAACTTCATAACCATAAATGTCATTCACAAGATTTGCCAATTTATCACGACTTCCGGTTCTTGAAACAAATAATGGCGAATCGTAAATTTCATATTCTACTGGAGTCTGCCCTTTGGTCTCAACCACAATATTTCCTAAAGATATGCTGATTATAGTTTTTATTTGTTTTGTCCAAACTATATCGTCAAACTTATCAACTTTATCAATTGATGTATAAATCGTTTGAGCACTTGCTGCCAGAGCACACATTAGAATAAATGTAAATGTAATTAACTTTTTCATAATTGTTTGTTTTTTGTTATTATTATAGTTGTTGAATTGCTAATTCGTTAGCAGACTTTCACCTGTCCTGTCACCACGTCCGAAATCAAGCGTTGCTTGTACTCCTTGATGCTTTCTATCTCTTTGTTTAACTTCTCTATAAGAAGGTCAATCTTGGAGGCTCGCTCGGTGATGTAGGAGACGATAGAGCGTTGCTCGGAGAGAGGGGGAACAGGAAGATACATTCCTTTCATCATCTGATAATTAGTTGTCCACAAGTCAGCAACAATACCTCGCCCATTTCTATAGAATTCTTCTATCCAAGGATTGCTTCTAAATAAATAATGAACATATCCCCTATCTATATCAAACGGTTCTAACACGATAGTTATAAGAGAGACCGATCCCTCATATTGGGAAACTCCACATGAGCCTTTTCTATCCGAGCGAGAATTTACTGCATAATCTCCAATCTTTACAAGTTTACGAGAATTACCTTCCGCATTAGACAATGCAACATTATCCAACTGTGGTGTCACTCCCATCTTCGATACAGACAATGCAGGATATTCTTTATCCGAAACCTTCACATTTCTCTGACGAAAATGAGAACTGACTTTACTCATTTCCCAATGCTCCGGTATCTCCGGCAACCAAGGTATATTAGTTGTTTTAAACTTTACGTTCGGATTTACACCTCGTGTGACAGCATCGGCAATGACGCACTGCTTCATTATCTCCTCCCACAGTCCTTTCGTCTCACTCTCCAGCACATTCAAGTCTGTCATTATCTCCGACAGACTGCGAAGCTGCACGGGCTTATAGAAGTATTTCGTAAAGGACAGTTCGTAGCCAATGACCGGCTCACCGAACTCAGCCTCAGCATCATACGGTTTCACCTCGTTCTCATAGAACGCATCTATTCCTCCGGGATAAAGCAGCGGTATCTGCTCCACCTCGTTACGGTTTTTCGCCATCACCACCTTGCCTTTCTTCTGCACTATGTTGCCATCCTTGTCGCGCTTAGGACGTAGCACCGGCACCTGCCAATAGCCAAACTCCTCATTGCGGAATATCTTGCTCTCAGGCGTTTCCTTAAAGTCCATCAAGAGTTGCAGGATGCGATTACGGTCGTCCTCGGTTGTCTCACAATTTTTCTCGCCAAGATTCTTACGCAAGGGCGAACATATCTTGCTTGCGTCAATCAGTTGTACATAGCCACGGCGACGCTCCTCTTTACGGTTGGTTATTACCCATATGTAAGTAGCGATGCCCGTATTATAAAAGTCCTTCTCAGGCATAGCCACAATGGCTTCAAGCAGGTCATTCTCAATGATGTAGCGTCGTAGGTTGCTTTCTCCTCCGCCAGCATTGCCTGTGAAGAGCGAACTGCCATTATGCACCTCCACGATGCGTGTGCCGAGCTCCGTTTCCTTCATTCGGCTTATATTGTTAGCCAAGAAAAGCATCTGGCAGTCGCCAATATCAGGAATAAAACTCATGTCGGGCGCAGAGAAACGAGGGTCTATTACCTCTCGCTTGTCATCAAGTCCCCAGTTTTTAAGGTCTTCCTTCCAAGGAGTGCCGAATGGAGGATTTGAAATGCAGAAGTCGTATTTCTCGCCAGCGTGTCCGTCTTGGCTTATTGTTGAGCCAAAGGCAATATATTGGTGCTCAACGGAATCCAGTTTATAGGCGAACTTGTTGATATTGCCCGAAATCATAAGGTCAGCCTTACATGTGGCGTATGTGTCGGCTTGCAGTTCCTGTCCGAAGATGCTCACCTTTACATTCTTGCCTTGCTCCAGTGCCACTTGCTCCATCTCTTCCTGAGCGATAGTGAGGATACCACCTGTGCCACAAGCTCCATCATAAATAGTGTAAGTATTGTCCGTCAGTTTGTCCTTGACAGGCACAACGGCAAGGTCGGCAAGCAAGCGCACATAATCGCGCGGCGTGAAGTGTTCACCCGCCTCGGTCACGTTGTTCTCCTCATTAAACTTGCGTAGCAACTCCTCAAAAATGGTTCCCATTGTATGGTTGTCGAGTCCAGGCAAACGCTCCACCATCTGCTTGTTGCCGTCCTCGTCGGTCTGCTCTTCCATAACAGGATTAATGGAGAGATTGATAGTTCCGTCAGTAAACTTCTCCAACAGGGAGCCTAAGCGTCCCACCTCGGTAAGGTTGTCCACCTGCTGACGCAGCTTGAACTTGTCGATAATGTCCTGCACATCCAGAGAGAATCCGTTGAAATACTCTATGATGTTCATCTTAAGTCGCTGAGGGTCAATTTCGTTCTTCAACGTGCTCATAGTGAAGGCTGATGTGTTGTAGAAAGGATAGCCTGTTATAGGGGTCAAGAATGGGGTATAGTCGGTAAGTTTATTCTTGTCGCAGAACTCTTTCTTCTCAAGAACCTGCTTTTTGGTGGGTTCAAGGAGCACGTCAATACGGCGAAGCACCATGAATGGGAGGATTATCTTTTTGTAGTCGCCCTTCTCAAAAGCATGAACGAGCACATCGTTGGCTATGTTCCAGATAAAGGAGAAGAGGTTGTTGTATTGCTTGGTTTCCATTATAATTGTTTTGTTAAATGTCAGATAAAAATCTACATTCCTGCGATTCCACAAACAAGAACTATACTTAAGGTTTAAGATTGTTGTGCGACTAAAACAAAAAAGGCGAGGAATCTGTTGCTTGTGGTCTTTTTTCTTGTCTTTCGAGGTCCTAGGAAAACCATTGATGTCAAGAAAAAAGAAGCAACAGATGCCTACGCCAATTGGATATATATTACGAAGCTCACAGCGTACCTTCCCCATGACTGGAGAAGGTACACCACGGACTGTGTATATATACACGATGGGTAGACGCCCACCGCTGTCTTCATCTGAACATCTTTTGAAATTTCCTAGGTTCCGAAAGATCAGAAGAACACGTTAGCAAACGTCTTTCTTATTATAACCGGGCCGATCAGCCGATTGGCGCCGCGCAACTCATTGCCGGCAATCAGCGGAAAGACCAAGTGCAAAGTTACATATTTTTTTCGGAAAGAGCAAGGCTATGGCTTATGAAATGAATTTGGATTGAATTGATTGTATGGGGTCGGTTCAACCGACCCCATCATCATCCAATTCTAAAACCGCAAGAATATAGAAAGCAGTGTCGCGTTTCGCGACGGTGAACGATTCGTTCACCGTTATGTTTAGAAATAGAAAGTACGTATTTTTTATAAGTGATTGAGAATGAGACAAGTTTTTATCTCATAAAAAGAAGAGGTTACGAATTA
>CAKQEI010000015.1 GCA_934230115.1 uncultured Prevotella sp. | reverse complement strand
TTCTTTTCTTCAAACAGTTGAAGAGATTCCTTCTTCGTCATATTCTTTTTTCCTATTTCATTATCTTGATTGTCAATCAATATTATCTTCTCTAAGAAGATCTGTCACCTCTACTTCAAGCAATTTTGAAATTTTCATCAGACTGCCCAAGTCAGGCTGACATGTGTTTGTGCACCATTTTGATATGGTGGTCTTGTCCTTTCCCAGTTGTTCGCCAAGCCATTTGTTAGTCTTCTTCTTTTCTGCAAGGACCACTTTTAGCCTGTTCAATTCTCTATTTGCCATATTCATATATATGTTTTGCTTACAAAGGTAGCTATAAAACACAACAATCGAGCAGAAAGCATCTAATATTTTATGTTTATCTACCAATTTGGTGAGAAAAGTTCACTTTTAAAAAGAATACTCCTCCGTTTGTGATAACACATAAATCTGAACAAAGCTCACTCACTCCTCTCTTGATTTTCCTATTTTTCCCTACTTTTACCTATCATCATAAGCATCCATATTTGTACCATATAAATATAACACGTTGATATTCAGTGGTGATAATCTTTGAGGAGGTGAAGTAAAGACTGATAAATAAACTATACATGCAAAAGGGAGGGCGTTTGCCATACCCTTTTTTAGCTTTTTAATAAGAACTTATTAAACAATAGTTCGTTAAAATTTGAGTATATGGCTACGCGGCCTTAGGCTGCCAGCCAATGAGTTCTTTGACAATCTTACTAATTAAAGTTCGGTTCGGTCGGCATCGGGACATGTCGAAAATTAATTTCGTATAGTTCGCATTGAACATCAGCGACTTAACTTTTGCCATAGAATTGTCCATACCATTGTCTTTCATGAAGACCTTGGCGGCATTCATGGAGGCGAACGATGCGTTGAACGCAAAATCCAACGAAAGTTTTTGCTAACGTCAAGGGATATTTTGCTTTTCTCACGCAGAAAGGCGCAATGCCGCAAGTTTTAGGCCTATTGCGCGCTTGACTTTACAGTATATGCAGGTTCGTTCAGCCAAGGCCGGACGGTTGTTTATCTCGTATTAAAAGGCAAAGTAATACGGCTTACTCTATCGTTCAGCCTTGGCTGGACGATAGAGTAAGCTTAATAAGCGAAGGCATGGGTCATCAGTCGTTCAAGACCACGCAGGTGTATCTCGACTCTTTAGACTCGTCGAAAGTGGATGAGGCTAACAGGAAGATAATCATGATGATAAACGGTGAGTAATAATTTGTAGGTACGGGGAAAATGATTACCTTTGCAGCTCATGCAAAGAATACGATATGATAACCAGATGCTATCTTGAAATAACGAATGTATGCAACCTGAATTGTGTGTTTTGCCCTAAGACAACGAGGGCAAAGCACACGATGACGATGAATGAGTTTGACACGTTGACATCAAGGCTTGTGGGTGGGGTGAAGTTTCTTTACTTCCATCTTATGGGCGAACCTTTCCTTCACCCTCTGTTGCCACAGTTTATACTGATGGCACGACAGAAGGGTTTTGTGCCGGTGCTTACCACCAACGGCACTCTATTGGCGCAACGCTATGACTTGATGGATGCCTTGCCGCATAAACTGCAGATTTCGTTGCACTCGCATGAGGGCAACGGCAAGGAGAACATAGAGATGTATATTGACGAAGTGATGACGTTTGCCAAGGAGGCTGCAAGACGTGGCTGCATTGTTGTACTGCGACTTTGGAACGAGGGTGGCTACAACAGAATGAACGAAAGTATACTGAGGCTGATAGAGAGTCGTGTGGCATCGGACTGGGTGGAGCGGCACGACGGATGGAAGCTTGACGAGAATCTGTACATCGAGAACGACAACATGTTTGAATGGCCCGACCTGCAACATGACGCCAACGATGTGGAGGAGGTGTTCTGCTATGCCTTGCGCAACCAGATAGGAGTGACGGTGGACGGAACTGTGGTGCCATGCTGTCTTGACCATAATGGAGACATGGGTTTGGGCAATCTGTTTGAACAAAGTCTGGAGGAAATTCTTGAGTCGCCACGTGCCAAAGCCATTTATCGCGGCTTCACAAGTCATAAGGCTGTGGAGCCTTTGTGCCAACGCTGTGGCTATTCAGCCGTGTCGAAGCGGTTCAGAAAATAAGAGGACAGAGAAAACAGGGCATGAAATGGATGGTAAATGAAAGGAAAACCGTAACTTTGCAAATTAGCAAAAAAATAACAAACAATATGGAAAAAAGAGAATGGACTCCCGTAAAGGGATTTGACTTTAAGGAAATCCTCTTTGAGGAATACAATGGTATTGCAAAGATAACTATCAACCGTCCACGCTATTGCAACGCGTTCACTCCATTGACAACATGGGAGATGTCGCAAGCGTTTGCATGGTGTAGAGAGGCACAGAGCATAAGTGTTGTGATACTCACTGGAGCTGGCGACAAGGCATTCTGCTCGGGTGGCGACATGCACGTGAAAGGTCGCGGTGGTTATGTGGGCGAGGATGGTGTGCCACGCCTTAATGTGCTTGATGTGCAGAAGCAGATACGCTCGCTGCCTAAGCCTGTGATTGCAATGGTGAATGGATATGCAATAGGTGGTGGTCATGTGTTGCACCTGATGTGCGACCTGACTATTGCGAGCGAGAATGCAATATTCGGTCAGACGGGTCCTAAGGTGGGTTCGTTTGACGCTGGATTTGGTGCAAGCTATCTGGCGCGCATTGTTGGTCAGAAGAAGGCACGCGAGATATGGTTTATGTGCCGTCAGTATTCTGCCGAAGAGGCAGAACGCATGGGAATGGTGAACAAGGTGGTGCCTTTCGACCAGCTTGAGGACACATGTGTGGAGTGGGCAGAGACGATGATGGAGCGTTCGCCACTCGCATTGCGCATGATAAAGGCAGGGCTTAATGCCGAACTCGACGGACAGGCTGGTATTCAGGAGCTTGCTGGCGACGCCACAATGCTCTACTATATGCTTGACGAGGCCCAGGAAGGTGGACGCGCATTCTTGGAAAAGCGCAAGCCTGACTTCAGCAAATATCCTAAGCTGCCGTAAAGAGAGGAGTTTTTTAGTTGATAGCAATATAAAGAGGGTGGGTCAAAATAGAAGTTATAGGAATTTTGACACACCCTCTTTAATGTTTTATGGTTCATCGTCGAAGTCATCATCGTCGAACCCGAACATTGCTGGGTCGACAAAGGCATCGAGGGCGCGACGTTCCTTCTTTGTGGGACGTCCGGTGCCACGGGCGCGGTCGACAAAACCACTAATGCGACTCATCTCAAGCAACTCGTATTGCTTGGCATCGGTGACATTCTCATATATCTCGGGAATTAGTTTTGCGCCAACGCGTTGCTCGATGGTCTTGAGAATCTTGAAAGAGTAGGTGATAGGCGGTTTCTTGACGCTCACCACCTCGCCTGCCTTAACCGTGTGGCTCGGTTTGACGTTGACATTGTTTATAGTCACACGACCATTTTTGCAGGCGTCGGCTGCTATGGAGCGCGTCTTGAAGATGCGTGCTGCCCACAGCCATTTGTCTATACGTGCTACTTCAGCCATAAGCGTTATTGTTTTTTAGCCTTCTTGCCAAATTTGTTGAACTGGTTCATGGTGATGTTCAGTCCTGCGAGCACGAAGCTTTTGATTATCTCTACAGCCTGGTCGATGGAAGGCTGAAGAGTCTTCATGTCCTCCTCATCATATTTGCCGAGCACCCAATCTACCTGCTGACCCTTGGCAAAGTCGGCACCAATGCCCATGCGCAGGCGAGCATACTGCTGGCCAATGAGCTGCTGAATGTTGCCCAAGCCGTTGTGTCCACCGTTAGAGCCGTTGCCTTTAAGGCGGAAGTCGCCAAGAGGAATGGAGAGGTCGTCGACAATGACAAGCATACGCTCCTGGTCGATGTTCTCCTTCTGCAACCAATAGCGCACGGCGTTGCCGCTAAGGTTCATATAGGTAGTGGGTTTGAGGATAAACACCTTGCGACCCTTGATTGATGTTTCAGCCACAAAGCCGTAGCGTTTGTCCTGGAATGTGGCACCAACCGACTTGGCAAACTCATCCACCACCATAAAGCCAGTGTTGTGGCGAGTGCGGTCGTATTCGTCGCCGGGGTTGCCGAGACCAACTATTAAGAATTTGTCCACCGTTGAAAAAATATTAATTATTAATTACTAATTAAAAAAGCGCACTCGTCAAATGACGGTGCGCTTTCCTTATTGTTTTGTGCTAATGTGCTATAGATTAAGCCTGTGCGTTGGCAGCAGCAGACATAGCGGCACGTGTCATCTTGATAGAGCATACGATGACATCCTTGCCAGTAGCAATCTCGAGGCCCTCGAAGCTCAGCTCGCCAACCTTGATGCTCTTGCCAATCTTGAGCGCAGTAACGTCGATGTCGAGGTGCTCAGGAATCTGCTGGTAAGGAGCAGTAACTTCGATCTTACGGATAGAGAGGTTCATGCGGCCACCGTCGCGTACACCCTGTGCAAGACCTGTGAGCTTAACAGGAATACCGATAGTGATAGGCTTCTGGTCGTTAACCTCAAGGAAGTCTACGTGAAGAACAGCGTCAGTTACCGGGTGGAACTGAATCTCCTTGAGGATAGCTGTGTGAGACTCACCGTCGATGATGAGGTTGATGACATAGATGTGGGGAGTGTAGATAACCTTGCGGAGCTCAGTCATAGGAACAGCGAATGACTTAGCTACTGGCTTGCCGTCTTCCTGTGCGATACCGTAGATGTTGCAAGGTACGAGGCCTTCCTTACGCAATGACTTAGAAGCTTTCTTTCCAAGGTTCTCACGCTTCTGACCTGTTACGTTGATCTCTTTCATAATTGTGTTACTCTAAATTAAGTTGAATAAATGAAATGTTTATGCCTTAATTCGCCATCACACGAGAATTATTGAATTTTCGCAAATTCTGTATATCTGTATAGATGTGCTCAAAAAAGCGGTGCAAAGTTACTTATTTTATGCGGAATGAGCAAAAATAAACGTAAAAATGTTGATATTTAGTGGGTTTTTATTTAATATTTCCTTGTTTTTTTGGTAGTTCCCTTGTTTTTGTATATTTTTGCAGTGCGAAATGCAAAGCGAACAAGAAAATAGAGACATATTATATAATATTATAAAAGGATGATTAATCGCGAATTGATAAGAATTAAGATAGTTCAGTTAACCTACGCTTACTATCAGAACGGCAACAAACTAATGGACAGTGCTGAAAAGGAACTGCTCTTTAGCTTGTCGAAGGCATACGACTTGTACAACTACCTACTGGAACTCATCGTAGCAGTGACCAAGGAAGAGCGTCGCCGCGTGGAAGTGGCTTCGCAGCGTGCGTTGCGTGAGGGTACGGAAAAGCCTTCACAGAAATTCGCTTACAACAAATTTGCCATGCAGCTTGAGGAAAACAAGCAACTCATGGACTTTGCCGAAACTCAGAAGCAATCGTGGGACGACAGTATGGAGTTTGTGCGCAATCTGTGCAACCAGGTTGAGCAGAGCCAGGCTTACGCTGACTATATGGCCGACAATGACGACTCGTATGAGGCTGACCGCGAAGTGTGGCGCAAGCTCTACCGACAGCTCATACAGGAGAACGCTGACCTTGACGCATTGCTTGAGGAACAAAGTCTCTATTGGAATGACGACAAGGAGGTGGTAGACACATTCGTATTGAAGACCATCAAGCGTTTCGACCCGAAGAACAAGGCTAAGCAGGAACTGTTGCCCGAATACAAGGACCAGGAGGACAAGGATTTCGCACAAAAGCTGTTCCGTGCCACTATCCTCAACGCCGACCAGTATCAGCGCTACATGAGCGAGACTTCGCGCAACTGGGACTTTTCGCGTCTTGCATATATGGATGTGGTGATAATGCAGATTGCCATTGCCGAGATGCTCACGTTCCCCAACATTCCTATCAGTGTGACTATAAACGAGTATGTAGAACTTGCTAAGCTTTACTCTACTCCAAAGTCGGGTGGCTACATCAATGGTATGCTCGACGCTATAGCACGCTACCTTGTGTCTACTGGCAAGCTGATGAAGACTATTGAGGACCGTCCACAGCGTCGACAGGCCTCGCGACGCCAGTCTACTCCGCGCCTTAACCGTGCTCAGCAGGCTCTTGAGGATGGCGAGGTATTGCGCTCGCGCTATGCTGCACAGGCTGAAGAGCAGGAGAGAATGGCTGAGGAAGATACAGAAACAGAAAATTAATAATTGATAAATAATAATTAATAGCTAAATGAACGTAATGTTACTTGCTGCCCAGGCAGCACAGGGTGGTGGATATGGCATGTTGATAATGATGGTGGCAATCTTTGCTATCATGTATTTCTTCATGATTCGTCCGCAGCAGAAACAGCAGAAGAAAATCCGTGAGTTCCAGAATGCACTGAAAGAGGGCGACAAGGTTGTTCTTGGTGGTGGCATACACGCTACTGTACGCCGTGTAGATCTTGCTGCAGGCATAGTAGAGGTGGAGATTGCACGTGGTGTTGTGGTTTCTGTAGACAAGAGTGGCGTGTTCGCCGACTCAGCTTCGCAGCCTCAGAAGTAAGGCTTCGCCATTATATTAAGTCGTTTGGATGGAAAATCGCTTGACGAAAATATACAGAGTTGTCAGGAACTTCTTGTTCAGTTCAGTGAACAAGGAGTTTCTGATTTTTTTGTTCTTTCTCTTCTTGAGCGGCACCTTCTGGTTGGTGATGACGCTCAACGAGACGTTTGAACAGGAAATATCTGTGCCCGTGCGTCTTGTAAATGTGCCAAAGAATGTGGTGCTTACAACCGAAATGGAAGATACTGTGCGTGTGACCGTGCGTGACAAGGGTTTTGCTCTTGCCACATACATCTATGGCGATCGCATCGCTCCAGTGAGTATCAACTATACCACTTATGCCAACCGCCAGACTGGCTATGGTGTTGTGCCTACGGCAGATTTGCTTAAGATGGCAAGCCAGAGGTTTACGGGAGCGTCGAAGGTGATACAGGTGAAGCCCGACAAACTTGACTTCTATTTCAACTATGGCGTGTCGAAGCAGTTGCCAGTGCGCATGTCGGGAAATGTGGTGCCTGGACGCTCGTATTATCTTGCACGCACAAGATTCTGGCCTGATGTGGTGACGGTTTACGCATCGAAACGTACTCTCGACTCTTTGCGATACGTGAAGACTGTGCCTATCAACATAGTGAACTTTGGCGACACGGTGATACGCACTGTGGCGCTGGAGAAAATAAAAGGAGTGAAGATTGTGCCTAAGGATGTGCGTATAGGTCTTTATCCCGACATCCTTACGGAGGAAAGCATGGACGTGACGGTGAAAGCTATTAATATGCCTGAGGGGAAGGTGTTGCGCACATTCCCATCGCGTGTAAAGGTGAACTTCTCTGTTGGAGCAAGCATGTTTCGTAATGTAAGTGCAGAGCAGTTTACGGTGGTGGTAGACTACAACGAGATAATGGAGCATCCTTCTGACAAGTGTAACCTTTATCTTAAGTCGAGTCCGCATGGAGTGCGCAACGCTCATCTGCAAATCAACCAGGTGGACTATCTTATAGAGCAACAGTAGAAATGTTATATATATAATAAGGTGTAGACAATAAGATGAAGATAGCAATAACTGGAGGCATAGGTACGGGCAAGAGCTATGTGTGCAGGTTGCTTGCAGAGCGAGGCATCGAGGTATATGATAGCGATGCTGCTGCCAAGCGACTTATGCGCACATCGGTAGAACTGCAGCAAGAGCTTAGCCGACTGATAGGCAAAGAAGTGTGCACGGAAGACGGACAGTTGCAGAAAAGTGTTATAGCAGAGTATCTTCTTGCAAGTGAGGCCAACAAACTGGCACTCAATGATGTGGTACATCCTGCTGTGGCTCGCGACTACTTGGCGTCGGGCAAGGAATGGCTTGAGAGTGCAATACTCCTTGAGAGCGGCTTTCACAAGAGGGTTAGTTTCGATAAAGTGGTGTGTGTGGTGGCTCCGCGTGACGTGCGCATACAACGCATCATGAGTCGCGACCATATCACGGAAGAAAAGGCAGCCGAATGGATAGACGTGCAGATGCCACAGGAGGAAATAGAGAGACGCAGCGACTTCGTGATAATAAACGATGGCAAGAGCGACTTAAGCCAGCAGATAGACCAAGTGTTGGCACAATGTAAATAAGAAAAAGACAATAGATAACTAATAAATAATAATTAATAATTAAAGAAAATGGAAACAATTCTTTCAATAGCAGGAAAACCGGGACTCTACAAGCTCGTGTCTCGCGGTAAGATGAACCTCATCGTAGAAGCAATCGACGCAACACACCGTCGTCTGCCGGCATTTGCCTCAGACCGTGTAACATCGCTTGCTGATATTGCTATGTATACTGACGCAGAGGACATTCCATTGTGGCAGGTATTGAAGAGCCTTGGCGAGAAGGAGCAGTCGAAGGAGTGCTCGCTCAACTACAAGAAGTGCTCGGCTGACGAGCTTCACGCTTTCTTTGCAGAGGTGCTTCCTTCATACGACCGCGACCGTGTGCACGATTCAGACATCAAGAAGCTTATCCAGTGGTACAACATCCTCGTAAACAACGGCATCACTGATTTCGAGGCTACACTCGCTCCTACAATGGGTGACAATGTAGACGACCGCCAGGAGGCAGCAGAGTAAATTCTCAAAACAATAAAATACAACGAATGATAAAATCCGTAAGACCAAAGAAAAATCTCGGACAACACTTCCTTACCGACCTTGGCATAGCAAAGGCAATAGCCGACACTGTGGACGCATGTCCCGACATTCCGGTGTTGGAGATAGGACCTGGTATGGGAGTAATGACACAGTTCCTCGTGACTAAGCCACGACCAGTGAAGGCTGTAGAGATAGACAAGGAGTCGGTGGCTTATCTCAACGAGAAGTTTCCGACATTGCGAGAGAATATTATCGGAGAGGACTTCCTGCGTATGGACCTCAACAATATATTCGAGGGCAAGCAGTTTGTGCTCACTGGCAACTATCCCTACGACATCTCGTCGCAGATATTCTTCAAAATGCTCGATTATAAGGAACTCATTCCTTGCTGCACGGGCATGATTCAGCGTGAGGTGGCTCTTCGCATAGCGTCGGCTCCGGGTAACAAGGCTTACGGCATTCTGTCGGTGCTCATTCAGGCATGGTATGATGTGGAGTATCTCTTTACTGTGGACGAGACAGTGTTTAATCCGCCTCCAAAGGTGAAGAGTGCCGTGATACGCATGACACGCAACGAGGTGATGGACCTTGGTTGTGACGAGCGATTGTTCAAGCGTGTTGTAAAGACCGTGTTCAATCAGCGTCGCAAGATGCTGAGAGTGTCGTTAAGACAAATATTCGGTTCATCAGCTTCGGCTGAGTTCTATGCTCAGGACATCATGACCAAGCGCCCAGAGCAACTCTCCGTGCAGCAGTTTGTGGAACTCACAAACATGGTAGACGCAGAGATGAAGCGTTGTGAATTGTAATCAATACACATTATGAAGAAAATAATAATCCCCGCCACTTGTATAAGTGACGGGGATTTTTCTAACTACTACAATCAATTATTACATTACCTATTGAAGAAAGCTAACCTTAAACAAACCGATTTCTGTAAAACCTAATAAGAACAAACCTAAACTACCAATCATTATTACTTATCTATTTACGTTTGCAAAGGTACAGAGATTATTGACAGATAGCTTCCACAATATTTGCAAGTAATGACATTTTTATGCCATCTTGTTATTTTGTCATGTTTTTTTGTTTACATGCGCTCCATTATCTCCAGACACATGCGAGTGTTGTGGTAAGGACATTTCCAGAAGCCAGCTTTGTCGTCGTTGTGGTTGACAGAGCCATCCTCGTTGATGCTCCAGTACCACTCACCATTCTTGTGGTCAACAAGATGGGTCTTGATATAATCCCAGCAACGCTCAGCAATGGCAAGGTCGTCGTTGATGCCGAAGTATTGCCAAAGGTTAACGTGACCAATGACATTCTCACATTGCACCCACCATTGCAAAGAGCGGTCGGTATAGCCTGAATCAGTCCAACGCTCATAAATCATAGAGCCATCGGGCAGAAGACCTTCGTCGGCAGCCACTGCAATATCCTTCACTACAGGCTCAATCCATTCGAGAATATCATTGTCGCCAAGTACGAGTGCAGTCTCATGCAAAAGCCATGAAGCCTCGATGTCATGACCGAAACTCTGAATGTTGCGCTTGCCTTGCCACTCGTCGTTAAAGAAAAGGTCGAGGTGGTGAGTCTGCTTGTTGAGGAGTTTGTCGGTGAAGATATGCAGAAGATTAACAAGACGCTCCTTAAGTTCAGCCGACGGGCAGGCACGATAGAGATTGGTGTAAGGCTCGATGATATGCAGATGAGTGTTCATTGTGCGTGAGCCATTCTCGTCCTTATCAGACAAACGCATGTCGGCAATAGGCTGCCAGTCGTGTGTGAGAGCCTCGATATAGCCATTGTTCTTGGCATCGAAAGCATGTTCTTCAATGCTATGGTAGAGATTGAGAGCACATTCGAGAGCCTCACGGTCGCCAGTGGCACGTGCCAGTTCGGACATACCGTAGATGGTGAAACCAATGGCATACGACTGTTTCTTGGTATCCTTCGGTGTGCCGTCGGCGTTAAGACTCCAGTAGACACCGCCATATTGCTTGTCGATGAAATGATTCAATATATAGTCCTTGGCACGTAGGGCGGCATCAAGATATTCCTTATTGCCAATCACACGGTAGGCAGCAGCAAAAGCCCAAAGGATGCGAGCGTTAAGAATAGCACCTTTCTCGGCGTCAGCCACTACATTGTCGTTGCCGTCGATGCGGCCATAGAAACCTCCATTATCATTATCAATCATGCGATCGAGCCAGAAACGGAGAATATTGTTGATGAGATGCGAGTGCATCTCTTGTTTCAGTTCTTTCAGTATCATATTGTTTCGTTTATTTCTTTATTGGGAATTTATACGCCAAGAGCATGAGCAACAAGGCAATGGCTGCAGGGAACAGCGAGAACAACGACCATACCATTATCAGCACAGAGTTGGTGACAGAAGCAGGATCGATGGATGTATTGCCCATAGCGTCGGTTATCATATTGGCACCAGCCCAACCAAGCAGTAATGCTATGAGCGAGCCAGAGATGGCAGTGCCAAATTTCTGTGACATTGTACCTGATGAGAATATAAGTCCAGTGGCAGATGTTCCAAAGTGCTTAGTATGGTAGTCGGCAACGTCGGCATACATAGACCAAAGTAGTGGTGAATATATTCCAATGCCCATAGACGTGAGGATTACGAGGGCTATCATCAGTCCGATGTAGGCAGAATCCATTGGGATAAAGAAGAACGCCACAGATGTGACAAGGCAGAATACAGCAGACCAGAAGAACGCCATACGCTTCGAGCCAACTTTCTTTGCAAACCATGGGGCCACACCGCCAAAGACCATACATGTCACTTCGCCAAAAGCCATGAAGACGGTGAAGTTAATTATAAGGTCATCAACAGTCACGCTGCCATGCAGACAATAGTCGAACATATATCCTGCCACAGCATAGCGGAAGCCATTGAAGAAATTGGTGCATATAGCCATTGCTGTCATGTAGAGCCAAGCTTTATTGTGAAAGAGATTGGCAAACTGGTGGAATGAGAATTTCTCCGCTCTTACAGGTTTCAGGCGTTCTTTGGTAAGAAGTCCGCAAACCATAGTCATGATGGCAGCAACAACTCCAAGTACAGCACCCGTTACTGCATACTGATGAGCATTTGTGCCTCCTATCCATTTCTGAAGATAAGGGAACGAGAGTAATGTGGCGAATCCCATGGCGTAGGCACCAATCATGCGAAAAGCAGAGAATTGGTTTTTCTCATTGTCGTCGTCAGTCATTACACCAAGTAGTGAGCCATACGGAACATTGACCATTGTATATACAGCCATCATCAGCAGATATAATGAATATGCATAGATGCGCTTGCCAACAGGACCAAGGTCGGGAGTATATAGTAATAGCGCAAAGATGAGACCAAAGGGAATTGAACCAAAGATGAGCCATGGACGATAAGTGCCCCAGCGTGATTGGGTGCGGTCTGCCAATGAGCCCATGATTGGGTCGGTTACAACATCGAACATACGTGCCACGAGCATGAGAACTGCTGCATCGGCAAATGATAGTCCAAAGACATTGGTGAAGAACAGAGGGAAGGCGATGGACATAACTTTCCATACAATGCCGCCTGCTGCGGCATCGCCCAATGCATAAGCGATTTTTTCTTTAATACTTGCCATTTAGGTTGGTTGTGGTGGGGGTTGAGGTTATTAATGTTGGATTGTTTCGGGACGAAATTACAGTTTTTTTTTAAGAAAGCAAAATTTTGAAGCAGAAATGATTGTCTTTATAAGTTTGGAATAAAGAATTAAGAATGATGATAATAAAGTTAGTAACAGTATGGAAAACTATATACAAACAATGGTAATCATATTCTTAATTCTTATTATGATTTATTTTCCTAATGTCTCGCGGTTCTTAGCCACAAGCTTCTTTATCGTTTCTACGCTTGCTGTTGTTGTAAATCCATCCTCAGGAGTGTTCATACAGTAGTCGATGAGTTTGTCTACTGTAGAAACAGCCACGTGCATGCGTGTGTCGGAACTGGCATAGTAGATAAGCACTCGTCCGTCCTCGTCCTCAATCCATCCGTTGGCAAAAGCCACGTTCATAACGTCGCCGATGTACTCCTCGCCCTCGGGAACGAGGAAGTAGCCACCGGGCTGAGCGATAACCTTTGTTGGGTCTTCCAAGGAAGTCATGTACATATAAAGAACATAGCGCAGGCCTGAGGCGCAACCACGAACACCGTGAGCAAGATGCAACCAACCCTTAGGAGTCTTGATAGGGTGGGGACCCTCACCATTCTTCACCTCCATTATTGTATGGTAGTGGCGAGCGTTGATGATCTTCTCTTCTTTTACCTCAGCGTGAGTGATATCGTCGATTAAAGCCCAACCGATGCCACCGCCCGATCCAGCATCAATGAATCCATCCTGCGGACGTGTGTAGAGAGCATACTTGCCATCAACAAACTCAGGATGCAATACTACATTACGCTGCTGACTCTTAGTCTTAAGATCGGGCAGACGTTCCCAAGTCTTAAGGTCGTGAGTGCGTGCGATAGCAGCTGTAGCAGTGGCAGCTGAGAGGTCGCCAGGCTGTGAGTCGTCGTGACGCTCAGCACAGAAGATGCCATAAATCCATCCATCCTCATGCTGTGTTAGTCGCATGTCGTAGATATTGGTTGCTGGAATCACATCATCAGGCATTGTGATAGGCTCATCCCAGAAACGGAAGTTGTCGATACCGTTAGGACTTTCAGCCACAGCGAAGAAACTCTTGCGGTCGGCACCCTCAACACGCACAACAAGCAGATACTTGCCATTGAGTTTGATGGCACCTGAGTTAAGGGCAGCATTCATCATGATGCGTTGCATCAGATATGGGTTGCTCTTCTCGTCGAAGTCGTAGCGCCACTCCAATGGAGTGTGCTCGGCTGTGAGAATTGGATACTCATACTTGGTGTATATACCATTGTCCCACTGCTTAGGGGTGTTCTTGCGTGTAAGAAGCTCTTCGTGATGTGTGCGGAGAGCTTCAACTCTTTTGGCGAAATCAGTCATAAAGTATTTAAATATTAAAGCCCTACCCACGAGAGGGTGTGTCAAAATATGAGTTATTTCAGCTACCCTCAGTGGAATACAGGAATTGTTGATGTTTAAAATTGTTTTTTATTTGATGTTTACTAAATTAATATCCTTTACAAACAGAGTCTTTGGATCGGCATAGAACTTTTTGAAGTCCTGCTCCGACGGTTTGCCAGGAGCTGCTATATAGTTTTCTGTAGGATTGTCCCATGCGTTGCGCCAAAGAAGCACGTAGCAGATAGGGTATTCCTTGAGTACAGGCAGTAGAGTCTCGGTAAACCATGTTGGGTCAGGAACGTTGTTGTAGCCAGTCTCTGTAAGTGCGATAAGCTTTTTGCGGTTCTCGCCAACCTTTTTCACCACATCGAGTTCGGAGCGAAGCCAACCTTGATACTGTGCGTTGTTAGGCTCACGCTGGTAAATGTCAATGCCGATAAGGTCGACAACGTCGTCGCCAGGATAGTATTTCTCGTAGTGCTCTACAGTCTCTGTTTGGTCTGCAAGATTTGGAGAGTAAGCCCATACAATGTTGCTGCATCCGAGACGCATCATATAATTATATGTGTAGCGGTAGAGTTTTTTGTACTGTTCGGCAGTGCAACGTCCTTCTCCCCACCAAAACCATCCTCCACTCATCTCATGCCAAGGACGGAAGATGACAGGCACCTTTTGTCCGTCGGCAGTCTTCAGTGAGTTGATGAAGTTGGTCGCCATAGTGAGCCATGAGTTAAACTTCTTGTTGAGTTTGCCACCAGGGAGAATCTTGCTTACAGCATCGCCCTCAAAGTCCCATGCGTTCTTGCCAGTAGCAGGGTTGTTGGTGTGCCAACTAAGAGTGATGATGCCACCACGCTCATGCTGCTTGATGATTTCCTTGCGCATACGGTCGAAAGGCACTCCATCGAGATTTTTGTCCTTGCCAAGTTCCAAGTCACCGAGGTCGAAACCCATCACAGCTGGATAATCACCACAAACCTCCTTTACGTCGGAACGGTTCTCCTCCCATTTCCATGAGCATCCATACATAGGGTCGTCCTGATGTCCAATCATTACGCCTTGCTTTTGTATTGCAGCCAAGCGGTTGATTAGCTTTATAGCTGGTTGTCGTGAAGCAGCCATTGAAGCTGTAGTCAATGCAAGTGCAGCTATTGTAGTCATAATCTTGTTCATATTGATTATTATTTTTATTTATTGTATTTTCTCAGAGTCTTCCTAACCATTTTTCCCCATGGTTTAATCTGTCGCTCAGTCCATTTGCCAGTGGCAGGAGCCGAAGGAAGAATCATAGAGCAAGTCTCGTTCTTATCAGAAATTGACCAGTTCACCCAGCTCACCTTAAGCGATTCGAGTAGGTTGATCCATTTATAATGTTCCTCAGGAGCAAGAGGTCCGTCGCCAGAAGCCTCCATGCCAGCACATTCAGACACAAACACAGGCAGTCCACCCTTTACTGCGTCGGTGAGTCGCTGGCGCAAATAATCACCATGTGTGGCAGCGTAGAAATGAACAGTGTACATAACGTTGCTAACGTTCTTGATAGGAGCTGCAGCGGCTTTGTCGATATCTTGATCCCAATGAGGACACCCCACAAGGATGATGTTGTCGGGGTCGTATTTTCGTATCTCGTCGATTATAGTCTTGCCGTATACGCTTAACGATTCCCATGAGTCTTCCACAGGCTCGTTGTAAATCTCGTATATAACGTTGGGATACTTACCATATTTCTGAGCTATCTTACCGAAGAAAGCCTTAGCCTCATCAGTAAGCATCTTATGAGCATGCCAGTCGATGATGACATACAAGTCGTTCTTGATAGCAGCATCAATGACTGTAGTCATGCACTTCATCGCGAGTTCTTCATTCTCAAGGTAGTTGTCCTCTATCTGTATGCCCATAGCAGCACGTATTACATTAGCGTGCCAGTCGTCAGCAAGCCATTTTATTGCTTTCTTGTTGTAGAAGCGAGGCCAGAGGTTGTGCCAACCCAAGCTTACTCCACGTAGTACAACAGGATTGCCATTATTGTCGCATAGTTGAGAGCCAACAACCTGAAGCTGCCCCCATTGTTTTACTGGGCGTGCTGCATATGTAGCGGCAGCTATCAGAATCATTAATAGTGATAATATAATCTTCTTCATAGGATATATTTCTTATTTCACTTCAAACTTAGTTTTCAACAACTGAGCATCCTCACTCGATCCGCCCACCATAACTTCAAACTCGCCCTGCTCAACAGTCTTCTTCATGTCGATGTCATAGAAAGAAAGCTTGTCGGGAGTGATATCGAAAGTCACATCGCGAGATTCGCCTGCCTTAAGAGCCACGCGCTCAAAACCTTTGAGTTCCTTAACAGGACGTGCTACCGATGAAACACAATCGTTGATATACATCTGAGCAATCTCTACACCATCACGACTGCCAGTATTGGTGATGGTGACAGTAGCCTTCAGAGAATCCTTCTTGCCAATGGTAGAGGCAGAGAGTCGCAAGTTGCTGTATTTGTATGTAGTATATGAAAGACCGTAGCCGAAAGGATAGAGCGGGGTCGACTTGCCGCAAACCACTGGATGGAAGAAAGCTGAAGCCTTATGATTGTACCAAGTAGAAATCTGTCCTGCCGAGCGAGGCATAGTCATAGCCAACTTAGCCGATGGATTCACCTTACCATATAGTATCTCAGCAATAGCCTGACCGCCAAACTGTCCTGGTTCCCATGCGTTTATTATAGCTGGAACATTCTCTGCTGCATAGTTGATGCTGAGAGGGCGACCGCTAATGATGATGAGTATAGTAGGTTTGCCCGACTCGTTGATGCGCTTTATGAGTTCATTCTGCAATCCCACGAGGTCAAGGTTGTCTCTGTCAGTATCCTCACCACTTGTGCGTTCATTCCATCGGAATCGCATCATGTATTCTCCACAACAAACAATATTTAGGTCGGCATCCTTTGCCTTTTCTACAGCTTCATCCACCTTAGCTTGCGACATATTGCGTGGGTCCCATCCTTGGTCGACAAATTCAAATTCAGTATTAGGAGCAACCTGTCTTAGTCCTTTCAATACAGTAGACACTTTGTCCTCTGGCTGCACCTCACTCCAGTCGCCCATGATATTCTGGTCGTTGGCATTGATACCAGTAACGAGCACCTTTTTATATCTTCTTGCATCAAGAGGCAATAATGAGCCTTCGTTCTTAAGAAGCACAATTGAATTGCGTGTAGCCTCAAGAGCCGTTGCTTTATGCTCGGGAGAGTTGATAACATGATCGCGCTCCTTTACTGTTACGTAAGGATGCTCGAAGAGACCGAGTTGGAATTTAGTATATAGGATGCGACGTACCGATTTGTTGATACGCTCCTCAGTAATTTTACCCTCTTTTACAAGTTCCACTACAGCCTGTTGCCATTCGGGTCCGTGCATGTGCATATCCATGCCAGCAAGTATGCTCTGAAGAAAAGCCTCTTTGTTGTTGGCAGCAGTGAAGTGCTGGTCTACGCAGTGCTCGATGTCCATCCAGTCAGAAACGATGAAACCTTTGAATCCCCATTCCTTGCGGAGTACATCCTCCATAAGCCAACGGTTTGTATGGCATGGAATGCCGTTGAGTTCGTTGTGCGACATCATTACTGTTGCGCCACCTGCCTTAACGCTTGCCTCGAACGAAGGAAAGAATACTTCACGCAGAGTACGTTCCGACACATCGCAAGGGGCACCATTTGTGCCATTGATAGCATAAGAGCCGCCCACGAAATGTTTCACACAAGCAAGTACATCCTGGGTGGTGTTAAGGTTGCCTTGGTAGCCACGTGTAGTAGCCTCGCCCATCAATGTGACGAGATATGGGTCTTCGCCAAATGTCTCTCCACAGCGTCCCCACCGTCCGTCGCGAGCCACCTCTACATTAGGGTTGAATGTCCAGTGCATGTTCATTGCGCGCATCTCGGCAGCCGTCTCTCGTGCTATTTTGTAAGCCATAGGCACATCGAATGACGAAGCCAAACCAATATTGGTTGGATAAACCGTATTATTCTGGCATTTTGCATTGCCATGAATAGCATCGATGCCTATCAAAAGAGGAATCTGCAAGCGACTCTTCATGGCAAGTTTCTGCAGTTGGTTGGCTTCCTCAAGAGTGAGAACATGGAGGAAAGAAGATACAAGACCGTCGCTTGTCATTTTTTCCAAGTCTTCCACAGTTAAGCCTGGATAGAAAGCGTTGGCTGTATTGGTGGCAAGTTCCTCGGCTGTCATCGATTGAGAGTTCTGACGGAAATGCTCAATGCCCACAAGCTGGTTCATCTGTCCCACTTTCTCCTCAATAGTCATGCGAGAGAGCAAGTCCTCGACGCGCTGTTCTATTGTGGCCTTGGGGTCTTTGTATATTGGGCGTTTTGTATTGTCCTTTGCTGTCATAGTGATTGTTGTCAGAGTGATTAATGCGGTTGCAATGGTTTTCTTCATATAGTGATTTATTGCTATGTTTGGGTTTTACGGGTAAGGATAAAGGGAAACCCCACTTCACTGCTTAAGAATGGGATGAACGGTCTTCCAACCGATAACTTTAAACTTCAAAACTTACAAACGGCCACTCATGCGGCAGCGTCTGTGGAGCTTCCCGTAAACCTCATAATGGTTTTATCTAAGTCCCATTTGTTTCAGCAACCAAGCTTCCCACTCGTCCCACTGTTCCTGAACCCAGAAGTGGCGGGTAATCTGATAAGGGTGAAGCTCCTTAGGTGCTGTAACAATATTATATGTTGCGTAGGCTGTTGTAGGAGGAACCACATCGTCGTTATATCCGAACGAGAACCATCCCGGACAAGTGATGCGACGAGCGAAGTTAACGCCATCATAGTAGCGTGATGTTTCCACTTTCTTCTGGTCGACGTTCTTTGGATTATAATAGAAGTAGTGAGGCCATCCGCAAGCAATGCTTTTAAGCGAGGCAGTATGGTCGCACATAGCTGCATGAACAGCACCATAGAATGTTACGCGTTTGTCGAGAGCTGCACAAACGAGCGACAGCATACCACCCTGCGATGAGCCTGTAACGCCCAATGACGAACCGTTCCATTCTGGAAGCGACGCAATATAGTCGATAGAGCGCACGGCTCCAACGAATACACGCTTGTAATAGCAGTTGTCGCGATCGTTCATGTTATAGTCCCAGTAGCCGTTAAGACAACCGTTGAACATATCGTCGTATGTAGATTGTGGCATTGTGACGGGAACACCATGAATACCAATCTCAAGAGTGATGGCTCCCTGCTCTGCTGTCCAGATGTCGCCGTTGTATGGACGTACGCCAGCACCAGGCACACGAAGCAAAGCTGGATACTTGCCTGGCTTCACAGGCACACATAGAATGCCGTAGGTGCGACTGCCTTGGCGTATGTTTTGGAAACTCACTTCGTAGACGTTCACCTTCTCAGTGCAACGTTCCGGTAGCAGACGACGCTTTGCTTCAAGTGGAGTCTTGCGTGCGTCAGCGAGAGTATTCTGCCAGAACTCGTCGAAGTCCTTAGGATTAACTGTTGTGGGCTGAATCTTCTCGGGAGAGAAAGCAGCAGTACACATGCCTACATATTCCTTGCCGTCGACGTGAGCCGTTACCTTCAGTCGGTACATTCCGGGCTGCTTCATTGTGCCACTCCATTTCATAGTGCCGTCCTTCAGCACCACTCCGTTCTTCTTTACCGTAGGATACATCTCCGGACCGGCTTCGTAGTCAATCTTCACATTATCTATAGTTGTGCCAGAGCGTTGCACCTCCACCTTGAATCCAGCAGTCTCACCAGTGCGATAGTTCCAATCCTTGTGATTGGGCGTGATGGCAACGTTGATGCTGCTCCAACCGTTCTGTGCCGACATGTTTAAAGACACGCTTAAGAGAAAGCATAAGGACATGAGAGTCCTGAATAATGATGTTCTTTTCATTTTTTGAACTTGATAAAGTTTATAATATTATGGTTTAAGTTATTAATTATTACAATGGCAAAGTTATAGCAAATTAGCCAATTGCATTATTACTATTTTGCCAATATATTACACTTAATTGGCAATTTTCTTCAGCCATAAGCCGTTGAGCTTTTTTGCCATCATAATTCGGTGACTATTGTAGAGCTTGATGAAGTCGCCCGTGGTCTTGTTGCCTGGATATGGCCCACAGAAATCATTCTGCTGATAATCGCCGTGGTTGCGTCCAAGCATAAGATAGCTCAATCGGCATTGTTCGACAACAGGTTGCAGATTCTTTGTCCAAAACTCCGTGTCATCCCCGAGACCTTTCATACCAGTGTATATTCCGAGCGGTTTCATGTTTGACGAGCAGTAAGTAGACAGTTGTCGCGACATGCGCAGCAGGTTGTCGGTATAACTGTTGGTGTCGGCTGTGAGATACATCAGTTGCACGCAATCGATGTTATCTTCCGGGCAACGTGACATAAACTCTTCGGCAGTGCCAGTGATGGCAGTATTGCTGAATCCGAATATGGCGTTTGTTGTCTTGCCTTCATCGCGCAGCCAGTCAATAGTCTGTGCATAGAGCTTACGATAGTCGTCGGCAGAGAGACAGTCGTACCATTTGCCAGTGCCCGCCGGATATAGATATACAAGCGTTGGGAGCTTGATGCCATATTCATCGTGAATGGAACCGATGAACGAGGCTATCTTCATCGTCCATGTTTTCAGGCGCATGTTGGCAGGAGTGCCGTCCTCCAAAGGATTGTCACCAGGATTAGGTGCAGTCCATAGCATAATGGCGAGTCCTTGGCGTTGCATGAAGTCAATGGCAGTTCGGCGTATAAGTGTCGTGTCTATGCCATCACAATTTTGCGCCTTATTGCTCTCAATGCCGGCAAGCTCATAGCCGATAACGGCAGGATGGTCGCCCGTCACCTTGTTAAGGTCGCTTTGGCAAGAGTCGCCCATCCAACCAATGCCCTCTGCTGTGGCATACATCTGTCCAAGCATAGCTCCCTTCTCTTCATAAGCGAGCAGATTGTGCTGCAGGTTCTCTGTGCGTGTTGTTAGTCCCGAAGAGCCTGTCTCGTCGTAGGTCTTCTTGCTTTTGGAGCATGCCATAAGAATGAAGACAGCCAAGAATATATATAGAAAACGTCTCTTCATGACTATTTCTTTCCCCAATTGCTCATCGTGACGCTTTGCATATGCATGGCGTCCTTCCAATAGTCGGCAGAGAACATGTTGCTGTTGTCAGCCTTGCCGTCCTCGAAGTAGTAGTCATACCATGGCATGAAGTAGAGGAATCGTGCTCCAGCGTTCCACATCTCGGATATTGTGGGCATCTGTTTTGTGATGTATGTAGCTGATCCGTTATCCTCTGTAAGGTTGCCACATTCGGCGAGTGCAATCATCTTCGAAGGATAGAGCGTGGATAGACCGTCGTATTGAGCCTTCAGTTCATTGGCTGTAGAGCCATAGCAGTCGCAGCCCACAATGTCCACCATGTCGTCGCCTGGATAATAGCTCTCGTCGCTGTTGCTGGTGGCAGTAGTGGCAGTGCCAGTCCATATCCATATAAGATTGTGAATGCCACGCTCCTCGAAGTAGTTCTTCATGGTAGCCCAAAGCTTCTTGTATGTCTCGCCACCTTTAGTGCCCCACCAGAACCATGCGGCAGGAGTCCATCCCTGATTGTTGAGCATATTGCCCGAAGCCTCATGGAACGGACGCCACAGAGCCACCACGCCAGCATCTTGAAGCTGAAGGATGTTTGTTGCAACCTTGTCCATCTGTTGCCAGAACCACTTGTTCTCCCATGAGCCGTCCTTCCAGATGTTGTCCATGTCCCATGTGGTCTTGTCGGGCGAGCATGTCAGCGCGTCATAATTATTATTGTTGAAGTCGTTCTCGTTGGCAGGCACATTGAAGTGCCACATCAGCGATACCACGCCACCCTTGTTAGCCCATTCTGTTACGGGAGTTATGTCGGAATAGCTGATCCAATTGCCGTCGAAAGGAATGTGGATATAGTCGAAGCAGTTGATGGCAGGATAAGTGCCGGTAATCTTCTTCACGTTTTCGGCTCCAGTTGTGTTCCAGTTGACCTTTGCCATAGCTGAAGTGATGATTTTCTTGCCGTAGTAATACTTCATGTAGGCGAAGAGAATCTTAGTGGCATCGCTTGCGTTCTTGTCGGCAAGTCGCAAGTTGTTTATGTCAACAGTTATGTTGTCTTCTCCTGCAAACTTAAACACAACTTTTTCAATATCTTTATTCTGGGTCTCAGCAAGAGGTATGTCGTTTCCGAGCAAGTTGGTGTATACCTCAGTATTATTTTGGTCGTGTGCAATCTTTACTATTTCTGTGCAGGAATATTTATCAACTGTTGCACCATCTTTGTAATATACGAAAACAGAGTCGTTGTCGGTTTGTGCCATTGATGGCAAAGACGCGGTGAGAGCCAAGCCGAGAGCGAATGTAGGGAGTATGTTGAAAGGTTTCATCTTGATTTCGGATTTAGGGTTATTACTTCTTGTTGATCTTAACAGATGTCCCTGACACCTTTATTATATATACGCCTTGGGGAAGGCAAGTTAGCGAAACAGTAGTGTAGCCATTGTTGCCCTTCACGTCTGCATTGACAATTGCTCCGCCAAAGTTGCAAACAACAACCTTCTTAGTGTCAACGCCATGAAACACTATGTTGTCGCCATTTCGTGATACTCCATTCGTAGTGCTGATGCCACGGATGCCAGTAGCTGCCTCTCCGAACGCATATTCGCTGACATCATAAAGACTGTAAGTAGCAGTTGTCTTGTCGGTGTCGACATAGAGTTTGCCGTCTCCCATAGTGATAACGGGTCGTTCGTTGAGAATGAAAGAGTGGATAGTGCCGTCTTTCATCTTAAGATTCAAGGCCTCGTCGGCTGCCGATGCTGTGGCGTTGAATCCAAAGGCTACGGCAAATGATAATAATAAATTCTTTATCATAAGTTTAAAGCTTTTTTATTTTTGTAAGTTTTTATTCTTTTAGTCATTCTGTAGATGGTGACAGACAAATACTAAGTAATGAAGCTTTCCGACTTCCGTCTGCTATATCTGACACTGAACCATGTGATAGATAAGTGTTCAAAGTCAGGTACTCAACTTTTTCTTGCTGAAATGGGTTGTCGTCTGTTTTCATTCTTCGCAATAGTATGCCTTCTCTTGTAGTTGGCTAAAGGAATTATTTGCAGGAGGGTATAATCCATACCCTCCTGCATGATTTCCTTACGGAACGAGAGTAATCTTAGTGATTGTCAAGTCTGAGCCCTGGATGATGAATGCAGAATTGCTCCATCCGTCGCTCTGTGCACCTGTAAGCCAATCAATCATGGTCTGGGTGAGTGTTACCTCCACCACGTTATCTCCCTCAGCAGCTGTGAAAGTGTCAAATGCGCTCCAGTTGGCATCGTTGAACTGCATCTGACCTGCTGATGTTATGTGGAACTTGATCTTTGACTTGCCGGCAGTCAAAGCACACTTGGTGATGTCCACCGGAGCGTTGCGCTGGATGCGGAAGCGTCCGTTGTCGTCCCATGTCAATGTTACGGGGAATGACATCTGAGTGTTCTGATCAGCCTGAGTTACGCAGTTGGCAGTGATGTCCATCTCGTTAGGAACTACAGTAATCTTGCCTACGTTGTAGCTGCCACCGTCAGAAGTCTTGAGGATGAGGTCGTGCTCGCCTGCTGCTACAGTCTTAGGAATGACGAATGTCATTTTATTATCGGTGCGCTCGGTAATCTTTGTCACCTTAACAGAACCGATGTAGATGGCTTCAACGCTATTGTAGTTGGCACCCTCGATAGTCACACTCTTACCCGGATTGCCTGTAGGAGCATTGGTAAGAGTTGGATTGGTAGAAGGACGAACAACAAGAGTTGTGTTCTCAACAGTTGTACCATTCTTGAGGTTGAGCACGAATCCTGTGCCGGCAGCTCCTGAAGGAACATTGAGCACGATTGCCTTAGCAGTAACCTTCATATCCTTAGCCTCGATAGTCTGACCTACAGGGAATGTGATGGAAGCCACGAGGTCGAGGTCGGTGCCACGTATTACGAGCTGTTCGCCAGCCATGAGTGATTCAGGCGACAGAGCTGTAATTGTGGCTGTCTTGATAGAGCAATTTACAGTCACCTGCTTGCCATTGGCAAGAGAAAGAGTGATGTTGCCGCTCTGAGCAGTTTCAGGTACAGTAACCTTCAGCTCATTTGCATTCTGTGATGTGATTTCAGCATTAACATTGCCATCGGCAGCAGCGAAAGCAACACTTGTGATAAGGTCGAGGTCGTTGCCGCTAATTGTCAATGTTGCACCATTCTTTACAGGTGAAGGAGTAGCGCTGAGGCTTGTAGGAACAACTGTCTCGATGCTGCCAGCAGGAACTTCTACTCCTGACTTAAGGAGAAGCATCATCTCGCCGTCGGTAGCCTCGGCTGGGAGAACGAATACTATCTGGTCGCTGCGCTGTGAAGAGAAGTTCTCTGCCTTTACAGTAGCGCCCTGAAGTTCTATTGCCTCTACAAGCTGGAGCATAGAACCCTTTATGGTAATGCTCTGACCAGCCTTAGGCTTAGCAGGATAGAAGCTTTCAACAGTTGCGCCTTTTACCTCAAGAGCCTCTTCTGATTCAAGTTCCGAAGGTTCCTCGGCAAGGTCGGTGACTTTGATAACACCAGTGCGTGCTGCATCAGGAATGCGTACAACGATGGTGTAGCGGTCGTGAGAGAGGAATTCCTCCTCCTTTACAGTGTCGTTCTTCTCGAAGATTACGCCATGCATAAGGTTAAGATAGTCGCCCTTGATTGTAAGTTCGTCGCCCGGCTTGCCTGAAAGGTTGCCTTCTTGGCCAACGTAGAACTTCTGCAACTTGATGTCCTCACGATAGGTGATAGGAGTGACAGTGCGAAGCTCGCCACCTTTCATAGTCTTTAGTACTACTATGCCAGTGTCGCATTTCTCGGCAGGCACCTGTATTGATATCTTGCTGTGCGTGCCCTTCTCAACAACCTCAATGGCTGTGATAGGATCGGCACCAGGAAGGTCAATTTCATTAATCTGGTCGAGGTTGGAACCGTAGAAGAACAATGTTCCGCCACGCAGCACCGGACATGGACCAAAAGCCTGCACTCGAACATCCGAACCATACTGGTCGGTGTTAAGGTCATCGTTGTCGCAGGCTGTCAGCGACAGCCCTAACAGGGCTATCACTGCAAGCATGAATATATTGAAATATCTTTTCATTGTCTCAAAGTTTAATTGGGTTTACTTGATAGCTACCGCACGGATGTTGTCGATCTTGATGATAGGCTTGCACGACTTGCCTGTGATGCCACCACCCATAACGAAGAGCTCGAGTCCGGCGAACGACTTGGCTGAGAGCGAGCCAGTGGCAGCTACACCAGTCATACCATACTTGATGTCCTCCATCGGGATGGTCACTGTCACCCATTTGCCGCCAGTGTCGTAGCTTCCCGTCTCCTGCCAAGGACGCCAGAGAGCGCGAGGTAGTACATCGTTTTGGAAGTATGTTGTGTTGGCTCCCGGCACATTGTTGCCATAGACATCCACTCCAGCACCGGTGCAGGTTACGTCGGTGAGTGCACTCGGGATGATCTGCATAGCGAGGTTCGACCAAGGATTGCTTGTCGGAACGTAAACCTCAAACTTGAATGCCATCTTCTGATAGTTGGTGAAGTCGACGATATCTGTAAGAGGTTCGCTCTGTCCCTTGATGTACGATACGGGAGTTGTCCACTCGCCTGGCCAGTACTCGAAGGAGAATGTTCCCTCTGACCATGTGTCGTCGTCGAGAGCTGTCACGCCGTCGCCGAGCTGTAGGAACTTGCCGGTAATCGAGGTCTCGTCCTCGGTGATTGTGGCAGTGTGCCATCCGTGGTTGCCCAATCCTGTCTTGCCATCGAAATCGAAGAGAATGCCGCGGCTCTCAAGATAGTGGAACTTCGAAACAGTCTTGCCGTAGATTGAAGTCACTGTAAGCGGACCCTCGGTAGAGCATTCTGGCATTACAAACGACAGACTTGTGCGTGACTTCTTTGTGAAATCCTTCACAACCTTTCCGTCGGGCATTGTCACTGTGATAGGCACTGACGGGTCGTCAATGAGATAATTACCCGTTACGCTTACTTCCTCGCCTGCCTTAGCAAACTCGCAAGACATAGCGTCGACCACAGGAGCTGGAATTGTCACATGGAAGTCGTAGGTGACAGTGTCCTTGTTGGCAGTAATCATGTAAATCTTGTCGGTCACATGGTCAGGAATATCCTTAGGCACATCCACAATCATCGTGTTGTCGGTGATGTAGCTTGTGTTGAGGATAGTGCTCTGGTCGTTGAAGAACATCTCCGAGATACTTGTGAGGTTCTTGCCGACAATACATATTGTCTTTGATGGAGCTGCTGCTGTGAGCAGACTGTCTTTAGCCTCCACGTTGGCAGGGCGGATATAGTAGATAGTCGGCTTGCCGCCTGTCAGCTCAAACTTGTCGGGCTCATCCTCGCATGACTGCAGGGCAAGTCCTGAGCAAGAGGCAAGCAGCGCCAGCATTATGCTGTTGAATTTATTATTGAGTTTCATAATTGGTCTTTTGTTAGAAGGTTATACCACTTAAATCGTATTCCTCTGGAGCTTCCATGAGCAGCGGGTTGAAGATGACGTCGGATGATGGGAGCGGCAGTGTGAAGCTACGGTCTGTTACGTTCGGGGCAGCCGTCGACGTATTGTAAATGAGCGTAGAAGGTACTGTCCATGTTCCGTTTTCATAGTAGTTCTTGTAAAGCTCGTCCAGGGCATCCTGATTGTTATATCCGTTGCGGCGCTGCGACTTCACCTCGTTGATTGCACCCTGCGGGTCGTAGTAGTAGCGACGTACGAAGTCGTACCAGCGGTCGCCCTCGCATGCCAACTCCAAGCGGCGCTCCTTCCATACATCCTCCCAAGAGAGTGAAGAGGGATCCTTGTCGTAGCTCTTTACAGAACGGTGGCGCACCTGGTAGAACAGATTGCAAGCCTTTGGGTCTGTTGTCGTTCCGTTGTTGCCAATCTTTGCCTCGCAATAGATAAGGTAGACATCAGCCAGACGAAGGATGTGTGTCCACAAAGCTGACTTCTGCACGCCGGCAGCTGTCTGGAAGTACTTGATGTGGTCGGCGTTGTCGCCATAGAGATGCTTCACGGCTGCTGCACCTGTCGGACAGTAGAGCTCACCGCCTGACTTGTGGTCGGGGTATCCATTGTAGAGGAACTTCAGATAGTCGAAGCCACCGCAGTCAGAATAGAAGTATTCATACTGGTCACCCGGGAGCATCATCGTGGCCTTGCGGCGGTCGTCGATGTTCATGCGGTTGGGGCTGAGAGCGTTCTCTCCGAAAGCGTCCTGAAGGTCAATAGACGGACCGCAATACTGTCCCCAGTTGTCACCGTACTCATCGAAGCCCTTCATGCCAAGGTCGCACTGCAGTGAGTTCTGCATTGTCCAGTTGCCCTGTGTGCTCCATGCCCAAGATATCATGTTCTCGCTGCAGACATTGTGGTCGCCACGGAAGAGGTCAGAATAGACAGGCTCAAGAGAGCGTCCGCTGTGCTCGATGACATCAAGAGCATATTCTGCTGCCTTGTCGAGGTCTGCCTGATTGCGCTTATGGGCGGTGCAGGTGATGTAGCTGTACGTACCGTTATTGTACTTGGTGTGCTCCTCAGAGAATCCAGACTTTGTAAGGTATACCTTTGCGAGCAGAGCCTCTGCGCAATACTTGTCGAGGCGACCCTTGCCGGTCTCGTCGCGCTCAGGAAGAAGCGTGATGGCTTCCTCAAGCACCTTAATAATATAGTCGTAGACGTTGCTTATCTTAGCCTTGTGAAGGCTTGTTGCCTGCTGTGAGTTGATGATGTCGATAGGGCTGTGGATGATAGGCACACTACCGAACGAGCGCACAAGATAGAAGTAAGCGAAAGCCTTCCATGTCAGAGCCTCACCCATGCAGGCTCTCTTGACGTCTTCAGGAGCACCGGTGGCGTTCTTGAGGTTGTCATACACGGTGGTGGCGTGTGTGTTTACAGACCAGAGCGACGCACTCATGTTGGCGAGGTCCTCGTCCGAACCGTTCAGCGTGAAGTTGAGGTATGGTGACGATCCCCAGTAATAGTTGCCTGAGAGAATCTCACCCACCTTAAAGAAACCGCGCTGGAAGTCGTACCACGGCGAGTTGTAGAGATAGTTTACGCCGGCGCGACACTGTGCAGCGTCCTTATAGTAGCTTGATGTGTTGTAGGCGTCCTCCGTAGGGCAGTCGAGATAGTCGCTGCATGACGATAGGGCTGCCGTCATCAAGGCTGCACATGCTAAAGTCTTGAAATTTATCTTTTTCATTGTTCTGCTGCTTTTTTAGAATGTTACGTTAAGACCGAACGAATAGACTGTCGGCGAAGGATATCGACCGTTGTCGAGACCGTATACATATCCGTTCATATCCGATGTGGAAGCACCGATTTCCGGGTCGTAGCCCTTGTAGCCAGTTATTGTCCAGAGGTTCTGGATGTTGCAAGAGAGGCGCAAGTTCTCCAGTCCGATGTGCTTGACCCACTGCTTGGGGAATGTGTAGCCGAGTGTGATGTTCTTCACACGGAGGTAGCTGCCGTTCTCGATGTAGCGGTCGCTGACGCGAGTGTTCTCGTTCGGGTCGTTGAGGTGTGCTGCCGGAATGCTGGTTGGGTTGGTGACCTGCACGTTGTCGATGTCGTCGTACCAGTTATACACCATGTTGGCGTTATGACCCTTATAGCCGTTAGAGTAGTCCTTGTTGGGGTCGATGGCTGTGATATGTGAGCGTCCGAGCACTGTAGAAGACTGGTTCTACCATACTGACTTCATGGCGTCAAGCTTCATGCGGATGTAGTTGTATACCTTGTTGCCTACAGAGCCATTTATGAATATAGATAGGTCGAAGTCCTTGTAGCGGAAGGTATTTGTCCAACCGAATGTGTACTTAGGCATAGGGTTGCCGATGTATGTACGGTCGTTCTCGTCAATCTTGCCGTCTGGCTTGCCGTCAGGACCAGAGATGTCCTTGTATTTTACGTCGCCCACCCACACGGTGTTGTACTTGTTGTAGCCGTTTGAACCACCGTAAGACACAGGCTTTGGAGAGTTCTCTATATCCTCATAAGATGTGTAGACACCGTCGGTGACATAGCCGAAGAACTGGAACAGAGGCTGACCAACATCACTCTTCGATACTACGTCGTTCCACTGACCTACGCCAAGGATGGCTGCCGAGCTGGTACCTGAGAGCTTGGTGAGCTTGTTCTTGTTCCAAGAAATCTCGAACTCTGAGTCCCAAGAGAAGTTCTTCGTGCTAATGGGGTGAGCGTTGACGGTAAGCTCCAGACCCTTGTTCTCGATAGAACCGAAGTTGCCGAAAGGTGCAGCGAGGGCAGAACTTGTGTTGCCCGATGTTCCCATGTATGAAGGAAGCTGCATAGGCATAAGCATGTCGTTAGACACCTTCTTATATACGTCCACCGTAATACCGAGCTTGTCGTGGAAGAGTCCGAGGTCGAGACCGATGTTGGTCTGCTCCTGCTTCTCCCAGTGTACGTTGAGGTTGGCGATACGCAGAGGACGATAGGCAGTGCCGAGGCCGGTGCCGATGGATGACATGTCTGACGACCACTTGCCGCTGCCGATGTTGGAGTTACCTGTCTGACCCCATCCAATACGCAACTTACCATTGGACAGCCACTTGCCTGCCACGTTGCGTACGAAGTCCTCGTTAGAGAATCGCCATGCACCTGCTACAGAATGGAACGAACCCCATCGGTTGTCGGGTCCGAAGTTTGAGCTGCCGTCACGACGGAACGTGTAAGTGAGTAGGTAGCGGTCGTCGTAGTTATAGGTCTCGCGGGTGAAGAACGATGCCATAGCTGCTGTTCCGAAGCCGTTGCTAATCTTGAATGTGGAAGGATCGCCGAGCGACGGGTTGTGAACAGTGTTGGTTGGCAGGTCTTGAGCCTCTGTACGAGCGTTGTCCCACTTACTCTTCCAGCACTCCTGGCCGAGCATCGCCGTGAAGCTGTGCTTGCCGAACGATCCGCTGTAAGTAAGATAGTTCTTAAACTGTACGAACGACCCGGTTGACTTCTGAATGGAGCAGTAGTTCTTAGAACGTGTCCAAGTGCCGAGGTCGACGGTAGGATTAAACACTTCGCCGCGGTCCCAGTTGAACGAATAGCCTATCTCGGTGTGCCATACGAGGTTCTTTATAGGAGTGACCTCTGCGAACACGTTACCAGTAAGGAGGTTCTGCTTGTAGAGGATGTCGTCCATGAGGGCGAGAGCCACCGGGTTAGGATTAGTCACTCCCTGCTGCGAGATAGATGTATAGCCGCCGTTGATGTCGTAGATAGGAATGTCGGGACGTGTGGTCAGGGCGTAGGTTATGACACCGTCTTCCTGGTCTGCCTTAAGGAGACGCTGGTCGGTGTTGCTGTAGTTGGCGCTAAGACCGAGCTTCAACCATGACTTAAGCTGTGAGTCGAGGTTTACACGAGCACCGTAACGCTTAAACTCCGAACCGATGATGGTACCGTCCTGGTCCATATAGTTGCCCGACACGTAGTACTTAATCTTCTCCGTGCCGCCCTGTGCGCTCACCTGATGCTGATGCTGAAGTGCTGTGCGGAAGATGGCATCCTGCCAGTTGGTTCCCTTACCGAGGACAGAGGGGTCGCTGAAACGGTCGTCCTTGAAGACCATACCCTGTGA
Organism: uncultured Prevotella sp.; assembly: GCA_934230115.1. Classification (GTDB taxonomy): domain Bacteria; phylum Bacteroidota; class Bacteroidia; order Bacteroidales; family Bacteroidaceae; genus Prevotella. Next base: position 7,061 of record CAKQEI010000015.1, on the reverse strand, counting down.
CGACATGTCGTTGTAATACTCGGCAAACTCGCGGAGATTGAGCATGTCGATGCGCTTTCCCTGACGCTGCCAAGCCACCATGCCGTCGTACGTAAACTTAGCCTCGCCTGCCTTACCGCGCTTTGTGGTGATAAGTACAACGCCGTTGGAACCCTGTGCACCATATATGGCAGTGGCAGAAGCATCCTTCAGCACTTCCATGCTGACGATGTCCGAAGGGTTGAGTGAGGAAAGAGGAGATACTGTAGATACTGAACCATTGCCAAGAGCATCGCCAAGACCTACGGATGAACCAGAGGAATTTGAGTTGTTCCAGATGACACCATCCACAACATACAAAGGCTCGGCACCTGCATTGATAGTGGCCTGACCACGCACACGGATAGAAGTGGAAGAACCAGGAGCACCAGATGTGGCCATAGAAGTTACACCTGCCACACGACCGCCAAGCGACTGGTCGAGGTTGGTGATGATAGAGCCTTTCATCTTCTTCTCGTCCATAGAGCCTGTGGCTCCTGCGAGGTCGCTCTTCTTCATCGTACCGTAGCCAACCACAACGACCTCGTTCAAGGTCTGGTTGTCTTCCTTAAGAACAATAGTAAATGTGTTCTTGCCGTTCACGTCTACTGTCTGTGGGGTGAAGCCGATATAGCTCACCAAGAGTTGTTTTTTCCCGGAAGGCACTGTAAGCGAGAAGTTACCGTCGATATCGGTAACCGCACCAACTCCTTGTGCTCCCTTAATTGTTACGCTCGCACCAATGATAGGCTCGCCAGTACTGTCCTTAACAACACCGGTGATCTTTGACTGGGCGAAAGCAAGGCTGCTACTCATAGAGGCAGCCATACAAAGCATCACTAACTTCTTCATTAGGGATCTAATTAAAGGGTTTATATTAAATTGTTACTGAATTAACATTGTTGTTTTTAAAAGCTCCGAGAAGCCGTTATGCCATTGTATGGCAATAAGTAGCAGCAACTTTTTTCAAGATGACTGCCATACATTTATATATAATGTAAATAAAGATGTTGTATTCATCGTTGTAAGTTTTTTTTGAAGTTATTATGGTTTATTTTTCGATTGCAAAGGTATTACAATTCATTCAACATGATTAGCACTATTTTGCCATAGTATCACACAATTATGACAAATATGACAAAACGCATATGTTGACTGGAAAATTGTGGAGTAAAAAAAACAGGAGAGTGTATCAAAACACTCTCCTGTTTTTTATAGTTTGCAGTAGTATATGGAATGCTGGATGACACATGTCGCCATGGTTGTGACCATCGATTTTATATATGCTTACATTCTTGTGTCCGCATAGTTTCATCATGCGCCACATATAAGCATTCTCCTCATAACGACCGAACAATTCTGTTTCGGCATCGCCTGTGATAAGTACGAGTGGCGGGCAGTTGGGGCGCACATGGAATAGTGGGGCGTAGCGGTCGATGAGTGGTTGCAAATTGCCGATACCATTCATGTCGCGATAGGCGAAATGGCTAATCATTTGTCCACTAAAAGGAATGAGAGCCTTTATGCTGTCAGCATCTACACCATAGTGTTCGAGCCATTGCTTGTCAAGACCGAGCATAGCTGTAATATAGCCACCTGCAGAATGTCCAGACACATATATATTCCGAGTGTCCCCACCATAGCTGACGATATTCTTGAAAACCCATGCCAGGGCTGCTCCACAGTCGTCAAGACACTCATTGATTTTAACATGTGGTAGCAAACGATAGTTCACGGCAACTACAGTAAGTCCCTTTTCCTTCAGTTCTTCGGGGATATACTTAGATCCTCCAGTGAGTCCGCCACCATGAAACCATACTACGACGGGAGCCATTTTTGTAGTGTCGTTGTAGTAAACATCAAGTCGGCAACGCTCTGTGATATATTTGTCTGTTGATGTCTTATAGGCAATATTTTCTATCGTCTTGTAGTGTGTCTTGTTGGCTGCTGATGTCTGCAAGACAAATAAGAGGAGAATGAGAAAAATGGAGTTTATAGTTTTCATTTTTTTTAGAAGTATGTTATAAGGGTGTGTCGCACTCATGCTTGTGAGTTATGACACACCCTCATGTGGTGTTAAAGAGTTTTTCTATTAGTCTACAACTTCGAGCAACAGCACGCGGCTTGCCCATTCGTTGGCTTTGCCCCATGGAGCGTTGTGGCCATAAGGTATCTCCAAGCCATTCTGCATGAGAAATTCGCCTGAGAACGACTTGCCCTCGAACGAGAGGGGAGTCTTGTCGATGCGGTTAAGCTCGGTGATGTGGTAGCGCTTCTGCGGGTTGAGTCCTGCCATTGGGATGCGTGGCAGGTGCTGGTTGCAGAACGATTCGGTCTTCCACCAGTAGAACACAGCCTTGTCCTTCATGTCTGTCACGTACATGAGCGAAGCTACACCCTTCTTCTCGTATGGCGACTGCAGACGGTAGAGATTGCCAAACTGCACGATAGGACGTATGCGCTTGTAGTCGGCGATAGCCTTGCGACACTGTTCCTTGTCCTCGTCGTTGAGCACCTTAGGCTGAATCTCCATGCCAAGACGTCCGCTCATAGCCACGTCGGTGCGATACTTCAAAGGCACGGTGCGTGCTGTCTGATGGTTAGGAGCGTTTGAGATGTGCGAAGCCATAGCGATGGCAGGGAAGAAGTAACTGGTTCCCCACTGCATGTATACACGCTGCAGGGCATCGGTGTTGTCGCTTGTCCAGAACTCGTCGAAGTAGGGCAGTGTGCCCCAGTTTACACGTCCGCCACCAGAAGCGCAGTCCTGGATGGTGAGGTCGGGGTATTTGGCGCGTATACGCTGCAACACTTTCTCGAAACCGCGGTGATACTCGATGAACAAGTGGCTCTGGTTGTTGGCAGTAAGATACTGTGAGCCGTGGTTTGAGATGTTCATGTTGGCATCCCATTTGATGTAGTCAATCTCAGGATACTTGGTCATCATGTCGTCGACGATTGAGAACACGAAGTCCTGCACCTTAGGATTACCGAGGTCGAGCACCACCTGTGTGCCGCCGCGTCCGCACTTAAGGTCGCGCTTTGGAGCCTTGATCACCCAGTCGGGATGCTTCTCGAAGAGCTCGCTCTTGGTGTTCGACATCTCTGGCTCAAGCCAGATGCCAAACTTAATGCCCAATTTCTTTGCCTCTGCAAGCAGACCCTCGATGCCGTGTGGCAGTTTCTCCTTGTCTACCACCCAGTCGCCAAGTGCACAGTTGTCGATGCTGCGCTTGTATTTGTCGCCAAACCATCCGTCGTCCATAACGAAGAGTTCGCCACCCATCGACTTGATGTCTGCCATCATCTGCGCCATTTCCGGCTCCTTGATGTTGAGATATACACCCTCCCAAGAGTTAAGCAGAATCTTGCGCTCGCGGTTGCCGTTCATCAGTTTATACTTGCGTCCCCAGCTGTGGAAGTTGCGGCTCACTCCGCTCAATCCCTCTTTGCTATAAGAGAAAGCAGTAACGGGAGTGGTGAATGTCTCGCCCTTAGCCAAATGATACTCCGAGTTGTACTCGTCGATGCCGGCAAAGAACTGGTGGTATTCCGACTCATCGGTCACGGCACGCAATTTGTAGTTGCCCGAATAGCATATAGCGGCACCAATTACACGTCCAGTGTTCTCCTTGCCCTTACCGTCGAGCGAGAACATAACCTCGCCACGAGAAGTGTGGGCATTGCGTGTTCCGTCGCGGTTTTCAATTACAAATGTGCCAGGCTTAAGCTCCTCCTCCGAGAGCTGTGCCTCGTTGGCCCATGCACCGTAGAAGTGAGACATCCACACGTTGCCACGGCGTATGGGCAGATAGGCAGAATCAAACTGCGAGAGAGTGACGGTTGTCTTCTCACCGTTGTTTATCTCTGTCCACATCTCTATAATGTCCACATCGTTGTAGGCACGGTAGCACACTGTGACGTAGAACGGATATACGCGGTCCTTGAGCTTAACCTTCAGCACCTTGGCATTCTGCTCCGAAGTGGTGGTATAGCTGTCTACATCCATTTCAAGAGTCATGTTGCCGTCGGCATGACGCACCGAAAGGGCAGCAGCCGATTCGCCTATCATGCCATACACAGGATAAGCATCCTTGCCAGCTGTGCCGCCTGCCTGCAGAGAGGCAATGTCGGCATCCGACAGCTTGTCGCCATAATACACGAATTTGAATGCGCCTCCCTTTGTAGCATCAACAACGAGCGATGTCTTGGGGGTTGACACACTGATGTTCTCGGCATTTGCCATGCCTGAGAGCATCATCATAGCCAATGCCGGAAGAGCAATACGCTTGGAATATTTTCCCATAGTTTTATTTGTTTTGATTGTTTGTTGGTTTAAGACATGTAATCGTTTGCAAAATTATCCAATTTATTCAGAAGCCACAAACTTTATTTTGCCTATATATACCACTTTCTTGCAATCGCTGCAAAAAACAATGATAAACTACACAATAACCTTAGTTTTGAAGTATTTCTCGCGGAATTCCGTTGGGCTGCATCCCTTGTATTTGCGGAACAGTCGGTTGAAATTGCTCAGCGTGTTGAATCCGCAGTCGTAGCATATTTCGCTGACGCTGTTGGTGGTGTCTACAAGTTGTCGTGAAGCCACGCCAAGGCGCATCTCCACCACATAGTCGCTTAGTGTCTTGCCTGAGCGCAGCTTGAAGAATCGGCTGAACGATGTTGTTGACATTCCCACGAGGTCGGCAAGGTCGGCGAGGCGAATCTCCTCGGTGTAGTGTTTGCTGATGTAGTCCTTCACCTTTAATATACGTCGGCTCTCGCTGTCGACATCCACCTTGGCGAAAGATGATGATGCAAGCTCGCGTGTGCCGTCGGCAAGTGACAGCTCATATAATAAGGTGAGGAAATTGATAACAGAATAAAATTTGTCTTTAGTAGATGAGAGTGAGTCGAGAAGCGGATAAACCTTATCGATAGCCTCGGGTGTGAACGCCACGCCCTTGCGCGCCTTCTCAAACATCCGCTTGATGGGAAGCAGGGGAGTGCGGTTGAAGAGGCTGTAGGAACTGTTGAAGTCGAAGAAGAACTGCACAGTTATCTCGCGTATGTCCTCGCTTTTGCACTTGTCTTGCTCCCACACGTGCTCCAGGTCGGGGCTTGTTATGAGCACAAGATCACGATTGCCTATCGTCTCGGCACTGTCACCGACGATACGCAACACACCTTCCCCGTTCTCCACATAGTTAAGCTCAAAGACTTCGTGCTTGTGTATAGGGTAGGTGAATTCTTTCTTTCGCCTGTCCGCCACATACATGAAGTCGCTGTCGAGCAGCGGAGGCAATTCACGCAATACTTTATCTTCCATAAAGTGCAAATTTAGCGATTATTTTGAATATTCCAAACTGCTTAAAGCTTTTTTGGTAAAAAAACTTCATCTATAGTGTTGTATTTTGCATTATATTATTCGCAATATCAAGTATTTTCGCTAAATTTGCAAAGTGAATGTCACTAAAACAATTTTGAAACTAATACTACATTAATATGTTAGACGTAAAAGAAACATTGAGCGGCGCAGAAGAGCGCATGGAGATGGGTGCTATGTACTTGGAAGAGCAGCTTGCACGCATCCGTGCCGGACGCGCCAATGTGGCTATTCTCGACGGTGTGCGAGTTAGCTCATGGGGTTCGATGGTGCCATTGAACCAGGTTGCCAACGTTACAGTGCCCGACCCACGCACTATTGCCATCCGTCCTTTCGACAAGAAGCAGATTCGTGAGATCGAGAAGGCTATTATGGACAGCGATGTGGGCATCACTCCTGAGAACAACGGCGAGATTATTCGCCTTGGCATTCCTCAGCCTACCGAGGAGCGCCGCAAGGAGCTTGTGAAGCAGTGCAACAAGATTGGCGAGCGCACTAAGGTGGAAATCCGCAACGCACGCCAGGATACTAAGGACAAGCTTAAGAAGGCTATCAAGGACGGACTCTCTGAGGACCTTGAGAAGGATGCCGAGAACGAGCTTCAGAAGATTCACGACAAGTTCGTGAAGAAGGTTGACGATTTGCTTGCTGCCAAGCAGAAGGAGATTATGACTGTGTAATAAGAAATATAAAAGGTAAAAGGGCTTTACTCTTTTACCTTTTTGTATTTTATATAAAAAAGAATAAGGATGCAAGGATTAGTAATCAAGAACACCGGCAGTTGGTATACTGTGCGTACCACCGATGGAGCCACGGTTGACTGCAAGATTAAGGGCAACTTCCGACTTAAGGGAATACGCAGCACCAACCCTGTTGCTGTGGGAGACAATGTGGAGATAGTGCGCAATCAGGAGGGCACAGCATTCATTACTGCCATCTGCGACCGCCGCAACTACATCATACGCAAGTCGCAAAACCTGAGCAAGCAGAGCCACATCATTGCCGCCAATGTCGATCAGGCTTTCCTCATAGTCACCGTCAACTATCCCCAGACAAGCACCATCTTCATCGACCGATTCCTCGCTACTGCCGAGGCTTACAGTGTGCCTACGGTGCTTGTGTTCAACAAGACCGACATTCTCTCGGAGGAGGAACGCCGCTATCAGGAGATGATGATGAAGCTGTATGAGACTGTGGGCTACAAATGCTTGGCTGTTTCTGCCACTACCGGACTTGGCATGGACGCTGTGTCGCCAATGCTCAAGGACAAGATAACGCTGCTGAGCGGCAATAGTGGAGTGGGCAAGTCGACATTCATCAATCATATTCTGCCCGACGCCAACCTGCGCACATCGTCGATTTCAGACGCTCACAACACAGGTATGCATACCACCACGTTCTCCGAGATGCTCGAGTTGCCCGAGGGTGGCTACCTTATCGACACTCCGGGAATAAAGGGTTTCGGCACGTTCGACATAGAGCCTGAGGAGCTGACAAGCTATTTCAAGGACATCTTCCATTTCTCCAAGGACTGCCGCTTCAACAACTGCACCCACACTCATGAGCCGGGTTGCGCTGTGTTGAAGGCTGTAGAGGAGCATTACATATCCGCCTCGCGGTATCAGAGTTATCTGTCGATGCTTCAGGACAAGGACGA
>CAKQEI010000014.1 GCA_934230115.1 uncultured Prevotella sp. | reverse complement strand
AGCTGCGCGGAATACGAAACGGCCGATACGACCAAATCCGTTAATACCTACTTTAATCATTTTACTTTAATTATTTTTAAAGGGTTAAATTATATTCTTTTCCGTATAGAAGTCTTGATTCAGTCCGTTTTTCCTGCTAATGAGGCACAGAAGCGTAAAAAAACCGCCACGTCTGTAGGATTTCTCCTTTTTTACGCTGCAAAGATAATAATTATTTTCTAATTTTGCAGTAATATTGTGTATTAAATTATTTAAAAAATATATTTGCATACAAAGTTATGCTTGAGATAGCCACTACGACCTCGCAAATTGTCAACTGTAGATTGCAAAATGCAACACATTAGCAAATCTGCTGTTATTACATCACAAGCGAGCACAATCAATGCCACCTTATTATATAGATATATAGACGGGTGAAACTTCATAACAATGTATAGACAACCAGATAACAAACAATAATAATTAAAGATTAAGCAAAATGAGTAAAATTCTAAATGAGTTCAAGGCATTTGCCGTAAAAGGCAATGCAGTAGACATGGCTGTCGGTGTCATCATCGGCGGTGCTTTCGGCAAAATCGTATCGTCAATAGTCAACGACATTATCATGCCTCCTATCGGATGGCTTATTGGTGGTGTGAACTTCAGCGACCTTAAGTTTGAGCTTCCTACCGTAAAACTCGGCAACGAGACTATGCAGTCAGCCACCATCAATTATGGTGCTTTCATCCAGACCATCATCGACTTCCTCATCATCGCCTTCTGTGTGTTCATGCTCGTAAAGGGCATCAACAAGCTTGCAAACATGAAAAAGAAGGAAGAGGAGGCTTCTCCTGCTCCTGCAGAGCCAAAGCCCACAAAGGAAGAGTTGCTGCTCACCGAGATACGCGACCTGCTGAAAGAGCGCAAACAATATTAGGAGACAGAAAAAGGCGCATGCCGGAGAGCTACAATACTCCAAGCATGCGCCTTAAATGTTATAATATAGTTTTTGTGTTGTACAAGGAGCATCACTGCCCCACTCTTTATTTCACTTGCAAAGATACAAAAAATAAATCTTCGCCGCAACATCACTTTTTCTCAAAAAGGATTATAATGCTCTGCATATGGCTTATCATGTCAAAAATCATGCTTATTCTGCCAAAAAAAATAAATATACAGTTTATATATAAGAATATTTTGAACACTTACTCGCTTTCTTATTTTGTATTATGCGAGACTTTCTGTAACTTTGCACCCGAAAAGCAGATATTATGAATCAAGAAATAGAACGCAGGCGAACCTTCGCCATCATATCACACCCTGACGCAGGTAAGACTACACTCACCGAGAAGTTTCTTCTCTTCGGTGGACAGATACAGGTGGCAGGTGCAGTAAAGAACAACAAAATACGCAAGACTGCCACATCCGACTGGATGGAGATTGAGAAGCAGCGCGGTATCTCGGTGTCCACATCAGTTATGGAGTTCGACTATGAGGGTTACAAAATCAACATTCTCGACACTCCCGGCCACCAGGATTTCTGCGAGGACACATATCGCACGCTCACTGCCGTTGACTCAGCCATCATTGTTGTGGACGGAGCCAAAGGTGTGGAGACACAGACTCGCAAGCTCATGGAGGTGTGCCGCATGCGCAACACTCCAGTAATCATCTTCATCAACAAGATGGACCGTGAGGGCCGCGACCCGTTTGACTTGCTCGACGAGCTGGAGGAAGAACTTAAGATAAGTGTGCGTCCACTCTCATGGCCTATCAATATAGGAGCCAAGTTCAAGGGCGTATACAACATCTACGAGAATAAGCTCGACCTTTTCAAGCCCGACAAGCAACGTGTGACCGAAAAGGTGGAGGTAGACATCAACTCCAGCGAACTTGAGGCACATATAGGCGAGCAGGACGCACAGCAGTTGCGCGACGACGTTGAACTTATAGATGGAGTTTACCCTGAATTCGATGTAGAGACCTACCGCTCTGCTGAGGTGGCACCTGTGTTCTTCGGTTCTGCATTGAACAATTTCGGTGTGCAGGAATTGCTCAACTGCTTTGTAAAAATAGCCCCGTCGCCCAAGCCGACAAAGGCCGAGGAGCGCGAGGTAACACCAGATGAGCCTAAGTTCACGGGCTTCATATTCAAAATTACAGCCAACATCGACCCCAACCACCGCTCATGTATAGCCTTCTGCAAGGTGTGCAGCGGCAAGTTTGAGCGCAACAAGCCCTATCTGCACGTGCGACAGGGTAAGACTCTGCGCTTCTCTTCGCCAACACAATTCATGGCGCAGCGCAAGAGCACCATCGATGAGGCATGGCCAGGCGACATCGTCGGACTACCCGACAACGGCATATTTAAGATAGGCGACACTCTGACGGAAGGCGAGAAACTGCATTTCCGCGGACTACCATCATTCTCGCCAGAGATGTTCAAATACATCGAGAACGACGACCCAATGAAAGCCAAGCAGCTTGAAAAGGGCATAAACCAACTCATGGACGAGGGTGTGGCTCAGCTGTTTGTCAACCAGTTTAATGGCCGAAAGATTATTGGCACTGTAGGTCAGCTACAGTTTGAAGTTATACAATATCGACTGGAGAACGAGTACAACGCTAAATGCCGCTGGGAACCCGTACACTTGCACAAGGCTTGCTGGATAGAGAGCGACGATGCCGAAGAACTCGACCAGTTCAAGAAGCGCAAGTATCAATATATGGCTAAGGACCGCGACGGACGCGATGTTTTCCTTGCCGACTCTGGATATGTGCTGTCAATGGCACAACAGGACTTTAAGCATATAAAGTTCCACTTCACAAGCGAGTTCTAAGCAACAACCCAACCAAATCTTTAATAAAAAAGCACATAAGAAAAATTTATGGGAGGTATTTTCGGCACCATCTCCAAGAAAAGCTGCGTGGCAGACGTTTTCTATGGAACTGACTACAACTCACATCTCGGAACCCGCCGTGGCGGTCTGGCGATGTACAGTAAGGAAAAGGGATTTGTACGCTCTATCCACAACCTCGAGAGCGCTTATTTCAGATCCAAGTTTGAGCCTACGCTCGACCGCTTTGCAGGCAGTACTGCTGGCATTGGCGTGATAAGCGACACCGACGCGCAACCGCTCGTCATTAACTCACATCTTGGAAGGTTCGCTATCTGCACGGTGGCAAAGATTGCAAACATTGAACAACTCACCAAACAGTTGCTCGAAAAGAACATGCACTTTGCCGAACTGTCGCAGAGTTCCACCAACCAAACTGAGCTTGTTGCTCTGTTGATAATACAGGGCAAGACGTTCAAGGAAGGCATAGAGAATGTTTTTCACAACGTGAAGGGATCGTGCTCGATTATGATTATGACCGAGGACTCGCTCATCTGCGCACGCGACGCATGGGGACGCACACCTATTATAATAGGTAAGAAGGACGGTGCTTATGCCGCATCAAGCGAGTCTACATCATTTCCCAACCTCGACTACGAGGAGTGCTACAACGTTGGACCAGGCGAAATTGTACAGCTGACAGCTGACAGCATGACTCAATTGCGTCCTGCCAACAAAAAGATGCAGGTATGCTCGTTCCTTTGGGTATACTACGGATTCCCGACATCTACCTACGAGGGAAAGAATGTAGAGGAGGCACGATTCGCCAACGGATTCAACCTTGCCAAGAGTGATGACGTAGAGGTGGATTGCTGCTCTGGCATTCCCGATTCAGGCACTGGCATGGCTATGGGATATGCAGCAGGCAAGGGCGTGCCCTATCAGCGTTGCATTGCCAAGTACACTCCCACATGGCCTCGCTCGTTTACTCCCGCCAACCAAGAGATGCGCTCGCTCGTGGCAAAAATGAAGCTCATACCCAACAAAGCTATGCTCAGGGGCAAGCGTGTGCTCTTCTGCGACGACTCTATTGTGCGTGGCACTCAGCTGCGCGACAATGTGAAGGTTCTCTTCGACCAAGCAGGACTTAAGGAGTGCCACATGCGCATTGCATGTCCGCCTCTTGTTTACGGATGTCCGTTCATTGGATTTACTTCATCCAAGAGCGACATGGAACTTATCACACGCCGCATCATCGAGAAGTTTGAGGGCGATGCCAACAAGGACCTTGATAAATATGCCACTACCGACTCGCCACAATACAAGCGCATGGTGGAGGAGATACGCAGCCAGTTGGGACTCACAACGTTGAAGTTCAACACAATCGAACAGCTTATCAAAGCCATTGGATTGCCAAAATGCCAAGTGTGCACACACTGCTTCGACGGTTCAAGCCAGTATACATTGGAAGAACAAGCCGACGAATAAGGCTTTTACAAGAAAAGTTTCTCTTAAACAACTGTTTTACAAACCAAGACAACATAGGGTTGAGCGTCAGCTGCTCAACCCTATGTTATTTTATCACTTATTATGACATAAAAAAGGTCAGGATTTCTCACGAAACCCTGACCTTTTTTTTATTGTGTTTTCATACTATCCCTACCAACAATCAAACAAAAATCATTACCATAATAGAGCTTACCTATTTATGTTTCAATATCTAAATCTAAAACAAACCTATTTACCAATTCAAAACTAAATCTTACTATATAACCTATACGTACTTATCTTCATCTTTTCGTACTGCAAAATTACTAATTATACAAATACATTATAAGAAAAACATAGCTTAAAGTGTGCTTATTTCAGTGCAAACGTTTAACCAACAAAATACAACAATATAAACTTTCAACAAGCAATAGTAGGGAGCTACACCGAAGTGTTCCTTTTCTGCAACAACTGTCCCAATTTTGGGACATACAAAAAACCTATATTTGACATATATTTATTACTTTTGCAAAATAAGAGTTTCATTAAACAATCTTTAACTATGCAAACAGCAAAGCTAAGCAGAACCATAAAACGCATCATAGGATTCGTAAATGTCGACCACTTGAGCGTCACGCTAATCGTCCTGTTTTTAGGATGGTTTCTGGCTTTTGCGTCAATCAATCTAAGCGTCATCGACCCTGTAAAGAAAGCATTTGCCGACTTCTCAATGACCGACATCTACTATGAGATACAAAACAGCAGCGGCGTGAAGGAAATAAACAACGACATTGTGCTCGTGGACATGACCGAGCTATACGACCGCCGCAAGATAGCATCATGTATTGAGGACATAGAGAAATGCCAGCCAAAAGTGTTTGTCCTCGACCTTATCTTCGAGCGTCCAAGCTATGACGAGGAGGAAAACGAGATGCTTATCAATGCCATAGCCAACATCAAAAACGGAGTTATTTCCTGCAAGCTTATCAACTACGACAGCGAGAAAGATGTATTCAAGAATGTGCGCACGTCGTTCTTCGATGGCATTGAGGGCGACTACTCATGGGCTTTCAGCAATGTTATTTCAGGCGAAGGCTACGGTTGCATTCGCAAATACTCACAAAACGAGAAGCTTGTCAATAAAAACATTTATTCACTGCCCTATATGGCTGTATGTAAATACACCGACACAAAGCCCTACCCGCAAAGCCCCAAACAACGCAACATTGAATATTCCCACACCGACTTCCTTGCCATTAAGCACAACGAAGTGCTGAAAAACCGAGAACTGTTGAAAAACAAGATTGTAATACTCGGCACCATCAACGAAGAAGCCGACACACACATCACACCACTTGGCAAAATGGCAGGCATGAAGATACAGGCATACGCCATGCTATCATCAATGGCCCATCATAGAGTGTACACCGCAAGCAACATAGTGAGCCTTATTATCGCTATCCTTGTGTGCTATCTTTCGGCATGGGTTGGGGCAATATTGCCAAAGAAACGACCCTATTCAAGCATCTACTGGATGAAATTCTACTACTTTGGAGTGACCACCGCGCTTGTTGGAGTGAATTTCATACTGTTTGCAAGGTTCAACTACTATGTCAGTCTGCTGCTGCCACTCGTAGGACTGGCCCTGATAGAGACAGCCCGCCTGCAATACAAATGGATTATAATGATGCTGTCAAAGCATACTAAGTTGAACTTCATAAAAAAGTCAATATATTATGTCAAGCCATAGATTTTTATTAAGTCTGTCTATGTTTCTCATAACTACTTGTATGGGAGCTACTGCCATAGCAGACAATGGCGAACAGCTACTTCATAGAGCCGACTCGCTATACAGAATGGGAAACTTCGAAAAAGCAGTGGAGGTGTATCTTCAATCTGCCGAAGCAGGCAACGCCGAGGCTCAGTTTGATATTGGATATGCCTATTATACTGGTGAGGGAACACAGCGCGACTATACATCTGCCGCCATGTGGTTCAAACGCTCTGCCAAGCAGAATTTTGCCAAGGCCCAATACAACCTTGCCTACTGCTACATGAACGGTCGTGGCGTGCCACGCGACTACGACAAAGCATATAACCTGTTGCTTAAGTCGGCTGAGAACAACTACAAGCGTGCGCAACTCACACTTGCCGACTGCTATGCAAGAGGTGTGCTTGTGGAAAAAAACGAGGATGAATACAACAAGTGGAAAAACAAGGCCGAAGGCAAAAATACGGAACAAGCACCCAAGCAACAGAAAGAGACGCTTAAGGGTGATTTTGACATTCAAGTGGACATGCCTGGCGAAAAGCCTAAAGAACAACCTAAGGATACTGCACAGACACAACAGAAACAAAATGTAATACTTGGTCCGAATGAGCTGAAAAAAGCTAATACAACAGCCACTGCCCCAACAGCCACTACCCCAACAGCCACTGCCCCTATACTGCGCATACTCTACCCCGAAGACCAGTCGATATTCCACACCGACCAGGTGAAACTTAAGTATCAGCTACTTACCAACGGTTGTACAGACAGCACACGCATTGTGGTGATGGTAGACGGACAGCGACTGCCAACAACACGAGCAGTAAGAGCTGCCAACACTATCGATGTAGACCTGCCACGTCACGACTGCACTATAATGATGTATGCGCAGAACAGTTGCGGCAACAGCGAACCAGTGTCTCTGCGCCTTATACGCGAGACATCACAATTCGAGCTTCCAAAGCTCTTTGTAGTGGCAATAGGCGTAGGCGACTACAACGACCCGAAACTACCGAAGCTGAAATTCACATGCAAGGACGCTCAAGACTTTGCTAAAGTGGTTGCCACAAAGAAAGGACTTCCATACGAGGACGTGCAAGTGAAACTGCTTTGCGACAGCGAGGCAACACGAGCCGACATTTTCGAAGCTATGGAATGGCTCAAGCAAGAGTCATCGCCCAACGATGTGTGCATTTTCTTCTATGCAGGACATGGATTGCGCGACGAGAAAGACCGATTCTTCTTCATACCTTACGGATGCAATTCGGACAAGCTCTACGATTGTTTCAGCGCAACTGATTTCCGCAACGAAGCCGAAGACATCAACGGCAAGCTCATTGCCTTTGTCGACGCTTGCTACTCAGGAGCACTATTCGAGGGCACACGCTCTGCTGCCACAAGCCATTTCGTGGAACAACTGAAACGCGCGAAAAACGGTATGCTGCTATACGCCTCAAGTTCGTCCGACACAAAATCGCGCGAGGATGAATCATGGGGCAACGGTGCTTTCACAAAAGCACTTGTCGAGAGTTTCAACGGAGCCGCACGCGAGGAACAATCCGAAGGTCTGTCAACACAGGAACTTGAACACTTCCTATATAAAGAGGTGAGAAAGATTACCGACTTCAAGCAGACTCCAATATTTATAAACCCCAATGGTATTGAACACTTTAACATTTTCAATTATGAAAAATAACATATCTGCCACACTATGCGGACATGCCGCCGCCATATTCGTTGCTGTAATAATTATGCTCATAGGCACATGCAGCATAGCCAACGCTCAGAAATACGCAGTCTATTCAGTGACTGGCAAAGCCTACATGGAACAAGGAGGAAAGTTCCTGCCACTGCCCACCCGCAAATACGTCACGAAAAACTCGCGGCTTAAGATAACAAGCGAAAGTGCCGTAACCATACTCGACGAGGCTAAGCTTAAGATGTATTCTTTCACGCGTGAAGGAACAAGCACTGTAGGCGAACTAATAGAATTGTCGAGCCAGCGCACCAAGAGTCTTACAAAACAATACATGGGATATCTTGTGAAACAACTCTTCGACTCCAAGACAAAAAAGATGGCACACCCCGACACCTATATGCAGGTGACTGGCACATCATACCGTGCCGTGTCGGTCGACTCGCTGTTCATGGCTCGTATTGTTGACATCATGAACACTGGAGCAACAAACGCCAGCACACCCGAAAAGGAGATAGTAAACAATTCCAGCATTATTGCCTCCGACCTCGACGTGACACTTGAGCTTGTAGATCCACAGACCGGCAAAGCCCTGCCTAAGGACATCAAGCCAAATACTGCATGCTACGTAAGAGTGAGAAACAACACCAACGAGACACTCTACGTGAATGTGCTCAACATTGATGCCAAGGGCAACAAATATCTTGTGCTACCTATGGACGAAGAGGCGACATGCTCCAATCTGCTGGTTCCCGCAAGTTGCACGGTGGGATTCAAAACAGAGCCTTTCATCACTTCTGACATACCGTCGGAAGATGCCTTCCTGCTTGTTGCTACCGAAGAGCCAGTGAACTTCAGCATACTGATGAACGACATCACTGCAGGAAAACACACAGGCTCAAAGATGCGTGTAGGAATGTCGCGCGTGAGAACATCTACAAAATAAAGCCAACCATAAAAATACAACAACATGAACATACGCAACAGCTCGCTGACTATGCTCGCTGCATTGTCAATGTGTATGCCCGACAATGCAGCAGCACAACAAACGACACACAGCAAAGTGATACATAAAACCGAGGACAAGGCAACTGCCGATGCTAAAGTATTCGACATGCTGTCAAGCTACAGTGGAGGACGATTGTTGACAAAAGTTCTTGACTTCAGCCAATCGAAACTTACCGACACCAACGAAGATAATATAAAAATAGCCGAAGGCACTTGGTTTCAGGTGAACTCGCTGCGCTCGGACATATATGTTGACAACAAGACGAGACGTCCGGTATTCGGCAAGCAATACCCTATGGAGTCGGCTGTGAACCTGCTGATGAACACCATCAACAACGACTCCCATCGCATAACCATTATTCATCACCAGTATGGCAACGTGAAGAAGAAGGTGATGCTACCGCTGCATGCCATCTATCAAGTACTTGCAACAGACAAGGAAATATACTGTAGCGTGACCAAGATAGACCCCGACAACATCGAGGCCAACCTTGTGATGCACCAACCAGAAAGCGACTATATACACATGTTTATAGTAAGAATACCGATAAAGGAATTGTTCAAAAGCGAGGGCATGTTCACAGCAGAACTATACTCCAACATTCCACAAAACAACGTAACATCAATATATAGCAATAAAGAGAACAAAAAATGAATAGAACAATCATCAACAGACTTATGCTCGGCTTGCTTGTTTTCTTCATATCATTAAGCCAAGCTTTAGCCACAACATCATTCAAAATAACTGATGGCGAAGTCGACCCTAATGTGAAGGCACGCATGGAAACCAACGTGAAAGCTCTGCTCGACGCCTTCCGCACAGCTGCCGACAATGGCGAAAAAACAGTGAAACTGTCAAAAGACAATGTCTCAAAAACTGCCATTGAAGAGATAAAGGAAATATGGAAAAGCAGTGCTATGAGCTGTCCGCCCATGAATCTTAACTGCCGTTGCCTCAAGACATCCAATGGCTACCAAGTGAGGGGTATTCCCGTCGACATTCTTGCAGCAGATGGAGACGAGGCAAGACAAGAGCTCACCATCAACTTCGACACAGAAGGCACAATAAGCAACGTGGCCATTGCCATTGAGATGAACCGCTACGAAGAACTGATGGCACAAAA
This sequence comes from uncultured Prevotella sp., assembly GCA_934230115.1. Lineage (GTDB taxonomy): Bacteria > Bacteroidota > Bacteroidia > Bacteroidales > Bacteroidaceae > Prevotella. The sequence goes on along the minus strand of CAKQEI010000014.1, from coordinate 28,143 downwards.
GCAGTCGGATCTTGACTATGCCCGCCGACAGATAATAGTCGACTTCATAGAGAACTTCCGCACTGCATACAACCGCAAGGACAATGCTATGCTCAACAGCGTCTTCAGCGACAAGGCTCTTATTATCACAGGAAGAGTGGTGAAAGAAAAGCCAAACTCCGACCTCACAAGATTGACACTCAACAACAACCGTGTGGTATACATTAAACAAACAAAACAAGAGTATCTCACGAAGCTTGCACAAGTGTTCAAGACAGTGAAATTCATCAATGTGAAATTCTCGGACATAGAAATTGTCGAACATCCCAAGTTTGACAGTATCTATGGCGTCACACTAAAACAAAGTTGGCGAACCGACCGTTATCACGACGAGGGCTACCTGTTCCTTATGATAGATTTCCGCGATTCCGACAACCCTCTCATACAAGTACGCACATGGCAGCCATACAAGGACGCTGCGGGCAACATAGTGACACAAAAGGATGAGGTGTTCCATCTTGGTTCGTTCCGCATTGTGAGATAATAACAATGATTCATTAACATCTTAAAATACATACTTATGAAAAAATTCTTATCCATAGTATTTGCGTTAGTGCTTGCATCCACCGCATTTGCACAGAACGTACTTGAAATTACAGACATCTCACAACCCAACGACGTTTACTCAAGCGAGGACAACAAGGCTGTTGTAGTGGTGAAATGCAACAAGTCAATTCCCCTGACATTTGAATCGACAATGGACAAGTCGGCAACTCCATACAACACCACGGTCGAGGGTTCAGACTCTATCTACTACATTGAGTTTCCTACCGGCTCACGCTATCGTGGTCGTGAAGTGATGGTTATGTCGCCTGGCTACAGTACTGTGGTACTTACTCTTTCTGACTTAAAGCCCAAGCAAGTAGCTACTTTCCAAGCCATAGACCCTAACAGCCAGGTTGACGCCGGCTGCTACCGCGGTCATCGCAACAAGGGAATGGAAGAACTAAAGAATATGAACTACAACGAGGCACGCGACCAGTTTATCGTTGCACGCAAGTGCTCTGACGTTGACGCTGAAGAGAACGAGAGAAACATAGCACTTGTAGACACCATACTCTTCTACCGCGAGAAGGGAGAGGCAACATACAAGTTGCTCGACTACCGACAGGCAAGTTACTACTACGAAAAGGTGACAGAGCTTAACCCCTACGACACCTATGCCACCAATCGCTTCAGCAACTGTCTCACCAAATTCACCACAGAATGTGATGCCACATACCGTCAGGCCGACTACTATTTCAACGAGAAACAGTATGACAAAGCCCTTGAACTGTTCAACCGCATTATCGACAGCAACTGTCCGGCAAAGGTACAAGCCATAGAACAGAGAAACAAAATCAACTTGCTTCTCAACCAACGCCAGACCCACTCTCGTGTGCTCACCTATGAATATCTCAAGGATTCGCCCATCGGCTTCTCTTACGGCAAGTATAACATGCACAAGGCAGGCGGCTTCTTCAACATGAGCCTCAACAAGCAAGTGTTTGACATGATGCGCAGCAACTGTGCTATCCCCGATATGCCCGAAATGAATTTAAGCTTCGGTTGGACTTTGAAGGTGGTCAATCCAGTATGGGTGTTCTTTGGTCCTGGCGTCACAGCCAAGTGCTATTATGGCGACTACAAGAAGAACGACTCTGACATAGAGGAAATATTCCCTGGTGCTGATGGAATACCTAACGACCCTAACGGAGTATTGAAACCCTCATCCGAATACGAAAGTACAAACAGCAAGAAACAAGCCATATATACAGAGAACGACACCAAGGCCAACCTTGGTTGGGCTATATCTCCTGTTATCGGTATCTGCGTGAAATACTCTTACTTTGCCGTAAGGCTCACCTATCAGTACCGCTTTGCTATGGATTCCAACCTTAAGGATTTTATTGGCAAACAGCGTATTGGCATTGGTGTTGGTATAAGCTATTAAGAAATAAAAAGACGCTATGATAAACATAGGAAAAATGATAAAAGACGAGCTCGACCGACAGGGACATTCTGTCGGTTGGCTTGCCAAAGAGCTTGAATGCAACCGCTCCACTGTCTACCGCTATGTGGCGCGCAACAGTATCGACACTGCTATATTAGCCGAAATATCAATTATATTGAAAAAAGATTTCTTCAAAATCATTTCGGAAGAAATCAATATATAACACTTGGCTATACTGATAATAGGAAAATGGTAAAGTAAAAACAACCAACATACATTTACAAGGCACAGTCACAAAAAGCAATGGTTTATTTGTTTTTTACTAAACAAGAAATGATTTAATATAAATATTGCATATATTTTTATCATAAATGTACTGCTTGATTCTAAAAAAACAGACATAAACACCTGCTATAATAATAGGCAGAAAAGAGTCTTAATAGAAGACCCTTTTTGGTCTTCTATTAAGACCAACCCTCAAGTATTATTAAGACCAAGCTCGGTCTTAATAATACTTCAAAAAAACGACAAGCGTGGGTATGTTTTATGTCTTGATTTTCTATTGTCCAAACTGAGCCTTTACACTCATTGGCAAAGACTTATTCCCTGATTGAAGTTATGAAATTCTTTTTATAACTTCAATAAATAAAAAAAACTTCTTTAAATAACAAATCCTTTTTAGTCGAGCGTTCTTTCGCTCAACCAAAAAGGATTTGCTTCTACCAATAGTGTCCACTCACTAAAGCAGCGGAGTTATTTACTTTAGTCCTGATAATAAACTCTCTTCACTCGATTGCTTATGCCGGTAAGCACTTCATAAGGAATAGTGTCTATAGCATCCGACAAGACAGTCACTGGCAACTCCTCGCCAAATATTATCACCTGGTCGCCTTCCTTGCAATCGATATCCGTAACATCAATCATTGCCACGTCCATGCAGATGTTGCCCACATATTCTGCCTTCTTGCCATTTACAAGGCAATAGCAGTTACGGTTGCCAAGATGTCGATTGAGTCCATCGGCATAGCCAATAGGAATGGCAGCGATACGCGAGTCGCGTGTCAGCGTTCCACGACGGCTGTAGCCAATAGTTTCATTAGCCGGTATGTCGTGAATCTGCAGGATTGTTGTCTTCAGCGTAGTCACGTTGTTTATCATTGAGTTGTCGCGTGAGTCGTAGCCATAGAGTCCCAATCCCAGGCGGCACATGTCGAGCTGACGTTCGGGGAAATGCTCTATGCCAGCAGAATTGTCGATATGGCGCAGAATCTTGTGTGGGAAAGCATCGCAAAGCTGCTTGCTGCCCTTGTTGAAGAGTCCAAACTGATAGGCTGAGAACTCGTCGAAGGAATCGCTGTCGCTGCCAACAAAGTGCGAGAACACCGAGCGCGGGATGACAGCCGACTGATGCTGCAGACGGTCGATAAGCTCAGGCATATCCTTCAATGGGTCAAAACCAAGGCGGTGCATACCCGTATCGAGCTTGATATGAACTGGGAAGTTGCTGATGCCATTCTTCTGAGCCTCGCGCACAAGAGCGTCGAGCAGTCGGAAGGAATAAACCTCAGGTTCAAGATCATAGTCGAACATTGTCTTGAACGCCGACATCTCCGGGTTCATTATCATAATGTTGGATGTGATGCCATTCTTTCTGAGAGTTACACCCTCATCAGCCACTGCTACGGCAAGATAGTCAACGCGGTGGTCTTGCAGCGTCTTTGCTATCTCCACAGCACCAGCACCATAGGCATCAGCCTTTATCATGCATACAAGCTTGGTTTCAGGCTTCATGAACGAGCGATAAAAGTTCAGATTCTTCACCACGCCAGAGAGGTTTACCTCAAGAATTGTCTCATGCACTTTCTGCACAAGCAATTCTGTAATATTGTCGAAACCGAATCGGCGTGCTCCCTTGATAAGGATAACCTCGTCCCTAAGCGACTCAAACACTGTACTGTGAATGAACGAAGTGACATCGTGGAAGAAGAACTTCTCCTGTACTTTTATCAAGTCGGCATGTTCCATAATCTGCGGACCGACACCTATGATTTTGTTCACCCCACGCTGCAAACAAAGGTTTGACACCTCCTTGTAAAGTCTATCAAGCGGCTCACCGGTCTGATAGATATCGCTAAGTATGAGCGTGCGCTTGCGACCATTGTGGTCGGGACGGCGACTCATGAAATCGAGCGCAATGTCAAGCGAATTGATGTCGGAGTTGTATGAATCGTTGATGAGTGTGCATCCATGCTGTCCCTCCTTCACCTCAAGACGCATAGCTACTGGTTCAAGGTTCTTCATGCGCTCTGCAAGAAGCTCGCGCGACAATCCAAGATGCAGAGCCACAACGGCAGTGGTGACAGAATTGCGCACCGAAGCCTCGTCGATAAATGGCAAGTCGTACTCCCCTTCCTCACCCTTATATATATAATGTATAGTGGATATGAAATCCTTCTTCTCCACTTGCTTTACAAAGAGAGCAGCCGTAGGATCCTTCATCGACCATGCAAGGTTGTCACCCTTGTAGTCGAAACTCTTCACCACATTGTCTACAAGGGTGTCGTCCTTGCAGTAGACAATAGTTTTGGCATCGTGGAAAAGAGTAACCTTCTCGCGGCACTTCTCTTCAAGCGACTCAAAATTCTTCTGATGAGCGTCACCGATGAAGGTAAGCACGGCAATAGTTGGCTGTATTATGTCGCGCAAGGCAAGCATCTCGCCAGGCTCTGATATTCCAGCTTCAAACACTCCCACCTGGCTCTGCTCGTTAAGAAGCCATACAGACAGTGGCACACCAATCTGCGAGTTGTAGCTACGCGGAGAGCGTGTGACATTGATTTCTGGCGAAAGGAGTTGGTAAAGCCATTCTTTTACGATGGTTTTGCCATTGGAGCCAGTTATTCCCACTACAGGAATGTCATACTCGTCGCGGTGGCGTTCGGCAAGTCGCTGCAGAGCTACAAGCGAATTCTCCACACGCAGGAAGTTAGCCTCAGCATAGGTAGAGGCATAATCCAATGGCACATGCTCCACCACGAAATTACGCACTCCACGCCTGTAGAGGTCGGAAATATAATTATGACCGTCGCCACGTCCCGACTTCAAGGCGAAGAACAAAGTCTCCTCGGCAAAGCACAGCGAGCGGCTGTCAGTTAGCAGAAACCCTATGTTTGCATCAGCTGTGCCGAAGCGGTGGGCTCCTATGAGCGTTGTAACCTTTTCAATAGTATAAGTCATTATTCCGATAAATTGATATTATGGTGCAAACTTAGTGATTTTCTCGCACATAAAGGCAATTTGAAAGAATTTTTTCACAACTTAGTGAAATAAAAATTACAAGATATGCAAGTAGAAATACTAAAAATACCGATGATGCCCTCTGCTATAGGCATCATCGGTATAATTTTAGAATTAAATAATTTGTTTCTGGTCTTAGGATGCCATTTTCATGAGTCATTCCATTTCACCTGCCAATACCACCTTCTTCACTATCGGAGTTGTATAGGCATAGGGAATGAAGTCTACCGATGGAACAGGATGTGTGATGAAGAAATTGGCCACTTTTCCCTTGGCAATACTTCCATATTCGGCACTCACTCCCATGGCACAGGCACCATTCAATGTTGCGGCGTTAATAGCCTCGTTCGGTTGCAGACGCAGCTTTATACAAGCCAACGAAACGACGAACTTCATGTCGCCAGAAGGTGTTGAGCCTGGATTGTAGTCGCTGGCAACAGCCACCCCCAAACCTGCATCTATCATCTTGCGTGCCTTGCCGTAAGGCATATTAAGGAAGAACGATGTGCCTGGCAATACTGTAGGCATAGTGTCTGTGCCACGCAATATTTCGATTTCCTCTTCGGTCATGCTCTCCAGATGATCCACCGAAAGGGCTCCATGCTTCACTCCTACCTCTACTCCACCTGATGACGCCAACTCATCGGCATGAATCTTAGGACGCATACCCCATTTAGCGGCTGCTTCGAGAATACGGGTAGTATCCTTAGGCGTGAAGAATCCGCGGTCGCAAAACACATCTACAAAGTCGGCAAGTTGCTGACGTCCCACTTCTGGAATCATCTCGTCAACAACAAGACTCACATATTCATCCTGCGACATACCTCTTGCCACAGCATGGGCACCAAGGAACGTAGAAACAATCTTCGCTCTTGAAGTCTCCTTCATACGCTTTATCACACGCAGCATCTTCAACTCGTCTTCGAGGTTAAGACCATAACCGCTCTTTATCTCAATACACCCCGTGCCTTTATGTATAACCTCATCAAGTCGGCGCATTGCCTGAGAATAAAGTTCTTCCTCAGAAGTTTGGTGCAACAGATCGGCAGAATTGAGTATACCGCCTCCACGACGCGCTATCTCCTCATAGCTAAGTCCGTTAATCTTATCAACAAACTCTCGCTCACGACTTCCGGCAAAGACAATATGGGTATGAGAATCGCACCATGAAGGAAGAACCATACCACCTTCAGCATCTACAATTTCATCTATACCTTCCAAGAGCGGCATACCATCCTCCACACTACCAAACTGTGCAAAGCGTCCATCCTCCACAAGAAGCCATGCATTGTCAATTGTATTGAGTTCTGCCATCTGCCTGCCTTGCAGACGTAGCTTAGACATGTATTCTACACCTACGAGAGAACGAATATTCTTTACTAATAATTTCATTGTTGTTTTTTATCAGTTAATTTAGTAACTGTAGTAGGCATGTGGCTTCCTACCATTCTCTCCTCAAAAAATCGATAGAATGCGCAATATGCGGATACATCACCTCGTCGTCTACAATAAACGGAACCACCCGTCTGTAGCTATCATGCACAGCCTCTACTGCGGGCGACGACTTGAGCGGGCGTCGGAAGTCAAGAGCTTGAGCCGCATTGAACAGCTCAATAGCCAGCACACGCTCTGTATTGAGCACCACCTTATAGAGCTTTATTGCAGCATTGGCACCCATACTCACATGGTCTTCCTGACCTTGACTTGACGGAATACTGTCAACAGAAGATGGTGTAGAGAGAGTCTTATTAAGACTCACTATTGATGCAGCAGTATATTGAGGAATCATGAAACCACTGTTCACTCCAGGATTGGCAACGAGGAAACTTGGCAGTCCGCGAGTGCCACTCACAAGCTTGTAGATACGACGCTCAGAGATATTAGCCAACTCACAAAGGGCAATGGCAAGAAAATCCATAGGCATGGCTATAGGCTCGCCATGGAAGTTGCCTGCAGATATGATAAGGTCTTCGTTTGGACAAACCGTAGGGTTGTCGGTAGCAGAGTTCACCTCTACATCAACCACCGACCTTACATATTCTATAGTATCCTTCACCGTGCCATGCACCTGCGGAATACATCTGAATGAGTAAGGGTCCTGGACATACGACTTTGGCTTCTCCATTATCTCACTGCCTTCGAGCAGTTCTCTCATTCTTGCAGCCGTCACAATTTGTCCTTTGTGCGGACGCACCTGATGAACAGCATCGGTGAATGGGGCGGTAAGTCCGTAGTAAGAGTCGAGCGACATAGCCGCTATCTTGTCTGCCCAATCGCTCAACCGTTGCGACTGCAGCAAAGCCCATACTGCAAAGGCACCCATATTCTGTGTACCATTGAGCAGGGCGAGACCCTCTTTCGAGGCAAGCTGAATAGGTTGCCATTCAAACTTCTGAAGCATCTCGGCTCCACTGATTACCATGCCATCATACTCCACCTCGCCCAAACCAACGAGCGGCAGAGACAGATGAGCCAACGGCACTAAGTCGCCCGACGCTCCAAGCGAGCCTTGCATATAGACCACTGGATAGACATCATTATTGAAGAAATCGATAAGTCGATTGACGGTAACAAGCTGACACCCAGAGAAACCGTAGCTTAATGACTGTATCTTAAGCAGCAACATTATCTTTACAATGTCGTTGGGCACACGGTCGCCTGTGCCACATGCGTGCGACATCATAAGGTTGATTTGAAGCTGTGCCAGATAGTCGGAACCAATACTAACGTTGCAGAGCGAGCCAAAACCCGTAGTCACTCCATAGATAGGAGCAGTTGACTCCTCTATCTTATGGTCAAGATAATCTCTACATTGCACAATGCGTCTCTGCGCGTCGTCGCTCAGTTCTATCTTGTAGCCACCATACACTATCTCACCTATACGTTCTATCGAAAGGTGCTCGGCTGAAATCTTGTGAATCTTCATAAACTTAGGCTTTTTTCTGATTAATAGTTATTATGATTTTCAGTTGGCAAACTTGTTGACTATATCGTCATCGACTATATTAGGCATAGTCACCTGCAAGCCATTCGAGCGCATCATCTCACGCTCTATACTATGGATAGCTCCCTCGTTGCGAGCCCATGCGCGACGGGCAATGCCATTGTTCACATCCCAAAAGAGCATCTTTCGTATATGACAGTCACTCTCCTGACTACCGTCAATCACCATACCGAAACCACCATTAATAACTTCGCCCCAACCTACGCCACCACCATTATGCAGCGACACCCATGTGGCACCTCTGAAAGAGTCGCCAATGACATTCTGTACAGCCATGTCGGCACAGAATTGCGAGCCATCATAGATGTTGCTTGTCTCACGGAAAGGCGAGTCGGTGCCCGACACATCATGATGGTCGCGTCCAAGCACCACTGGACGTGTTATCTCACCATTCTTTATAGCTTCATTGAAAGCCAAGGCAATCTTCGAACGTCCTTCGGCATCGGCATAAAGGATTCGAGCCTGCGAACCAACCACAAGTTTGTTGCGACTTGCCTCACGAATCCAATGTATATTGTCGGCCATCTGTCCCTTTATTTCATCTGGCGCACTCTGCATGATTTCCTCAAGCACACGTGCTGCAATCTCATCAGTCTTGGCAAGATCGGCAGGAGAACCCGACGTGCAAACCCATCTGAAAGGACCAAAGCCATAGTCGAAGAACATCGGGCCCATGATGTCCTGTACGTATGACGGATAGCGGAACTTGCCGTTGTCCAAGCAGATGTCGGCACCAGCACGCTTGGATTGCAACAAGAAGGCGTTGCCATAATCGAAGAAGTACATTCCGTTGGCAGCAAGACGGTTGATGGCAGCCACCTGTCGGCACAAAGAGGCCTGAACATGCTTGCGGAACTCATCAGGATTCTCAGCCATCATAGTCTTCGACTCCTCAAGTGTAAGGTCGGCAGGATAGTAGCCACCAGCCCACGGATTGTGTAACGAAGTCTGGTCGCTGCCAATATCCACATGTACTCCCTCATCGGCAAGTCGCTCCCATAGGTCAACAACATTACCCACATAAGCCATCGACACAGTGCGCTTCTCCTCTACACTCTTTCTAATGGCAGGTATCAGTTCGTCGAGATTGTCGTGAAGTTCATCCACCCATCCCTGGTCGTAGCGTTTCTTGGCAGCCAAAGGATTGATTTCAGCAACCACACTCACCACACCAGCAATATTGCCCGCCTTTGGCTGTGCTCCCGACATACCGCCAAGCCCCGACGACACAAATAGCATACCACGTATATCCTTTGCCTCGCCTTTTGCACAAAGTTGCTTGCGACAAGCGTTGAGCACTGTTATAGTAGTGCCATGCACAATGCCCTGCGGACCAATGTACATGTACGATCCTGCCGTCATCTGTCCGTACTGACTCACGCCCAAGGCATTCATACGCTCCCAATCATCAGGCTTAGAGTAGTTTGGTATCACCATACCATTCGTCACCACTACTCGCGGCGCATTCTTGTGCGAAGGGAATAAACCGAGCGGATGTCCTGAATACATTACAAGAGTCTGCTCATCAGTCATCTCGCTAAGATATTTCATAGTGAGACGGTATTGTGCCCAGTTTTGGAAAATGGCTCCATTGCCACCATATACTATAAGCTCGTGTGGATGCTGTGCCACTTCAGGATTCAAGTTGTTTTGAATCATCAGCATTATTGCAGCAGCCTGTTCAGAGCGATGCGGATACTCGTCTATAGGTCGTGCGTACATATCATAACTTGGACGATAACGATACATATAAATGCGTCCATAGCGATTCAGCTCGTCGATAAATTCCGGAGCCAACTGAGCATGCAGATGTTTCGGGAAGTAGCGAAGAGCATTGCGCAGGGCAAGTTGTCTTTCCTCTTGTGTAAGTATCTCCTTGCGCTTTGGCGCATGATTTATATTGTTGTCGTAGGGCATCGGTTCGGGTAAGAAATCAGGAATGCCCATTCTTATTTCATCAGCAAATGTCATAATCCTTACAATTTAGCTTCTACCAATTTCGTTATTTCCTCTTCTTCCTTATTCGCCTTAGCTATAAGGTCGTCAGCCTCACCTATCAAGGCCTCAGCTTTGTCACGGTCTTTCAGCGAGCCTGCGTTTATCTTCACATTCATACCCGCGCCAAGCACAGCGGCACGAGCAGCCAACGCACCCACACCGGCATCAGACACACTATTAGGATTGCCTTTCTCCACCATTTTGCGGCATACTGCAAACACCTCGTACGAAGCCTTCATAGTCTCAAGAGGTACTTCTGCTGCAAACAATGTGGCAGTCTGAATAGCTTCAGAACGTGCAGCCTTCTCCTCAGGCGTGTTCTTCGGCATTCCGAATGCAGTCATAATACGGTTGAAAGCCTCAGTGTCCTCGTCTACAAGATGAAGCAGACGCTCCTGAAGAGCCATTCCCTCCTCAGCTACTGATGCAAACTCGCTCCACTGCTCGTCCCAACCAGGCTTATGACTTGAAAGGTTAGCCACCATTGTAGCCAACGAAGCTCCCAATGCTCCCATATAAGCCGACACAGAGCCTCCACCAGGTGCAGGGCTTTCGCGCGATGTCTCCTCAGCAAATCCCTTTACTGTCAAGTCAACCAGCAGGCGTTGCTTCTCTGCACCCTCGGCCATCACATATTCTATTATCTTTTCTTCTGGCTTAAACTCCTTAAGGTCGGACAAGCCGAGCGACTTTATGGCAATGTCGAGAATGTCCTTCTTGGGTATTCCTGCAGAGCGTTGTTGTTTGGCAAGGAAATAGCGGCCAGCCTCAATCAGCGTACGCTCTGGCACAAGACCCACAATCTCTGTACCCGTCACTCTCACTCCACGGTTCTGCGCACAACGGCACACTTCGTCGAAGGCTTTGTGCAAAGGAGTAACATTGATGTTGGTGATGTTCATTGACACCTGTGCTATGCCATATTCATCTATATACCATCCAATAGCCTTAGTACATTTCAGCGTACCAGGCTTCATGATAGGGGTACCGTCGGCATAGAGCAATTTCTTGCCAATAATAGGGTTGCCCTCGCGCATTGGACGACCTTTCTCTCTGACATCAAAAGCAATGGCATTGGCACGTCGTGTGGAAGTGGTGTTAAGGTTGAAGTTCACAGCAATGAGGAAGTCTCTCGCTCCTACCACCGTGCAACCCGTACGAGCTACTTGCTCATCATAGGGACGACGTCCAAAGTCGGGAGCCTCAGCATCATCATCAATACGCTCAGCAATGCCCTCGTATTCTCCCTTGCGACAAATGGCAAGGTTTCTGCGCTCTGGCTTGAAAGCCGCAGCCTCATAACAATAACAAGGAATATTGATTTCTTCGGCAATGCGCTTGGCGAGTTGGCGCGAAATCTCGGCACACTCCTCAAGCGTTATTCCACTTACGGGCACAATAGGCAACACATCCGTCGCACCAATACGCGGATGAGCACCATGATGTTGACGCATGTCGATGAGCTGTGCGGCTTTCTTCACTGCCCTGAAAGCAGCTTCTGCCACATCGTTTGGCTCGCCCACAAAGGTCACCACCGTGCGGTTGGTAGCCTCGCCTGGGTCTACATCGAGCAGTTTCACACCTTTCACACTTTCTACCTCATCCGTTATCTGACGGATTACGTTCATGTCGCGGCCTTCGCTGAAATTAGGCACACACTCTACTATCTGCTTAATTTTTGCCATAATATAAAGGGTATTAAATTGTTAGTAGCAAATCAGTATACAAAACATAGGTATCTACTGATACGCTGCAAATATAGCAAAAAAAAAGGAATTAACGCAAGAAAATATGTATCTTTGTGGACTTTTTATTGAAAATGACTAAGGGTTTTCTACTATGTCTGCGTCTTACTGTTGAAACCGACGACAAGAAGCGGCGGTGAAACATATAATAATCATATACAAGAACAAGGAAATTATGAAAATCGACAAGAGAATCAACAAGAATCTACTCAGAATGTCGCTCTGCATAGCATTGAGCGGAGCTGCTGTGGTATCAACAAAAGCACAGTCAAAGTTTCATGTAGACCTCGATTACCATTACAATCTCGGTTTCTCTGAAAACAAGTTCGGACACAACTACGGACGCAGCGACATCGAAATGGGTGGCCACTCTTTGCGCTTAGGCGCACGCTATGATGTGGCAGAGAAATGGTCAGTTGGTGGTGGTATTGGTCTCGACCACTACACAGGCGACGAATTCAACACTATGCCTATCTACGCCACACTGCGATATAAACCCTTTAAGAAACTTACTGGAGCCTATGCCTTCACCGACTTGGGCTATGCCATAGACCCTTCATTTGGCGATTTCTACAAAGGCTTCACAGGAAAACTTGGCGTGGGATACACCATTAACTTAGCCAAACACTTTGGATTGAACTTTCAGGTTGCCTACGACTATAAGGACTTCCGTAATGTTTGGTATGGATACATCAGCACAGATACCAATATGCCTATATTCTACGAAAGCAACGCGACCCGACACTCGCTGTCGTTGGGTGTAGGTGTCACTTTTTAAAATTATGAACATAGAACAACTTTTCCGTCAACACTACCGTCCGCTCTGTATCTATGCCGTCCACTTCCTTGGCGACATTGATACAGCCGAGGACGTAGTAATGGACTGCTTTGTACGTTTTGCCGAAAAGACTGACAACGGCGAGGAGTTTGCCGCGCCAAAGAGCTATCTATACAGCATGACACACAACGCCTGTCTTGACCACATACGACGCGACCCTTTCAGCAACACAACTTCTGCTGACACAGAACTTGCCAATCTTACTGCAGATGACAACGAACTGCAGGAACGAAGCGAGCGCGAAGCAAGACTATGGACTGAGATTGACAACTTGCCGGAGATGTGCCGCCGCGTATTCCTTATGAGCAAGCGCGACGGCAAACGCAACAGCGACATTGCAGACACGCTCGGCATAAGCATCAAGACAGTGGAGGCACACATGCACAAAGCTTACACAACACTTCGCGGACGGGCGAAGGCTATATATCTTCTGTTGTTACAACTGTAACTATCGGGAGTTGGAAACATGCACATATATATAATAAGGTGGAATTTATGAACAATAAAAATAACGAAGAACTGCAATTTGTAGCAAAACACTACAAACCAAACTGCCTCAACACCAACCAAGCATGGCAACGTTTCAAGGAAAGACGTGGAATAAAAGGATGGGGTGGTAAACGCAAAATAGCCGTGGCTGCATCCATCACACTTGCAATAGGCTTTGCCGTGGCTGCTGGAATTATCGGCTATCACAATTACATGTTGCCACAAAAACCTATACAAAATAAAATATGGGCAGACTCAGCCATAACAATTTACGAATATGAAGAATGCGACACAACAGAAGTTTTCCGCTTCGACAATACACCTATCAACCAAGTGCTGAACGAGCTGTCGCGCCACTATAATACTAAGCTCACAACAAATGACACGACGAAGAGTGTGTCGGGAGAGATTGAGGCAGCAAAGGTTGAGGATGCTATCAAGGTACTTGAAACGACGTTGGGGGTGAGAATTGAAAGAAAGTAGTTTCAAACAGATAAATATCAACTTATCATAAAAAACTCATACAACATGAACTTATCTTCAAAAATATTACTCCTTTTACTTACCATAAATATCGTCTGCCTATCCTCATCAGCAACTCCTCTCTACACCAGCGTCTCAACCACACGCCCCACTCTTCTAACAGAGATGCTACGTTTGCAGAAGCAACACGGCATTCACTTTGTCTACGACTCTGCATTGCAGCTCGACAAAACCTACAATGGTCCCGACCTCAGCCTGATGACTCTAAGCAAAGCTCTGAAATATCTATTCCACCAAAGCGGAATAGAGTACAGGCAAATAAACAATAACATCATGCTGAGGCTATCGGCTAAGCCAGTACAACAGACAGAAATTGAACGCAAAGCCACATTCACCTTAAGAGGACTCATCTCCGACACACAAGGCGAGCCTATTGTCAATGCCACTATATTCGACCTCATATCCAAAGACGGTACTCTTTCAGACAGTCGTGGACGCTATCTGCTGCATCTGCCAGAGGGTAGACATCGCCTGCGTGTGTCAAGCATAGGATGCGAAGCCGACACGTTGGATGTTTACATACGTTCAAACAGCTCACACAACTTCCAACTGGCACAAACAGTAGAACTAAAGGAGGTGGTAGTGACTGAGGACATGAACTCGCCCGTGCTAACCACACAGACGGGCAAGCGCACATTTACAGCAAAGGACATAAACAATGGTTTCGCCCTGCTATCTTCACCCGACCTTGTAAAGACAATCCAGAACACATCGGGAGTAGCTTCAGGCGTAGACCTTGTATCAGGATTGTACGTACACGGAGGAGGCAGCGATGAGAATCTGTTCCTGCTCGACGGCACCCCACTCTACCAGACCAACCACTCGCTTGGACTTTTCTCTGCATTCAATTCCGACATCATAAAGAATGTGGACTTCTATAAGAGTGGATTCCCTGCCCGCTATTCAGGCAGAATATCGTCAATAACCGATGTACGCACCCGCGACGGCAATATGGAGAAAGTGAAAGGCACTGCATCAATAGGCTTGCTCGACGGGCGCATACAGGTGGAAGGACCGATAAGCAAGAACCGCACTTCGTTCAACATCTCACTTAGGAGAAGTTGGATGGACCTTTTGCTGCGGCCTGCTTGCGCAATAGCCAACAAAGGCAATGAGGAAAAATACAACTTGGGCTATATGTTTCATGACTTCAACGCCAAACTCACCCATCACGTCAACAACCACACAACACTGTGGACGAGCCTTTATTCAGGTTACGACAATTATAGTGTGATTGACAAAAGCATGTGGGGAGACAATGTGAACGACACTGAGAACCGAATGACATGGGGTAACCTCAATGCTACATTAGGCGGAGATTTCCAAATATCATCCACTCTCTTGATGCAGACTATGCTAACAGCAACCTACAGTTACTCGCGTCAAAAGTATAATGAGGAAGACTACGACATTGTAGAGAGGGGCGGACACCGCCGCAACTATCTCGACACACGACTCAACAGCACACAGATGATTGATTTTGCCGCCCACGCTAATTTCAACTGGCAACCCACAAGCAGTCATCACATACACTTCGGAGCAAGTGTCACCCGCCACCAGTTCCGGCCACAAACCAAACGACAATCCTACTACTATGGCGACCCACAAACAGGATGCGACACCACGAATGTGATCTCAAGAATAAACACCGTGTCGCATGAGGCAACGATTTACGCCGAGGATGAAATGAGGATAAACGAACGACTGTCAGCCAATATAGGTACAAGCCTTACAGCCACAGCAGTAAACAGCCGCACATACTTTATGCTCGACCCTCGCTTGGCTCTAAAATGGCAAATAGCCAACAACGCATCGCTGAAACTGTCGTACACTCATATGTCGCAGAGCATTCACCGCATGTCAAGCTGCTTCCTTGAACTGCCTACCGACTTCTGGGTGCCAACAACCAATGAGATTAAGCCTACTATGTCGCATCAAATAGCAGCAGGCATCTACACTCAGCCCACACAACGACTCACACTGTCGCTCGAAGCCTACTACAAGCAATCGTCTCATTTGCTGCAATACCGACATTGGATGGGATTCCAACCGTCGGCAGCCACATGGAACCGTGATGTGGCAGACGGCAAAGGAAAGAGCTACGGCATTGAGGCTGATGCCACCTACACACAAGGTTCCACTTCTATGTCAATGGCCTACACGCTGTCGTGGAGCCGACGGCTGTTCAAGGAGATATACCCAGGATGGTTTGACGACCAGTTTGACAACCGCCATAAAATAAACATCTCGCTCAGCCATAGTTTCACACAACGCATATCAATGTACGCAGCATGGACATTCCACACAGGCAACCGCCTCACCATGCCTGTAGGTTACGCCTTGCAACCCAACATTCCTGGCGACAACGGCTACAGTTACGACTACATCTTCGATTGTCCTAACAACTTCCGTATGCCTTCCTACCATCGCCTCGACATAGGAGCTAACTTCCGCCATACCACACGCCACGGCAAAGAAGGCATCTGGAACGTGAGCTTATACAATGCTTATTGTCATCTGAACACGATGTACGTGAAGGTGAGACTCGACGAAAACAACAAGTTTCAAATAAAGAACTATGGCTACATACCAATAATACTATCGGTAAGCTATACTCTGAAATTCTAACAATGAGAATATGAAAAAGGCAATAACTCTTTTACTCTCCACACTCGTCATGCTACTTACAACAGCATGCACAGACAGTGTGAACCTCAACCAACTGTCACAAAACCCCAGCAAGTTGGTGGTGTACGCCTTTCCAAGCGAGAACGACACCATACAGATAACCATATCTGCCACTTATCCTATAAGTGGTAATATGCCAACTCTCTATATCGAAGACCTCAACTGCACAACAAATGGTATAGCCGACCGAATCATATCGCTCAACGACACCATTACAGGCAGCGGCATTCCTATAGCAAGATTTGCAGCAATAGGTAGCCACAATAGCGGTGACAATATATATATAAAGGTGAAGGCAACTGGATTTGCCGAAGCTTACGGCAGTAGCATTATCCCCGAAAGACCAACAATTCAGAACGCACGTCTCGACACGTTGTCATTCAAGGGAGTCAACTATCCTGCTGTACGCCTAACTATGCACGACAATAAATCCACACCCTTCTATGCAACACGCATAGAGGGCAAGCATAAGGATGATTCTTATTACAACGATTTCAACAATACAAAAGGATACAACCTCACCCAATATATGCCTCTTATTGTAGCTGCCGAACCTCTGCTGAGCAACTCATCAAATATCGACCTCGACCTAAGTGATTGGGACAGCAACTTCTACCGCTACATATACAATTTCGACAACAGTTCGTTTGTCGGCAACAAGGCCACACTACATCTTTACATAGCGACATGGCTCAATGAATTCTGTGACTATCGTCCGCATTTACTCGCTCTGTCGCCTGAATACAACAATATGCTGCGCTCACTAAACGACATCAGCAACAACGACTTCGGTAAATACGGACTCGCCTTCGCCTACTCTACCTACACTAACGTACATGGTGGATATGGATGCATAGGGGCGTATGCCGAGGTAGTAGGGGAATGGATGAGATAAATGATTTACTTATTGTAATTTTAAATCTTATTGCTAAACAGATATTTTCCACCATTTATTTGTCAAAACGGATTCTTTTATCTAAATTTGCAATAGACAAAACAAGTAAAGACATGAATATTCTCGAACTATCACAACAGCGTTTCTCGGCACGCAAATACACTGCCGAACCTGTAAGTCAAGCCGATCTTGACTATATCCTCGAATGTGTGCGTCTTGCACCATCAGCAGTAAACAAGCAACCTTGGAAATTCGTCGTCGTGCGTAGCAAGGAGGCAAAGAGCAAACTATGCCAAGCCTACGACCGCGAATGGTTTCGCTCTGCCCCACTCTATATCGTGTGCATGAAGAACAACAAGGAATGCTGGACACGACGCTATGACGACAAACCTCATGGCGACATCGACGTAGCGATTGCCATTGAGCATCTTTGCCTTGCTGCAACAGAACGAGGATTGGGCACTTGCTGGGTGTGCAACTACGACACTAAGATTATGAACGAACTGTTGCCTTCGGACGACTTTGAAGCTGTTGCCATCATCCCTATCGGACACATAGCAGAAGACTGCCCACGTGCCGAGAAGAAGAGAAAGGCAATTGAGGAGATTGTAGAGGAAATATAAAAGACATTATAAGAAATACACGATGAAGAAATCATTTATCATAGCTGTTCTCATGACTGTAGCAGTGACAATAGCCAATGCCCAGGGAGCATTAAAGAAAGTGTACAACGAAAACATAGACCCGATGGAGCAAATCGATAAAGCTCTCGCCAAAGCTAAGGCCGACAACAAATATGTTGTATGTCAGGTAGGTGGCAATTGGTGTCCTTGGTGCCTGCGTTTTGCCGACTTTGTGGAGACAAACACTGCAGTAAACAAAACTGTGAACGACAATTTTGAACTTATCCACGTCAACTACAATCCTCACAAGAGCTCAGGCGACGAATCTTCAAACAAGGCAGCTGAAATGATGAAACGCTTGGGCAATCCTGCCCGCTTCGGTTTCCCCGTTTTCGTTGTACTTGACAGCAACGGCAAGGTGTTGCACATTCAGGATTCAAGTTTCCTTGAGGAAGACAAAAGCTACAGCGAGAAGAAGGTGCTGCGATTCTTTAAGAACTGGACTCCTGCAGCTGTAGAAAACAATAAATGATAGACATTTAACAAATAAACACTACGATAAAGAAAAAGTATGAAAAACAAAATGATGTATTTAGCAGTTGCTGCTATCGTTATGATGGCTTCCTGCTCTGGTAAAAAGACTGTTCAGAACGAAACAAGCAATGATTCTACAAGCATAGCAGACACAGCTGCTGCTGGCGAGAATGTAGATTTGGCCGCTGTTGCAGGCACTTACGAGGGTACATTGCCTGCTGCCGACTGCCCGGGCATAAAGACCGTACTCACCATTAATGCCGACAGCACTTATGAAATCAAGCAGGACTATATCGACCGTAAAGACGGACACGACGAGGCAAGCGGTGTGTTGCAGGTTCTTGACGGCAGCGTGTTGATGCTTGTGCGTCCTTCAAGCGGCGAGCATACTTTCTATAAGGTGAAGGATGCTAAAAGTGTTGTCATGACCGATTCTCTTGGCAATGAGCCTGAAGGAGAAATGGCTAAGCTCTATGTGTTGACAAAGAAGTAAACACACACAGCAAGATAATAGCCTGACTGCAATAAAACAACTATAGCGGAGGCCAAAGACCTCCGCTATTACAAAGGCATTGTGGGATATTGTTGCCACAATGTTATGGGCTATGGCGATATCGCCATAGCCTTTTTCATACTACATTTCTACCTGATTAACAATCTCTCCATCAAACATATTAATTACTTTATCTGCATAATTCGCATCGTGTAGGGAGTGGGTCACCATCACGATGGTTGTGCCCTCCTTGTGCAATTCCGAAAGCAAGTCCATCACTTCCTTTCCATTCTTTGAGTCAAGATTACCAGTAGGCTCATCGGCAAGAATCAGTTTCGGTCGGGGAAGTATGGCTCGTGCAATGGCTGTGCGTTGCTGCTGACCACCCGAAAGCTGCGAAGGGTAATGCTTGGCACGATGGGATATGGCCACGCGCTCCATCACCTCCTCGGCACGCTTGCGGCGTTCCTTGCCCGACACCCCCATATAAAGAAGCGGCAACTCGATATTCTCCACCACATTCAACTCATCAATAAGGTTGAAGCTCTGGAACACAAAACCTATCATGCCTCTTCTTATCAAGGTGCGCTCACTCTCCTTCAGCGTGCTCACATCCTTGCCGTTGAGCAGATAGCTGCCGCTTGTGGGATTGTTGAGCAAACCTATTATATTAAGTAATGTGGACTTGCCGCAACCCGAAGGTCCCATAATGGCTACAAACTCGCCTTCCTTCACCTCCAAGCTGACGTTGCGGAGTGCCCAAGTCTCTACTTCTTCTGTCTGAAATACTTTCTTTATATTATCTAACTTAATCATAATCATTTTGTTTTTTTAGTAAATTAATATTATTCCTTAGCCAAAATCTCTGAAGGGTCCACCTTCATCGTCTTGTGCACCTGCCAAGCTATGATGACAACAATGAAGACAGCCACTACCAATACACCCATGAGTATAGGTACTACTGGATTTATTTCTACCATATCGAATATCTGACTCAGAACGACGTGGAACAGCAGCATGGCTACCACCGCAAACACCATAGCAATGATGCAAATCAACATATATGTGCGTCCGAACAGCTTGGCAATATCCTTTGTCAAGGCACCATTCACCTTGCGTATGGCCACTTCCTTCTTGCGAGTCTCAGTATCCAACATCACCGTACTGAAGATGCTTATCATGCAGATAGCCAGACTCACTACAGCCAGGGCCCACGCAATAGATTGCAGTATCTCTACCATAAACATCTCAAAAGCTATTCTATTACGCAGATTGGTTGACATCTGTGCCACCACTGTAGGCTCCAATTGCTGGATGGTTCTATCTACAGCAACCTCCATCTCCTTATATTCTCCCGGCTTTGCCACAAGAATATAATCATTGGTTTCATAGCTGAATTTTGGGTCAATAACGATGAACGTATACATGTCGTACTTCATATTCTGCACATAAGGTATCGACTGGAATGTGCCGGCAATCTTGTACGAATCATTATCTATGGTCAACATATCATTAGGAGCAACACGATGCTGGCGCATGTGCTTATACAACTCCTCATTCACCAAAATACATTTCTTCTTGTCGGCTTTAGGCTTCCAATTCACCTTGATCTTCAAGAAGTCGAGCAACGATGTGTCTGATGTGTTTCGAATGCAATAATGTGTCACGATTCTGTCACCTTGCCAAACTGCCTTGCTGAACTCCTCGTTCTCAGCCAGTTCGTCAATTTTCCAATATCCCCAGCTATAAGGAATCCATCGTTCCACCTGCGGCAAATGGATTAGTTTGTCTCTTAGGCGCTGGCTGTTTTCTGCATCATAGGTCTGCATATACAGACTCTGCTTGTATGGTCTCTCGTCGTCAGGTATATGGTTGTACTCAGCCATCTTGCCCGCCCAACACAAGAGGCAGAAAGTAACACCCAGGAAGAACATACTGATCATCACCTGCACACACAGCATCGTGTTGCGGAACCAATGGTTATGGCTTCGTCTCATTCCAGAATCGAGCGTTTGCGTACGTCGGCAAATGCGACTCAGCACAATCCAGATAACGGCGAGACACAGCACAATGACCACCAAGCCAATCACTAAACTATAGAGATACAGATGACTGATTGTTCCAAGCTCAAACATGATTTCAGCAAACTGAGGCATTGCCAGATAATCACAAATCCAGGCTCCCATAAACACAGCCATAATATAAGCCATCAGCACAATCATCACCACCTCGGTAGCAAACATTGAGAAGAGTTGGAGGCGTGTGGCACCATTGGTGATTCGAAGCGAGATTTCACGTCTGCGCATCCAGAACAACTGCGCATGCATCCTCATAAAACCTATGATGGCAGCCAGCAGAATCAGTGAACTTATAAGATAAGTGATGGAACAACCTGTGGCAGAAGATGCGTTTTCTTCATCCAACTGCTCTTTCAATGGTCGTATATTAGTCTTCAATCCCAAAGGTTTCAACCTGCCGTTCGCCTCAGCTTCCAACTGTTGTGGAGTAGAACCCTCTTTCAATACCACATACAATTGCCGGGCAAAATATTGATCAAAATCCATATCCTCAAACTCGCATGGCGAGAAGTATAGAGCAGTAGGTCTTCCATTAATCTCATTCAATGATAAGTCTTGATAAACATCCACTATTCTCAACTGATAATTATCGTCGCCTTTCATTAAGTTGACGCTTGTTCCCACAGGATTCCTGTCTCCAAAGATTTGCTGTGACAGTTTTTTGCTGATAATGGCATCATGCGTATCAAGCACCTTTATCTTCTCTCCCGTGATGGCAGAACGGTAACCTGCAAAGTTGGGATAATGACGTTCAATAAGAATGGGTTCCAACTGCATCTTGCGCTTTGTCTTGTCGCTTAGCGTAAACTCAGCAGATCCGCCAGACATTAATCCATAAGCGTAAGGACCTTGTTCAATGCAACGAAGTCCTCCATTCGCCTTTATTGCTCTTATGATATCACCATTGGCGTTAATAGGATCGTCGGTTTGACGCTTTTGGATGGAATCGAATCGGATGGTATAAATTCTGTCATAATAAGCTTCATGGCTAATTGATGGCATACGGAAATTCTGCAAAAACGAATGCACCACAGCAAGCGTCACCATACCGATGGCAAGCGACAGGATGCTGCCTAAAGTCTGCACCTTGTACTTTAGAATGTTGCGCAAGGCAACCTTCAGGTTGTGTAATAACATGTTCATATCTATAATGGTTTTTATTTTAAATCAAACTCTTCTTTATTTGAAATTTTGTCGTATCCACTAACGACTACTTTGTCGCCTGCCTCCAAGCCTGAGGTTATCTCACATTGCTGCGGATTCTGTCTGCCCACAGTTATGCTCACTCTCTTTGCCTTCTTGCCGTCAGCCGACACTCGGAATATCCAATAACCATTGGTGGTTTGCAGGAAGTCGCCATTAGGTATCACTAACGCTTGCTCTGGCTTGCCCAGTTCCAGCAGTACCCTATAGCTCTTGCCCAATCGAATGTTGGAGGGAGTGTGCTTGGCAAAGGTCAGTTCACAAACAAACTTATGGTCTTTGACCTCAGGAATCACCCTCGACACACGAAGCGGATACTTACGACCTTCGTATTCGATATTGGCAGGAAGACCAGTTGTGATGCGGTCGATGTAATATTCAGCCAACGTCACTTGCATTTTGAATTGGCTCATCACCTTAATCTGACCGATGCTTGCCCCCGATGCAACCTGCTGACCTTGTGTTACGCCCACATAACTAAGTTGTCCGCTTACGGGAGCACGCACCACCAGTTTGCTTGTGCGTCCTTTCACTCTCGACAGCTTCTTGTCTGCCTCAGTTCTGTTGGCGGCAATCATCTCCTGCTTCAGTCGTGTAGACACAGAGTCGTGCTTGAGATATTGCATCTGCAATACCACTTTTTGGCGTTGGTATTCGTAATCCTCCTCAGCCATTTCCAGTTCAGCTTTACTCTTTATGCCCATGCGATATTCCTCGCGGCTCTGCTTGAGCGACTTCTTCAGGCTGTTCATCTGGTGCTTAGCGTCCAAGGCTTGTTGCCGAAGGTTGATGCTCTTCTGATTCATCTCTATCTCCTGCTCACGACAGTTGCGCAGGTTTTTGCTCCAAGCGTCCTGCTCATCGTCGATAGAGTGGTATAGTTCAGGATTCTGAAGCACAAGTATCGTGTCGCCTTGTTGCAGCATAGCTCCTTCCTCAGCCACCACACGCTCCACAAATCCGTTCTCCATAGCGTTCACCTGGATGGTCTTGATAGGTTGCACCAATCCTTCCACATCCACATATTCCATAAAAGGAGCCTTCGTCACTTCGGCTATCACGACACTGTCTTTATCCACACGCTTTGTGCCGGATGTTATTATCACAAAGATGGTATATACGAGCAGTGCCAAGCCCGTGGCAGCAGCCAATATATGATAGCGATAGCGTATGTGCCAGGGTTTAGGTTGTTTCTTTATGTCCATATTCTATTGTTGTTAATCGTTGACAGGCAGTTCTTCTTTAAGTTCTTTATTATGCTCGAAATCATATCCAGTCATACTTCGGAGCATGTAGTATAAGCTCCAATAAGTCTGCATCGTGGCTATATGATTGCGTCGGGCAGAGTCTTTGTCGCTGATTGCGGCATTGAGGTCGAGTATTGAGTTGCGCCCCATGATGTATAGTCTTCGTGCCACCAAGTGTCTCTTTTCGGCACGTTGGTCGGTAAGCGAAGCCACATGCACCTTTCTTGCTTGCATATTAAACTGAAGCACAAGTTTTTCTACATTCTGATAAAAATCCCTCATGCCTTGCTCCACCTGGGTGTTGGTAAGGGCTAATTGCGATTTCGCCTCTCTCACTCTTCCCTTGCCCCTTCCCCAGTCAAGTATAGGCAGTGTTATGGTGATGCTTGCCGATTGCTGACTCATAGGATTGCGATATACAGCTCCTATGTCAGAGCCAGTTTGCGATAGTCCGAACTGCATATATAGGTCGGCTTTTAATCCTGCGTTGGCACGGGCTTGCGACAGACGGCTCTCGCTCTCCTTTAGAACCCTGCGATAATAGTCGGGGTCGGGACTGTTGGCCAAAGCCAATTCCATTGCCTGTTGTAATGGAACCTCAAAGGCAGGAACCTCATCGGGAATCTGCAACCTCACGTCTTGCGATTGTTCCAATCCAAGAAAGGAGCGTATGGTTTGCATCTTCTCTCGCAATGTCACCTGGGCATCCATCACATTGGTCTCCTCATTCAGTCGGTTTATCTCCAATTGCAGCATCTCGTTTTCCGAGATAGTGCCATTGTCATATCTTCCTTTTGCCATCTGATAGAGAGTGTCGGCCGAAGCGAAGTTCTGTCGTGCCATCTCCAATTCGGTTTGTGCCGATACCAAAGCAAAGAAATGCTCACATGCCTTGGCTGATACAATCTCCAATGTCTCGGCATACCGCTTCTTGGATTCTTGATAGCGGATAGGCTCTATACGTCTGTCCCACTTCAATGAGTTGTAGCCAAAAAGACTCTGCTCATATCCTACGACAAATGGATTGCTGCTGTAAACTGTTGTCTTGTTGCGCAATTCATCCAGTCGGTTGAGCGAACTCTTCATAAAGAGGCTACCTCCCGTGAGGGCAATGTTTTGGTTAATCTTCAGTGCAAGGTCGGCACCCAACTGGTCTTGCTTGATAAAGTTTGCCGTACCATCCGAAAGGGTTATCTTGTTCACCTCCTTATTAATATAAGGTGAAGAAGATAGCGACAGCGAAGGCAGATAGTTGGCCTTGTGGTATCTGTATGCCCAATAAGCCGACAGAAAAGTGTTGCGCGCACTTTGTACAGACGGCGATTGCCGTTGAGCCATCATTATGGTGGCTGGTAAATCAAGCAGCAATGTGTCTGTCTGTGCCCGTAGATTCATGGCACAGAAAGCTACACCTATTAATATATATAACTTCGTTTTCATATTCATAACTTTTGTAAAACACTATACAAAAGCTATGCCATAAGTGTAACTGTTTGATTATGAAGAAGATGATAGAAAATGAGGTTTGGGTATGTGTGCGAAACCGCACGAATAGTGTGCGATTTCGCACGGTGCGCACACATATATTATGCAGGCAGCACCACATTAAAGGTTGTTTTGTCGCCAGGTTGTGATGAGGCTGTAATAGTGCCTCCATGCAAGGTTACTATCTGCTTGCAAATACTCAACCCTATGCCCGAACCGTTTGTTTTGGTTGTGAAGAATGGCACAAATATGCGATTCAACACCTCAGGCAAGATACCCTTACCATTGTCAGTAATGGAAATGATAAAGTTGCGCTTGTTGCTTGAAAGATGAGTTGACAGTCTTACGCAAGGTTCTTTGCCTTTAGCATTGTCTGAGGATTGCTGATAGTTGTTCTCAACAGCCTCTTGCGCATTCTTCAGCAGATTGATGAGCACTTGTTCTATTTGTGAGCGGTCGATGCTCAGCACTTGCTCCGCATTTTCTATATCATAATGGAATATAGGGGCAGGGTAAAGGTGTTGCAAGTCGGCAATAATGTCGCCTATCATCACATTCGCCAATAGAGGCTGAGACACATGTTGCAACTTGCGGTAATTCTCGACAAACTGCAGCAATCCGTTGCTCCTACGGTTGATGGCTTGCAGGGCCATGCGCAAATCATCGTGCTCAAGAGTGTTTTGTTCAACACCTTCGCATAGTGTGTCGGCAAGAGATATGATAGGAGTGAGCGAGTTCATTATCTCATGAGTCAAAACTCTCACCAACTGTTGCTGGGCATCGGTCTCATTCTTTTGAATCACGGGTTGCACATTCTGGAGAGTATAGAGTCTGTAGGCAAATCCCTTGTTGAAAAAGTTTACAACACTCAACATGAAGTCTGCCTTCTCCTCATTCCGATTATTGTTGTTGGCTATCAGTTGCACAAGTCTCTGTTGTCCGGGCTTCAATGCCTTCATTGTTTCAGGTAGTGTGTCGTCAACAACCTTTAGGTCATGCAGGCGATTGATGGCAAAACCGCATAGTCCATACACTGCGGCCCTGTTCATCCAGTGTACTATGCCTTGTTCGTCAGCCACTATCAGGAAGGCGTTGATGGTGTCGAGCATAGTGCCGAAGTATTGATACTTGGCTTCTTGGCGCATGGTGGTCTCGCGAAACTCATTCACCACCTCATTGATTTGTTGCGCAAGCCTTCGCTCTTCGCCCTTTAGATGGTCGAGCGAATACTGTAGCGAGAAATCGCGTGTGCGTATGGCCTCAATCAGTTGGCGCATCCGCTCGTCGCTCTTGTTGTTTAATATATTGCTGATTATTGACATTGTTGTGATATCTGTGTGAGGTTAGGTTCATCATATTCCTAATTTCTCAATCTTGCGATAAAGTGCGAATCGTGTTATGCCCAACATTTCGGCAGCCTGCGTCAGATTGCCGTTGCTCAAGGATATTGCTCGCTTTATTGCCTCGCGCTCCAATGTTTGCAGATTGAGCGATTCTACATTCTCAATGCCTCCGATGGTTAGGTAGGAAGCTGAGGCTGTGGAAGAAGTCTCCAGTCGGATGTCTTCAGCTGATAGCTCTGGCTTATCGTTCAGCACAATTGATCGCTCAATGCAATGTTGCAGCTCGCGCACATTGCCAGGCCAAGTGTGCTGCATGAGTTTCTTTTTGGCAGAAGCTCCAAGCACAACCTTTCCCACACTGTATTTGCCGGAATATATATTCAGGAAATGCTCTGCCAATAAGATGATGTCTTCGCCACGTTCGCGCAATGGAGGAAGATGCAACTCGATAGTGTTAAGACGATAGAAGAGGTCTTGACGAAACTCGCCCTCACCGACCTTTTTGCACAAGTTGGCATTGGTGGCAGCAAGAATGCGCACATCCACATTGTTCACCTCATTTGAACCTATGCGTTGTGTCTGTCTCTTCTCTATCATCGTCAGTAGTTTTTGCTGTGTCTGCAGATTTAGGTTGCCTATCTCGTCAAGAAAGAGAGTGCCTTCGTTGGCAGACTCTACTCTACCTTCCTTTGCCCCCTTGGCATCAGTAAAGGCCCCCTTCTCATAACCGAAAAGCTCACTCTCAAAAAGATTTTCAGGTATGCATCCCAAGTCTATATTCACAAATGGCTTCGTGTTTCTTGCCGAAAGATTATGCAAGGCGTGGGCCACAACATCCTTTCCTGTGCCATTCTCTCCCGTAATCAACACATTGGCATCGGTAGAAGCCACACGTTTGATTTGAGCTTTCAATTCAAGCATGGCAGGACATTCGCCGATGAAACGGACAAACGCTTCTTGCGGGCTGACTTCGTTGGCAGAGTCCTGCTTTTTGTTATCGCAAATATTAGGATTGACATCAGAATTCTGAAAAGCATTAATATTCCGGTTTCTCTCCTTGCTCAGTTCTACGGCACTCTTTACTGTGTCGAGCAACTTTTTCTTGTCCCAAGGTTTTGGTATAAAGTCGATGGCGCCAGCCTTAATAGCCCTTACCGCCTTCTCAGTATCAACGTATGCTGTGATGAATAGCACCACACTCTTAGGGTTGTGCTTTAATATCTTTTCCAACCATTCGTATCCCTCCTCACCACTGATTGCATCACGATGAAAGTTCATGTCGAGCATAATAACATCAGGCCCGAACGACTCCATAAATTCTATGATTCGCTCGGGCGTATTGATTACTCTGACTGCCTCAACGTGTGGCTTTAAGAGCATATTGAGCGACAAGAGCACATCCTCATTGTCGTCTACTATCAGTATCTTTCCACATTTATCTATTGCCATGATTTATTAGTATTAACAGCTACAAAGTTAATACTTTTTATTTTCACTTTGCCTTGGTATATAATCTTTTCTTATATTTATTCATATTGGCAAGCACATACATCGCTAAATTAATTTTCGACAAGTGTCGGAGCATACCGAACCGAAAATTAATTTCGTATAGTTCGCATTGAACATCAGCGACTTAACTTTTGCCATAGAATTGTCCATACCATTGTC
>CAKQEI010000013.1 GCA_934230115.1 uncultured Prevotella sp. | reverse complement strand
CAAAATGAGGAAAGTAACTGATAACCAGTAAACTTTCCTCATTCTTCTCTCAAACACTTTTTATATGTACTTTCACAATCGGTATATATAAGTTCTTGGTTGTTACAAAGGGGTTGGGTTGAAACCACCCCCTTTGCAGACTTTCAAATTTCTTAATGACATTCGTGACAATCATGACATTCGTGACATTCGTGACAGCAATCATACCAGTGTGTTGCAGTTTAAAAAGTTGATTGAAATTGTAGTGTAAGCCTTTGGTTGATTGAATGATTTTAGCCTTACCCCTGAGTTCAGTTTATGAATGGTTTTTCGCCGAATTTGGATTGTTTTCTACAAAAAAATGCTGTTTTCGCAGTAAAACAGCTCAAAATCATGCTAAAAAAAACAAGTGAAAAAAGGTGCTTAGAGTCATGTGAACACCTATTTGCCTTATTTTTTGAGTGGTTTTTGCCTTGCTTTTGCGTGGGTTTTACATGCGGTGGGGCTTCAAAATCAATGTTTATTGGGTGTAGAGCTTCTGTCGTTTGTTATCGCTTGTATTGCTAATCTACTGATTTCTAATAGTATAGCATACTAATCATTGCTTGCGTCATTTCCTAAACTGCCATGATTGTCACGAATGTCATGATTGTCATGATTGTCATTAAGGATTTTGGAAATGAAAAAAATGGCTATGTAGTAATATATAATAAAATATATATTTTATTATATATTACTACATAGAGTATTGACAGCCACTTTTTTTTTCTTAATGACATTCGTGACAATCGTGACAATCGTGACAATTTGAGTTTTGAATTTTGAATTTTGATTTTTGAATTGTCGCCGTTGGCGATTTTGATTTTTGAATTGTTCAGTTAAGAATTTGGGGTTAATAATTCCTAATTCAAAATTGAATAACTCAAAATCGGCTTTGCCGACAATTCAAAATTCAAAACTCAAAATTCAAAACTCATGACTGCTACTTCCGTACAACCATTGCAAATTTGGATAG
This sequence comes from uncultured Prevotella sp., assembly GCA_934230115.1. Lineage (GTDB taxonomy): Bacteria > Bacteroidota > Bacteroidia > Bacteroidales > Bacteroidaceae > Prevotella. The sequence continues at coordinate 37,975 of CAKQEI010000013.1, read as the reverse complement.
GATGTCGTAACTTTGCAGGCGTTGAATTGAGTTGAGTTAAGTTGAGTAAATAGTGAGTATTTTTACGCGCAGGACAGGAAAAAATATTTCTCTCGGCAGGAAAAAATATTTCTCTCGGCAGGAAAAAATAAAAGGGCCATGGTGTTGCCACCATAGCCCCAGTAATAAATCAAAAAATCTTTATGCTTTAGGCATTCTCCTCCTGACGCTTCATCTCAGGAATCTGAGCGCGGGTGAGTATGCTTGCAATACGGTTGTTCATGTCGTTCACCATAGCGTCGAAGAGCTTGGCACTCTCGAGCTTGAAGATGAGCAACGGGTCCTTCTGCTCGTAGGAAGCGTTCTGCACACTGTGGCGGAGTTCGTCGAGCTGACGGAGATTCTCCTTCCACACGTCGTCGATGATCTGGAGCATGATGGTGCGCTCAAACTGCTTCACGACGTCCTTGCCCTCGGTGCGGTAGGCCTCCTTGAGGTTGCAGGGGATGTTGTAGAGGCGCTTGCCATCGGTGATTGGCACCATGATGCGCTCGTAGATGGCACCCTGGTTCTCCTCCACGTCCTTGATGATAGGCCAAGCAACAGACTCGATGCGGTCGGTCTTGCGCTTGAAGGTGGCCATAGCGTCCTGGAAGGCGCGCTCCTCGAGGTCGGCACGCTTGGTGGCCTCAAACTCCTGGTCGGTGAACGGGCACTCCATGGCGAGAACCTTGAGGAACTGCTCGCGGCAACCCTCGTAGTCGTTGGTCTCGATGATGTTTACCACGCGGTCCCAGATTACGTTGGTGATGTCCATGCCGATGCGCTCGCCCATGAGAGCGTGGCGACGCTTTTCGTAGATCACGGTGCGCTGCTTGTTCATCACGTCGTCGTATTCGAGGAGGTGCTTACGGATACCGAAGTTGTTCTCCTCAACCTTCTTCTGTGCACGCTCGATGCTCTTCGAGATCATCGGGTTCTCGATACGGTCGCCCTCCTGGAATCCGAGTTTGTCCATAAGGCTTGCGATGCGCTCTGAGGCGAACAGACGCATGAGCTTGTCCTCAAGCGAAACGTAGAACACAGAGCTGCCCGGGTCGCCCTGACGTCCGGCACGACCACGGAGCTGGCGGTCTACGCGGCGGCTCTCATGACGCTCTGTACCGATGATGGCAAGACCGCCTGCTGCTTTAACCTCCTTGGTGAGCTTGATGTCGGTACCACGACCTGCCATGTTGGTAGCGATGGTCACGGCTCCGAGCATACGCTCCTCCTTGTGCTTGTTGCCATTCTCGTCCTCGATGATGGTCATGCCCATAGTGCTGCGTCCTGCCTCAGCCACGATGTCGGCCTCCTTCTTGTGGAGCTTGGCGTTGAGCACCTGGTGAGGAATCTTGCGCATGGTGAGCATTTTCGAGATAAGCTCGGAGATTTCAACCGAAGTAGTGCCCACGAGCACAGGGCGTCCGCTGTTGCGCATAGCCACAACCTCGTCGATTACGGCAGCATACTTCTCGCGGGCTGTCTTGTAGACACGGTCGTCGAGGTCCTTGCGGAGGATAGGACGGTTGGTAGGAATCTCCACCACGTCGAGTTTGTAGATGTCCCAGAACTCGCCTGCCTCGGTAGAAGCAGTACCGGTCATGCCCGAGAGCTTGTGGTACATACGGAAGTAGTTCTGAAGGGTGATAGTGGCGAATGTCTGTGTGGCAGCCTCTACCTTCACGTGCTCCTTGGCCTCGACAGCCTGGTGCAAGCCGTCGCTCCAGCGTCGGCCGTCCATGATACGTCCGGTCTGCTCGTCGACAATCTTCACCTCGCCGTCCATAACCACATACTCGTCGTCCTTGTTGAACATTGTGTAGGCCTTGAGCAGCTGCTGCAGAGTGTGTACGCGCTCCGACTGCACAGCATAGTGGTTGAGCAAGTCGTCCTTCTTGTCGAGGCGCTGCTGCTCGTCGAGGTCCTTCTCAGCCTCAAGAGCCGAGAGCTGCGATGTGATGTCGGGGAGCACGAAGAGCTCGGCGTCGTTCACCTGCTTTGCGAGCCATTCAGTACCCTTGTCGGTGAGGTCGCAGCTGTTGAGCTTCTCGTCTACAACGAAGTAGAGTGGCTCCACAGCCTCAGGCATACGGCGGTTGTTGTTCTCCATATAGTATTCCTCGGTCTTGAGCATACCAGCCTTGATGCCTTCCTCCGAGAGGTACTTGATGAGCGGCTTGTTCTTAGGCAGAGCCTTGTGTGAGCGGTAGAGAGCGAGGAAGCCCTCGTCGAGCTTCTTCTGGTCGCCAGTCTTCTGTCCCTCGCTGATGAGCTGCTTGGCCTCGGCAAGGTATTGTGTGGCGAGCTTGCGCTGCACCTCGAAGAGCTTCTCAACCAATGGCTGATACTCCTCGAACATCTGCACGTCGCCCTTGGCAACGGGACCTGAGATGATGAGCGGAGTACGTGCGTCGTCGATAAGCACGGAGTCAACCTCATCGACAATGGCGTAGTTGTGCTTGCGCTGCACGAGGTCGGCAGGCGATGTGGCCATGTTGTCGCGGAGGTAGTCGAAGCCGAACTCGTTGTTGGTGCCGAAGGTGATGTCGGCCATGTAGGCGCGGCGACGCTCGGGCGAGTTGGGGCGGTGCTTGTCGATGCAGTCTACCGAGAGACCGTTGAACATGTAGAGCGGGCCCATCCACTCAGAGTCGCGCTTGGCGAGGTAGTCGTTTACGGTAACGACGTGTACGCCGTTGCCAGTCAATGCGTTGAGGAACACAGGGAGTGTAGACACGAGGGTCTTACCCTCACCAGTGGCCATCTCGGCAATCTTGCCCTGATGGAGCACGATACCACCGAAGAGCTGCACGTCGTAGTGCACCATTTCCCACTTGAGGTCGTTGCCGCCTGCAGTCCAGTGGTTGTGGTAGATGGCCTTGTCGCCGTCGATGGTGATGAAGTCGTTCTTGGGGTCCAGGGCGAGCTGGCGGTCGAAGTCGTTGGCGGTAACGATGGTCTCCTCGTTCTCGGCAAAGCGGCGTGCTGTGTCCTTGACGATGGAGAATGCTACTGGCATGATTTCGTCGAGAGCCTTCTCGTAGAGGTCGAGCACTTCCTTCTCGAGCTTGTCGATGGCGTTGAAGATGCCCTCGCGCTCGTCGATAGGAGTCTCCTCAATCTTTGCCTTAAGCTCGGCAATCTTGGCTTTCTGCTCGTTGGCAGAGTCCTGTACGTACTTCTGCAGTTCCTTGGTGCGTGCACGCAATTCGTCGTTGCTCAGTTTCTGAATCTCTGGGTAAGCTTCCTTCACCTTGTTAACGAGAGGCTGGATGAGCTTCATGTCCTTTGATGACTTGTTGCCGAACAATGACTGTAGAAATTTGTTGAAATTCATTGTATATATTGTTTTTGTTTTTTAATGCTTGTTGTATTTGGGGTGTAAAATTACTAAAAAAAATCCAAATAAGCGTCTTTAAACCCTGTAAAAGGGTCGTTGCAGCGGTTTTTCTGCCTTTTTGGCAGACTTTCTACTGCAATGGCGCCGAGGAACAAGCATTAGGTGCACGTATGCGTATGGCCTTGGCGATGGTCGGTGCTATGCGGTCGACCGTGGCCGGAGTGGTGACGCGCTGCGCCTTCACACCACTTCCGTAGAAGATGATGGGGAAGGGGATGAACGCTGCGCGCGAGAAGTAATACTCGCGAAAATCCTCGTTGATGATTTGCCAGCCCGGGGCAGTCTCGATGATGAGGTCGCCGCTTACAGCAGGGCTGTAGGGGCTGGGCGTGACGTTGCGCACTCCTGCAGTCTGCACGAGCAGCTCGCGGGAGCGTGTTATGAGGTCGGTATAGCTGATGTGCCGCTGCTCTATGAGCTTGCGGTCGAGATAAATCTGGTTGTGGTAGCATGTCTCCACATACTTGGCCTGTCCGTAGATGGCGCCAAGATACATGTTGAGCAGACTCGCCGTGCGGTTGATGTAGATGGTTCCGGTGGGTATGCGGAATCGCTGGTAGTCGATTTGCTGTTCGTCGACATAGCCGGTGCTTGTGAGCACGAACATCACTTTGTCCTTGCCCACACGGTCCTCGATGCGCTTGATGAGCGATGCTATGGTGTTGTCGAGCTTCACGTAGATTTGTTCCATCTCGGTCTGCCACATGTTGGGGTCTGAACCCTTGGCAGAGAGCGTTACGGAGAGCATGTCGGTGGTGAGGTCGCGGCCCATGCCCATCTCGTTGATGCACGCCACAGAGAGGTCGGCCACGGCGTCGTTGGCGTTTTGCGAGCCACGCTTGGCGGAGGTGTGGTTGTGGCTCTTCACGAGGTTTTGCGCGCTCTTGGGGTAGTAGGGCGATGTGGTCCATGTGCCGTTCTTGTCGTTGAGCCAGAAGGCTCCGTCGGCGGCGTGGCCAGCCGACAGCACGGCTGCGTCCTTCTCCTGTGCCACGGAATAGACTATGGCAGCTCCCTTGGTGGAGATTTTAAGCTCGTCGCTGATGGTTGATGTGGCCATTTTCTGCGGCGATGTGCCGTATTCCTCGTCGTCGGTGCTGAGCACAGGGCGCAGGGTGTTGCGGTCGACCCATTGTGTGGCCACAATATTATTATAGTGAGGGGTGGTGCCTGTGGCAATGGATGCTATGGCCGAGGCGCGGTCGACGGGGGCGAAGGGGTAGCTTGCTGCCTCGTAGACGGTGCCTTGGAGCAGGAGCTTTCGTAAGCCGTTCTCGCCGTAGAGTGGCGAGAAATGCTCGATGTAGTCGGTGCGCAGCTGGTCGACGGCAATGTTTACAACCAAGCGCGGGGCAGGCTGCAAGCTTTGCGCCGGCAACTGTAGGTTGCCAAGCACCGAAAGGAGTATTATGGTAGATAAATATCTGTTCATTTCTTGAATTGGAGTATTTTTGATATGTTTCTCATTAGCAAAGATAGTGCCACAAAATACATTCCCTCGGCATACGACTGAAATATTCCGCAGAAAAGGAATAAAACAATGCACGCTGTCCATGACTTGAGCCACAGGTTGGCGCGACGCTTGCGCATGGCCTTGACTGTTGGCACAAGGAGGAAGAAGCTCAAGGGGTTGAGCAGCAGAATCTGGAAGTTAAGGCTCACTGTGGGGTGCTGCGAGAACACCATTGCCAGGAGGATGAGTCCGCAGAGTCCGTCGGCGGTCATCACCACGGCGTCTGCCTGCCAATAGTTGGCTTGCTTCACTCGCTCGAGCACGGTGACGAGCAGTACCACAATGGCGAATAGACCAAGGCACGCGGTAGGCGAGAGGGGGAAGCTGTCGCTGCCAACGTCTCTTGTGTGTGGCAACACCCACGACTCCTCGGTTACAAGCTTACGGCTGCCGTCGGCATTGTTGATGGTGGCGTGACTGAAGTCGGCACTGAGGTTTTCGGGCAGAAACTGCTGCTGATCGTGTGTGGTGGGCAGGTCGGCCTTGACGCCGAGCAGCAGGTCGTTGCCGAACCGTGCCCATCGGTGTGTGGTGTTGTACTGATGAATCATCTCGCGGAATGAGATTCCGCCACGGCTGTTCTTGTTGTGGTATTCCACAGTGCCGTGGATGTGGCTCAGGATGATGTTGCGAGCGCGTGTGGTGCAGTTGTCATAGAAGTAATTGTAGCGGTAGACGCGGTTCTCCGGCTTGTAGTTCTCGTCGATGGCTGCCGCGATGGCTGCTTTCTCGCTTGCGGTGAGGTTGAGCTTCTGCTGTCGTATGCCGCAGCCTGTGTTGGCGTAGTTGGCCACGAAGTCGGAGAAATACTCTATGCCCATCTCGTAGTCGGTGAGTCCGAACACGAAGCGCAGCACGAAGAATGGCTTGCCGAATGAGAACATTCCGTAATTGACGGCGAGGTCGGTGCCGTTGCTCTTGTCTTGGTATCTGATGGCGGTGTGGCCATAGAGGCTGTAGACGTTGGGGCGCGGACCGCAGGTCAGCAGACTAACCTCCACTGAATCCATGTTTGAGCCAGAGCGTTGGCCCTGACCGAAAGCTGATAAATGATTTGTTAACAACAGAAAAATTATCAGCGTTATACCTATTATTTTTCTTTTTAAGCGTTTCACGATGCAAAAATACCTTTAATTTCTCATTTATCGTGCCTTTATTTCGTTTTTTTTCGATAATTTTGCAAGCAATTATTCAATTTAGATAAAAAACGCGCCTGTTGCTCTATATATAATAATGTGTAGGCGGGATAGGCGTGTTGGAGAGTAAGATAAAAACAAGAATTAGAGAAATGAAGAAAGTACTCATTACCGCATCCATGGTTGCCGCAACCGTGGCCGCTCAAGCTCAAAGCGGCACAAACTCCCCTTACAGTCAGTATGGATTGGGATCGCTCAGCGAGCAGGCAGGAGGTTTTAACCGTGGCATGAATGGTTTGGGCCAGGGATTCCATGAACACAATCAGATAAACTATCTCAACCCGGCTTCGTATGCCTCTATCGACTCGCTGTCGTTCATCTTCGACGCGGGCATCTCGGGACATATCACTAACTATAGCGAGGGTGGGGTGAAGGTGAACGCCAAGAATGCCAACTTCGAATATCTGGTGGCTGGATTCCGCGCCGCCAAGCATCTCGGTGTGAGCTTCGGTATTCTTCCCTATACCAACATCGGCTACGAATACTCAAGCACAAACAAGTTGGGCGGCAGCTCTACGGGCAGCAGCTCAACAACGTCGTATGTCAACTCGTATTCGGGCAGCGGCGGCTTGCACCAGATTTATCTCGGTGTGGGATGGAGCCCTGTAAAGGGATTGGCTGTGGGTGTGAATGGTTCTTACCTTTGGGGCGACTACACCCGCTCGGTGGTGAACAGCTATACCGATGCCTATGCCAACACGCTCTCGCGCTACTACTCGGCTTCGGTGAACAGCTATAAGGTGGACTTCGGACTGCAGTACACCCGGAAGATTACGAAGAAGGACGAGCTGACATTGGGCTTGACCTACAGCTTGGGCCACAAATTGGGAGCTGCACCCGAATGCAACGAGATTTCGAACAACTCGCAGACGGGAGTGGCCGACACCACGCTGCACAAGGGACTCTCGGAACTGGAGATTCCGGCTGTTTATGGAGTGGGTGTGATGTGGAACCGTTCCAACAAGCTTAAGTTGGGGGTTGACTACCAGTTGCAGAAGTGGGGAGCGGTGAGCGACCCTCAGTATGCGGGTATGCAGAACCATGGCCTTGTATATAGCGACCGCCACAAGCTGACTCTCGGCGGCGAGATTTGCCCGAAGGAGAACGGTCGTAACTTCCTGGAGCGCGTTCACTACCGCTTCGGCGCGTCGTATGCCACCAACTATATGAAGATAAACAACCAGGACGGCCCCAAGGAATACAGCGTGAGCGCAGGTTTCGGCATTCCTATAATGAACGGCTACAACAACCGCTCGCTGCTCAACATCTCGGCCCAGTGGGTGAAGCAGGACTGCAAGGCGTTTGTCACGGAGAACACTTTCCGCATAAATATCGGACTGACATTCAACGAGCGTTGGTTTGCTAAGTGGAAGATGGAGTAAGTGGGGGAATGCTTGAATCGTAGGATTCTTTATTCTGTTTAAGTAAACATATTTATTAGTCAAAATAATGGCATTGAAGTACAGTAAATTCTTGATAGTGTGGCTGGTGGCGGCTGTTCTGCTTGCCTCGTGCGAGGAGCAGAAGGAGCATACGGCACCTGCCATTCACGACCGCGATTCTGTGTCGATGATGACCAGCTATGGCGTGAACACGCTGATATCCGATTCGGGCGTGATAAAATACCGCATAGTGGCTGAGCGTTGGGAGGTGAACACCGTGCGCAACCCGTCGCGGTGGATTTTTGAGAAGGGACTGTTCTTCGAGCAGTTTGACGAGAAATTCCACGTGCAGTCGTACATACAATGCGACACGGCCTACTATTACGACCAGAAACGACTGTGGGAGCTTCGCAGCCGAGTGAGTATTCTGACAAAGGACGGACTGCGATTCACAAGCCAGCAGCTGTTCTGGGACGAGACGAACCATGAGCTCTACTCGCACGTTCACTCGAAGCTCGTGACTCCCGAGCGCACGCTCGAAGGCTCTTACTTCAGGAGCGACGAGAGCATGACTAAATACTATGTGTCCAACTCGCGCGGCTCGTTCGAGAAGGGCGACATTGCAGGAACAGGCGACACCATAAGCTCTGCTCCCGACACCGTGAAGGCGGCTGTCAGACCACAGGTGCGCCCGTCGAGAAAGATAAATACAAACTAAGAAACAAAGCAATTTATTTAGGGACAGCACATGGGGGTAAAGAATCGATTTCTCCCCATGTGCTTTGTTTGGTTGATAATCAATTATTTAAAATAACAAAGTGGAAACGGATATACCTTTATTAACAGGAATTGCAGTGACAATGGTGTTGTCGGCGTTCTTTTCGGGCATGGAGATAGCTTTTGTGTCGAGCAACCGTATGCTCGCCGAAATGGACCGCGAGGGCAACAGGCTGACCAAGAAACTACTCACGGTGTTTTACGGCCATCCCAACGGCTTCGTGAGCACGATGCTCGTGGGCAACAATATTGTGCTTGTAATCTATGGTATTCTATTTGCTGAGTTTTTCGACAAGACCTTGTTCAGCGGTCTGGATGAGGGCATGAGAGTGACCGCCGACACGCTGCTTTCGACGCTTGTCATTCTGTTTACGGGCGAGTTTCTGCCCAAAATCCTGTTCAAGAACAACGCCAACCGACTTCTCTCGGTGTTTGCTCTGCCTGCTTACCTCTTCTATGTGGTGCTGTGGCCGATAAGCCGATTCTCAACGCTCATTTCCAAATATCTGCTGCGCATGGTGGGCATCAGAATGACCACGGAGACCGACGACGAGGGCTTCTCAAAGGTGGATCTCGACTATTTGGTGCAGTCGAGCATCGACAACGCACAGAGCGAGGACGAAATCAACGATGAGGTGAAGTTCTTCCAAAATGCTCTCGACTTCTCCGACTGCAAGGTGCGCGACTGTGTGGTGCCACGCACGGAGGTGAACGCCGTGGACATCAATTCTTGCACAACCGAGGAGCTGATGCAGAAGTTTGTGGAGAGTGGCAACTCGAAGATTATCGTCTACGAGGGCGACATCGACCATATAGTGGGCTACATACATAGTTCGGAGATGTTCCGCAACCAAGACACTTGGCGTGAGCACGTGTGCAAGATGCCGTTTGTGCCCGAAACTATGGCGGCGCAGAAGCTGATGCACATCTTTCTGCAGCAGAAGAAGAGTCTTGGAGTGGTGGTAGACGAGTTTGGCGGCACAAGCGGTATTGTGTCGCTTGAGGACATCGTGGAGGAGATTTTCGGTGACATCGAGGACGAGCATGACAGCGAGAAATACATAGCCAAACAGGTGGACAGCCACGAGTATGTGCTTTCGGCCCGACTGGAGATAGATAAGGTGAACGACCTCTTCGGGTTGGGATTGCCCGAGAGCGACGAATACATGACTGTGGGAGGATTTATCCTGCACGAATACCAGAGCTTCCCAAAACTCAACGAGGTGGTGACTATCGGCCATTTCGAGTTCCGCATCATCAAGAGCACGATGACGAAAATAGAACTCGTAAGGCTTAAGGTGAAAGAGTAAGCCCTGTTGGTTAGTGGCTCATAGCCTGTGGATTAGTGGTTTATAGCCTGTAAATTAGGGCTTTGGAGTATGAAAAAAGGGTTTGGAAGCTTATTTTTAGTGTCTTAGAACCTAATTTTAAGGCTTTTGTGCCAATATGTGCTAATAATTTAGTATTTTTGTAGGCATTTTGAACGAAGACTGTGGTAAGTAGACCATAGGCACAACAGATTAAAACAAGAAGAAAAATAAAAAATAATAAATAAAAATAACAAATTAAACAAATGGCAGCATTAGGAAAAGTAAGAAGCAAAGGAGTCCTGCTGATTTGCATCATCAGTTTGGGTCTATTTGCGTTCATCGCCGAAGAGGCGTTCCGTTCTTGCGAGTCTTCAAGCAATGACGCTCGACAGCAAGTCGGAGAGGTGTTAGGTGAGAAAATCAGTGTGACTGATTTTCAGAAACTCGTAGATGAGTACACCGAGGTAATTAAGATGCAGCAGGGTCAGGAGAATCTCAACGAAGACCAGCTCAACCAGGTGAAGGACATGGTGTGGAACACTTATGTGCAGACAAAGCTTGTTGAGAATGAGGCTAAGAAGTTGGGACTGACCGTAACAGACACAGAGTTGCAGAACGTGCTCATCGAGGGTACAAACCCTATGCTCATGCAGACTCCGTTCTTCAATCAGCAGACTGGCCGCTTCGACGCGAACGCGCTGAAGAAGTTCCTCGCCGAGTATAAGACTCAGGGCAAGACCAATCCGCAGCTCGCAAAGCAGTATGAGACAATCTACAAGTACTGGACTTTTATTGAGAAAAGCCTGCGCCAGCAGCTCCTCGCACAGAAATACCAGGGCTTGTTCGCTCATTGCTTGCTCAGCAACAAGGTGGAGGCTCAGATGGCTTTCAACGACCAGAACGAGGAGAGCCAGATTCAGCTTGCAGCTCTGCCTTACTCAAGCATCGACGACAACAAGGTGCAGATTTCTGATGCCGACCTCAAGGCTAAGTATGACGAGGTGAAGGGTCGCTTCAAGCAGTATGTAGAGAGCCGCGACATCAAGTACATTGACGTGCAGGTGAAGGCTTCGGCTGCCGACCGCGCAGCTCTTCAGAAGGAGTTTGCAGCTTATGACACAGAGTTGGCTTCTGCAGCCGATCCTTCTGATCTCGTTCACAAGAGCGGTTCGCTCATTAGCTATCTTGGCGTGCCTGTGTCAAAGGACGCTTTCCCAAATGACATCGCCCAGCGTCTCGACTCTATGGCTGTAGGTTCTACAAGCAAGGTGGTGGAGAACAAGGGTGACAATACACTGAACATAATCAAGCTCGTTGCAAAGCAGCAGCTTCCTGATTCAGTACAGTTCCGCCAGATTCAGGTGGCAGGTGCCAACGCACAGGAGACAGCTAAGCGCGCTGACTCTATCTACACAGCTCTTAAGTCGGGTGCCGACTTCGAGGTTATCGCCAAGAAGTATGGTCAGACTGGCGAGAAGGCTTGGTTGACAACACGCCAGTATCAGAGTGCTCCGTCGCTCGACAAGAACACTAAGGACTATATCAACTCGCTCAACACAATGGCTGTAAACGAGGTTAAGAACATCGCCCTCACTCAGGGCAACCTCATCGTACAGGTGGTTGACCGCAAGGCAGTGATCAGCAAGTATACAGCTGCTGTGATTAAGAAGAACATCACATTCTCGAAGGATACTTACAACGCTGCCTTCAACAAGTTCAGCTCTTTCGTAAGTGCTAATCTTTCGGCTGAGGATCTCGTTAAGAACGCTGCCAAGGCAGGATTTACTGTTCAGGAGCGCAAGGACGTTACTACTGCCGAGCACAATCTTGCAGGCATCCGCTCTACACGCGAGGCTATGCGCTGGTTGTTTGAGGCCAAGAAGGGTGCTGTGTCTCCACTCTACGAGTGTGGCGACAACGACCATATGCTCATCGTGATGCTCAACAATATTAATAATGTGGGCTACCGCTCGCTTGAGGATGCTCAGGTTAAGGAGTATGTAAAGGGTGAGGTGATGAAGGACAAGAAGGCTGAGATGCTTCTCGCCAAGCTCAACGGTGTGAAGTCGGTAGACGCTGCCAAGGCCAAGGGTGCCACTATCGCTGCTGTGAACCAGGTTACATTCGCCGCTCCGGTGTTTGTGGCTGCTACAGGCGCAAGCGAGCCTGCACTTAGCGGTGCTGTGGCTGCTACTGCCAAGGGCAAGTTCAGCAAGGCTCCGGTTAATGGCAATGCTGGTGTTTATGTGTTCCAGGTTGTAAACAAGACCAAGCGTCCAGGTAAGTTCGACGCTGCCACTATGATGCAGCAGCTCCGCCAGAAGGAAATGCAGATGGCAGGCAACTTCATGAACGAGCTTTACATCAAGGCTAAGGTTGTGGACAACCGCTACTTGTTCTTCTAAAAAAGGCGAAAGGTAAGAGAAAGTTAAATATATAATTAATTCCTAACAGTTAATTATAGAAAATAATATCGGGTGTGTCGAGACTTGTTTCAAGTTTGACACACCCGATATTTTTTTTGTGTTTATATTGTTTTTTAAAATTCTCCATGCAATATCCACTAAATAGGCTTGACAATCATGGCCGAGTGGGTATGGCAGGGATATCATGGCCTCCTATTAATAATTTTGAACTGTTACTTATATTAAATATCCGAATTTCTTCATCGCAAGTTTTAGTTTATCCTCTTCGTCTGCCTTTACAAGCATCATATAGTTCTCCACTTTCAGAACATATTTTCTGATGCTTGGCTCGTTGAGCATAAGGCGTTGAAGTTCGATGTTGTCGCTTGGGATTTCTATCAGCAAGTATTTCTCTTTGGAATCGGAAAACGGATGGCATTTGGACAGAAGTTCATCGAAGAATTGCTTCCAAATCTCAGGCTGCTTTTTGCAGATATACATGCTGAACATTTTGATTTTTCGCTCCAAGTCGTTCTTCGAACTGCATCCGCCGAGAAAAGTCTCGTAGTCGACGCGGTAGAGCGTGGGCGTGATACTCTGGGCGAAATTGTCGAGAAGATGGATGAATGGAGAATTGGCTGTCCGCACTTTAATGAGCAGTCGCTGGTCGTCAAGCTCAAAGTCGGACTTGGTGTTGGCCGACTGTTGTGGAGAGTAGCTTTTAGAAGCCTCAAAGACATATTTTCCAAGTTCCGTAACGCGCACGTACTGCAATCCGTCGTATGGCGACGTGTCGGTGTCGTCAGGGTCGCGATAGGCCACTTCCACGATGCCAAAAGTGGATAGCGCGAAGAGTAGCGACTTTATGAATGGTATGGAGAATTGGCGTATGGTGTTGCCAAAGTCGATGCAGGTGTCGCCAGTATAGCAGTTGCTGATGTCAGCATAGCTGATAATGTTGGGGTGTAGCAGCAGGAAATTATAATCCGACGTGTCTGTGGCCGAGCGCAGGTTCATGATGAGCGCATCTACGGGTATCCAGTTTTTCTTGCTGTAATGGAACAGCAGTTTGTAGAGCACGCTCAACGTGTCGTTCACCATGTCCATGTCGTAAGGTGAGCACCTTATACCCTTGGTGTAGGACAGCAGCGTTGGCAGCAATTGCACATTGCTTCTGTATCTGAATGCATTGTCGAAAATATCCTTCACTATCTGCTCAGGCTGGCTGGATTCTAATTTTCTTGGGTATGTTGCTCTATACAACATGAAGAAATTTGTTATCATCGTAGTACTCAGCTGCGCTTGTTTGGCGTTGGGATAGTTGTCGAAGAATCTTGGCATCTGAATGGTCTTCTGCACTTTCTTTATTAAAGAGGCTTTGGGTTTGCCATAGATGTGAGGAAGCACTAAGCTGTCGTAGAGTGCCGACAATAATGGCAGTTTGGTAAATACCGTATTCTCACCGCTGAACTGTTTCAGATTGACCTCTTCAGGCAGTTTTTCCAGATCCTTGAAGTTGATAAGGTCGGGAAAAAACTCTCTGAATACAGATTTCTTAAGCGGAGAGTCGTAGTATATAAAGGGAACTTTAACCTGTCTCGGTGATGTTTCGCTTTTGACTGTCAAAGCATTCTTGCAACTGAAGAATGACGCAAGATAATCTTCCAGTTTAGAATCATCCCAAAACGATGAGCTTTTCTTGAAGCATTTGCGCCCCATAATTCTCTCCACCTCAGTATCGACAACATAATAATTGAGCAACACCTCGCGCCATAGCTCAATCTCGTGTTTTGGCATGTTCTCGAAGATAATGGAATGGTTGAGTTCGTGGTACATAATGGCAATAAACTCCTCCCAAACGCTTCTGTTTTGAAGTTTTGTCTTTTCTAACTTCTCGATAGGGGCAGGCGTCTCGGTTTCACCGTTGCCACGGTCGTAGCGCAGGCGTAATTTTCGTAGGAGTCCAATATAAGGGGTGGCCATTGTTTGCAGTTGGCCTTTTGTCTTTATGCTCAACCGTTCACGCATAGTCTTGATCTCGTCCTTTGTAGGCTCGTGGATTATGCGCAGTTGGCGTTCGTCCTCCACAGTGCCTTCAATATTTAAATCTAATTGTTCTGTCATTTTTTTATTCTCGTTGTAAATAAGAGTATTAAGTAACAGTTATTATTATTTAGCCTTGGATATTAGACTCTTATCCCAATATATACTTGATGTCTTCTTCCGACAGATGCTTAGCCGACGAAGAATCGGCACTTATCAGTCCGTCGAACAGGTCGGCTTTCTGCTGTTGCAAGATTTGGATTTTCTCCTCGATGGTCGATTTGGTTATGAGCGAGTAGCTTAGCACGTTGGCTTTCTGTCCGAATCGGTGGAGGCGGTTGATGGCTTGTTCCTCAGCAGCCTTGTTCCACCACGGCTCGAAGATGAAGATAGTGTCGGCAGCTGTAAGGTTTAGTCCTACGCCACCCGTTTTTAGTGTCATCAGCATCACGCGGCAACCAGGGTCGTTTTGGAAACGCTCCACAATGCTTTGGCGGTCGCGTGTTGAGCCAGTCATGGAGCAGTAGTCTATGCCTTCCTGCTCAAGGCGTTCTCCGGCAAGCTCCAGTCCTGCTATGAAGTTGAAGAACACAACAACCTTATGACCATTTTCCACAGCGTCGAGCACGGAATCCATGAGTTGGGTGAGCTTGGGCGAGACAATGGTTCCGTCGCTGAGACTTTCGGGGACGGATGCTATTCGGCGCAACTCGCTCATAGCCTGGAACATCACAAACTGTGACTTCTGAACACCCTCAGTAGCAATAACCTGCTTCACCTGCTCGTAGTAGTATTTGCGCCGGCGCTCGTAGAAGTCGGCCTGTTCGGGTGACATTTCCACGTAGAGAGTCTGTTCTATGCGGTCGGGCAGATCTTTCAGCACGTCGCGTTTCAGTCGGCGCAGCATGAATGGGAAAATCTTGCGTCGTAGCGAGAGCAAAGCGTCTTTGTCGTCGTCGCGTTGTATGGGCATCGTGTAGCGCGAGTTGAACTCGTCCAATGTGCCAAACATCGTGGGGTTGAGGAAGCGGAAGAGCGAGTAAAGCTCCGTAAGGTTGTTCTCGATAGGAGTTCCGCTGAGTGCAAGACGATGGTCGCCCTTGAGCAGGAGTGTGGCCTGTGTGGTCTGGGCAGTGGTGTTCTTTATGTTCTGGCTCTCGTCGAGGATGACGATGTGGAAGTGGCGTCGGCGCAGAGAGTCGATGTCGTTGCGCACAAGGGCGTAGGTGGTGAGGATTACTTGACATTTCATGGCAGCCTCAATGTCGCGGTCGCCGGCATAGTAGGTGTAGACCGACAGCTGCGGGGCAAAGCGTTGCAACTCGTTGTGCCAGTTGAAGAGCAGGCTTCGCGGCATTACGATGAGCGTGGGCTTCTTCTCTTTGGGATAGACAAGCGAGAGCAGGCCGATAGTCTGAACCGTCTTTCCAAGGCCCATATCGTCGGCAAGGCATCCTCCAAGACTGTTGTCATAAAGATATTTCATCCATTTTATTCCCTCCTTTTGGTAAGGGCGCAGCATGGCGTTGAGCTTTGGAGTCTTGAGAGTCTGTTTGGCAAGATTGTTGAAACCCTCGTACACCTCGCGGTGATGGCGGAACACCTCACCTTCGAGCTGATGGTTGAGCAAGTCCTCGATTTCAGGAAGGTCGAAGAACGACACTCTCACGCCTCCGTCCTTGCCCTTCTTGCGTGAGAATATGCGCTCAAGACGGCGCATGTAGCCGTCGTCGATAATGGCGCGGTTGCCGTCGGACAGCTCTATGTAGCGTTTCTTGGAGTATTGCGCAAGCACTTGTTGCAGGGTGAACTGTTGGTCGGCAATCTCAACGTTCACGCTTCCCTCAAGAAAATCGATGCCGGATGAGAGGTTTACGCTCAGCTTGGGCGTTACAGGACGCAGCTTGTAGTCGCGCAGCTTGTCGGCTCCTATGAGCTTGTAGTTGTTGAGGAGTGTGGGCAGGGCTGTGAGCAGAAACGGAGCGGCAACAGCCTCGGGGATGATGAAGAGGAGTGAGTCGTCGTAGTATACTTGCTTTGCTGCCTCGCGGTTGGGAGCACACTTGGTGATCTGCTTGTGCAGAGAGTCGGCACAGTCGTTAATATTGAAGTTGGCGATGGGGCGCACGGTAATGAGATTGTCTGAGGCGATAGTTGCCACAGTATTCACGTCAAACCGTTGCATGAAATCCACCGAAAGTCCCTTGACTTGCTGTACGAGTCGCAGATAGAGGGTGTGGTCGGCATCCACTTTCTCGAAGAGTATTGTGGGGTGGGGAGCAATCTCTTGTGGCTGTCGCTCGATGGTGTAGCCGTCGTAGCGCACGTCAATATTGTCGATATAAGAGTAGAGCACAGATAGATAGCCCTCAATCATTCTGCTGTCGATAGGGGTGAGGAAGTGCTTCAGTTGCAAATAGTTTTCGCCAAGGGTGCTGATGGGGTAGATCGTATGGTCGACAAGGGCAAAGCAGTCGGAAAGGAACAGGGGGTGGTTGGGGGTGTGGTCTTCTGTAGAAGCAAGCGACAGTATTGGTTGTAATACGGTAGCATTGTTTCTGGTTCCTTTATTAGTTTTACTGTTTTCAACTTCAGTATTAGCGTTGAGCTTAATAATGACGTGTGTATTCTCCTGGCTGACGCATATCGGCTTGCCGTCGGAAAAGACAATATTCGTGCAGCGTATGAGCTGGAACAGCAGTTGCGGGTTCTCGTTGAGGCTCACACCATTGGTTTCGTCAGTCTCTGTGCCCCATTGCACTTTGAATGTGTCGCGTTCGCGTATGCGGTTGATGCTTCTAACAGCAATCGCAACGTTGCCGTTCTGTTCGCGGTGGTCTGCGTCTACAGGTTTCATCTTCTCGTCAACTATGCTTACCCATGAATTTCCGTCAGCTTTGCAGCTGATCATGAAGAGAATGTTGCGGGTACGCTTTGTCGACTTCGCTGTGTATTTATGTTCTTGCCGTTTTAATCCGGCGAGGAAATTGCCAAATTCCATTTTATTTGTCCTTGTATTATTATATTCTTGACCCTATTTTTGTAAGTACAAATTGACTATATTTAAGACTGTCACGATTGTCACGATTGTCATGATTGTCATGATTGTCATGAATGTCATGAATGTCATTAAGAAATAAGGTTTTTTTAGTTTTGCAAGTTCTTATTTCTAAGTAAAAACTCCCACAGATATTAAGTTATCAAGCCATTCCTCTTGCCTTGTAAATCGTTTCCTTAGCGGCGTTAATCTCCTGGAACTTCTTCTCGGCAGCCTTGCGTACATCCTCGCCAAGTGTAGCCACGCGGTCGGGATGGTGTTTTAGGGCCATGCGGCGGTAGGCAGCCTTCACCTCGTCGTCGGTAGTGTCTGCCGTGATTCCAAGCACCTTGTAGGCTGAGTCGAGACTTGAGCCACCAGACGACAGGTTGAGCATAGAGCCAAGATCCTCTGGAGAAATGCCGAGGTTGGCAGCTACAAACTGCAGAGCTTCAATCTCACATTGTGGCACAGTTCCGTCAGCCTGGGCAATCACTACGAGGAAATTGACGAGCTGCAGGCGTTGCGAGTAGTCCATGTGCTGGGCTATTTCTGCGCAAGCCTCGCTGATAGTGTTTTTAAAAGCCGTCATGCCCATTTGTTTTTGGCGCTCAAACAGTCTTAAAAGAATCTGTTCGCCTTGTTGCATGGCCATTTCGCCAAAGTTGCGGCGCAGAAATGTGCGCACACATTCCATTTCGGAATGCATAACCTTTCCGTCTGCCTTAATGATATAGGAGGCGAGCACGAGAAGCGAGAAAAGGAACGAGTTGCGCTGTCCCTCGTATTGCTGCTGGGCTGTGTAGCCTCCGTTGTGATAACTGCCATTCTGTTGGCCTCCATTCTGATAGAATCCTTCTTCGCCGCTGAATCCTTCGGCTCCCTTTTCAAACAGCCAGCCAATAGCGTAGCCGGCAAGTGCTCCAAGCGGTCCGCCCGACATAAAGCCGAGGAATCCGCCAATCCATCTTCCTACTCCCATAATTGATATTTTTATGTTTAAATATTACTTACTGAGCAAGTTCAGAGTATTCTGAAGTTAAAGGAGTTAACTTCTTAACTACTTTCGCTTGCGAAACTTAAATTAGTTGTTTTTATATGTTTTTCCTACAGCTTTTTTTTAACCACAGCTGGATTTCCCGCTGCCAATGAATCTGCGGGAATGTCGCGAATTACGACGCTTCCAGCCGCAATAATGCAGCGCGGACCTATATTCACTCCTGGACATACAGTCACTCCTCCTCCAAGCCAGCAATTATCGCCTATGCTGATAGGAAGGCATGTCTCAACAGGCTTCATGCGCTCGCGGTAATCGATAGGGTGTTGAGGGGTGAAAAACTGGCAGCGCGGCCCTATCTTGCAATGCGCTCCAATTCTAATTTCTCCTCCGTCGAGCATGATGCAGTCGTAGTTTATGAATGTGTGCTCGCCTATGCTTATTCCGTGTCCGTGGTCGCAACGGAAAGGCGGGATTATTGCTGATGTTTTTGGAAAACCAGGGATAAGGGCTTCAATAGTTTGCCTATAATCCTGAGAGGTGAAAGTTATTGCTGACAGCTTGGCACACAGTTCATTGGCCCGAATGATGCTTGCCATCAGTTCGGGGGCTTCGAAGCAATACAGCTGTTGGCTGCGCATCTTCTTGTATTCTGTCGAATTTAGCATACTGTTCATATTTGATTTCTGTTTATTGCTTTTGTTATTATTTGATTTATGAGTTCCTTATGTGTTAGGTAGAGCGGGTGTATAGCTCTATCGCTTAAAAATCTGCTGTAATATCCTTATAATCAGGAATATCCTTCAAGAACTCATACCTGCGGTTGTCGTAGTCCATACGGCAGCAATAATGTTGAATACCATTGCTCATCACAAGATAATCCACATGCAGCAGCAGATTGTAGGCTGCAATCTGGTCGAACACTTTCTGTGTTATATTTACTGTTGGAGCCTTGTATTCTATAATCATTCGCGGCTGCAGCTGTCGGTCGTAGAGCACACTGTCGGCACGTAGTTTCTTTTCGCCGAGGCTCAGCCCTATCTCGTTGGCCATGAGCGCGGCAGGGTAGCCCTTGTGTCCTGTGAGGAAATGCACGAAGTGCTGTCGCACCCATTCTTCGGGTGTAAGTGCCACGTAGCGACGGCGTAGAATGTCGAATATGCGTGGATGTTCCTTGGTTCCGGACAACTTTATTTCGAAAGATGGTAGGTTTAATCGAATCATTTTCGTAATTTTGCTTTTAAATGTCGCATTGGCGACAATCCACTTACAAAATTAATCAATTTTAGTGAGATTTGCGGGCTGAAAACAGCTCGTTAATGTATTTTTACACCTTATTAAATAAAACATAATAACAAAACAAAAATAAAGTTATGGCAGAAAAGAAATCATTGGCCACGTATGAGTCGGTCATGCGCGACCTTAAAGCCCAGAAATATGCGCCTGTCTATATCCTTATGGGAGACGAGTCGTACTATGTCGACAAGATTGCCGACTATATTGCTGATAATGTGCTGGAGCCTGACGACCGCGATTTCAACCAGACCATCATTTTCGGAGCCGATACTACGGCTGCCCAGATAGCCGACCTGTGTCGTGGTTATCCAGTAATGCCGTCGCCTTATCGTGTAGTGATAGTAAAGGAGGCGCAGAACCTAAAGTCGCTCGATGCTCTTGAGCGTTACTTCGAGAAGCCGCTTAGCTCAACAATCCTCGTGATTTGCTATAAGAATGGCACAATTGACAAGCGCAAGAAGGTTGTTGGTAAGGCACAGGCTGTGGGAGTGGTGTTCGAGAGTAAGAAGAAGCGCGACTATGAGCTTCCGGCGTTCATAGAGACCTACTTAAAGAGCAAGCACGTGGCTATTGATCCCAAGTCGTGCTCGATGATTGCAGAGCATATTGGTGCTGACCTTAGCCGACTGATTTCCGAACTTGACAAGGTGATGATTTCACTTCCTGAGGATAACAGGAGAGTGACTCCTGAAATCGTGGAGAGAGAAATAGGAGTGAGCAAAGATTTCAATGTGTTTGAGCTGAAGACGGCCATTATTGAGAGGGATGTTTTCAAGGCTAATCAAATAGTAAAATATTTTGACAAAAATCCAAAGGCGGGATCGCTCTTTTCCTGTCTTCCTCTCCTGTACTCGTATTTCCAGACTCTCATGGTGGCGTTCTATGCTCCTGATCGCAACAACGATAACAACCTTGCAGCTTACTTGGAGTTGAAGTCGGTATGGGGAATAAAAGACTACAGGGTAGGGATGCGAAACTTTACCGCGATGAAGACTCTACAGATTTTGTCGAAAATAAGAGAAATTGATGCCAAAAGTAAGGGTCTTGACAATCTGAATACCCCAACTGGCGACCTGATGAAGGAGCTGATCTTCTTCATTTTGCACTAAAAATTGTGGTTTTTGTCACCTGTTTTGTCTGGAATGAAAATCCTAACGAACCTTATTTTTTAGCCTAATTCCCTAATCATCAAGGGAGTTAGGCTTTTTTCTGCCCTCTGAGAATCGAGAAATTTTGCGCCGATAAATCCCTGGTCGGTAATTTTTCAGTATTCTGAAAACTCACAGGTTGGTGAAGCGAAAAATTTATGATTTACAAAAATTAGCATTTTAAATAACGAATATACAAATGTAAACATTATATTAATGTAAATAATATGATATACAAATGTAAATACGGGTAGATTAAATAGTCTATTGGGAATTAGTGAAATATAGATACGTAAATCTATATATGTAGATTTACATAGATAAATGAATATTTATACAATAGTAATTATGGCTTTATAACATACTATAAATAAGTTTCTTACCATAATCGGTTAATGTGAAGGAAATGTAATTTGATTTATAAATAATCCCAAATAGGTATTTAGTTACAAAACAAAGGTCTATAATTGTCATAAACGTTCATGTAAACCAATATTTTAGTTAAAAACATTAAAGTATTAAATATGTACGCGTGCGCGAACCTTATTTAAGCATGAGTAAATTCTGTTAGATTGCCTGTTTGTCGGTATCCTTACGTGAATAATAATCAATTTACATGTTAAAATATATAAATTTTAAAATAAGTATTTACAAAACTTGCACATCTGAAATATTTAGTTTAATTTTGTAAACAGATAAAAATGGCCGCTAATAGCGCAAAAACAACCCTTCACTCTTATGAAAGATAGAATTAAGAAAATTATAGAGTCGCAGCACATGACTCAGCAAGAGTTTGCCGAGACCATCAAAGTGGCACCAGCCACACTCAGCAGCATCTTCACTGGACGCACGGCTCCCTCGCTAAAAATAGTGGAAGCCATCAAGAGCAGGTTTCCTGATATCTCCACCGACTGGCTCATGTTCGGACGTGGGGCTATGACCGATTACAAGGATGCTGAGTCTGGTTCTCAGTTGGCTGCCCACCCCTCCCCCACGGGGCAGGAGACTGTGGATTTTGCTGTCGGCAATGCCGCTTCTTTATCTCAAGATGTGGCTACGGACTCTATTCCAGCCAATGTCGCCAGCTCCGTGGCTGATGGTCAGTCCGCAGGAGGAAGGCAGGCGTCAGGAATTTCGGCTGGTCGTAGGAATGCTGATAATCGACCTGCTATAAACGGTTTTCATATGGTAAATAATTGTGACACTAAGGAGAGAAAAATCGTTGAGATAAGAATCTTCTATGACGACCAGACGTGGGAGACTTTCGTACCTAAAAAATAGAGTATAATTTCCAATGTCATAATATTACTTAATCAATGAACAAAAAAATGAATAATTAATACAATGAACGTATTTACAAGAATTATTGCCGATGCCCTCTCGCTTCCCGAGCGTGGCGTTAAGAACACCCTTGAATTGCTTGAAGAGAATTGCACCGTGCCATTCATCAGTCGCTACCGCAAGGAGCGCACTGGTAACCTCGACGAGGTGCAAGTGGCAGACATAGCTCTCATGCGTGAAAAACTGCAAGATGTGGCCAAGCGCAAGGAGACAATTCTCTCAACCATTGAGGACCAAGGCAAGCTCACCGACCAGCTGCGCCAGCGCATAGAGCAATGTTGGAACATGTCGGAGCTTGAGGATATTTATCTGCCCTTCAAACCAAAGCGTCGCACAAAGGCTGATATAGCCCGTCAGCAAGGCTTGGAACCATTGGCGCAGACAATTCTGCTGCAGCGTGATCAAAATCCACTCAGAACTGCTGAAAAGTACGTTAAAGGCGATGTTAAGTCGGTTGAGGATGCTGTGCAGGGCGCAAAGTTCATTATTGCGGAGGCTGTAAATGAGAATGAGGATGTGCGCAAGGCTATAAGAGGCGTGTTTAAGCGTGAGGCTGTGATCTCCTCGAAAGTAGTGAAAGCTAAGGCAGAGGAAGACGAAGCCCAGAAATACAGCGATTATTTTGATTTCTCCGAACCTCTACGCCGTTGTTCTTCCCACCGTCTGCTTGCCATGCGCCGTGGCGAGAAGGAGGGTTTTCTTCGCATCAGTATCTCTGCCGATGAGGATGTGTGCCGCGAGAAGATTCGCCGCCAGTATGTCGTAGGACGTGGCGAGTGTAGCAAGCTCGTGGGCGAAGCTGCCGACGATGCTTTCAAGCGTCTGTTGAAACCCTCTATCGAGACAGAGTTTGCCCTTTCGAGCAAGCAGGGAGCCGATAAGGAGGCTATTGATGTGTTTGCCGAGAATCTGCGCCAGTTGCTCTTGGCTGCTCCATTGGGTCAGAAGCGAGTTATGGGTGTCGACCCTGGATTCCGCACAGGTTGCAAGGTGGTGTGTCTCGACGCACAGGGCACATTGCTCCACTTTGAGGCAATCTATCCGCATGCTCCGAAGGACGACCGCACGGGAGCTGCCCGACAAGTGCTTGCCATGGCAAAGAAGTACGAGGTTGAGGCTGTGGCAGTGGGCAATGGCACGGCGAGTCGCGAGACTTCAGCTTTCCTAAAGGAGATAGGTCTCTCGCCAGATATCAATGTGTTTGTGGTGAGCGAGGACGGAGCGTCGGTTTATTCTGCTTCGGAGGCAGCACGCGAGGAATTTCCCGATGAGGACGTTACTGTGCGTGGAGCCGTGTCAATCGGTCGCCGACTTATGGACCCTCTTGCCGAGCTTGTGAAAATTGACCCCAAGAGCATCGGCGTTGGACAGTATCAGCATGATGTCGACCAGAGCGAGTTGAAGAAGAGTTTGGACATGGTTGTGGAGTCGTGTGTCAACACCGTGGGTGTGAATCTCAATACGGCGAGCCGCCACCTGCTGATGTATGTCAGCGGTCTCAACGCCACTACTGCTAAGAATATAGTAGAGTACAGGGAGAAGAACGGAGCCTTCAAGTCGCGAGCCGAATTGAAGAAAGTGCCGCGCCTCGGACCTGTAGCTTTTGTGCAATGTGCAGGCTTCCTACGTATTCCGGGATCAAAGAATCCTCTTGACAATAGTGCTGTTCACCCGGAGAGCTATGATATTGTGAAAGCAATGGCCAAAGACAAGGGTTGCACAGTAGCTGAGCTTATCGACAACAAGGAACTTCAGAAAACAATTCGTCTGAAGGATTATGTGACAGAAACTGTGGGAATGCCCACGCTCACCGACATAATGGCTGAGCTTCAGCGTCCAGGCCGCGACCCTCGCGCCGCTGTTGAGGCTTTTGAGTTCGACTCGCGAGTCCACGAGATTGACGATCTTCAGGTGGGAATGCTCCTTCCTGGTATTGTCACCAATATCACCAACTTTGGTGCCTTTGTGGATGTGGGTGTCCATCACGATGGATTAGTGCATATCTCACAGTTGTCCGACCGCTACGTAAAGGACCCTAATGAAGTGGTAAAACTCCATCAGCATGTGGTAGTGAGAGTGACTGAGGTGGATAAGAAGCGACAAAGAATTTCGCTGTCGATGAAGGAATAAATATAAAAGAAGGAATAAAACAATAGATTGAAGGAATAAAAACAAAAGGAATAAATATAATAGGAGGTTGAAAGGTATCTCGTTCAACCTCCTATTTTTATTCTTTTATTATAAATTAGATTTTCTCTAACGCCTGCTTGATATCGTCAAGAATATCCTCCACGTCCTCAATGCCCACCGACAGGCGTATAAGGTCGGGAGCCACTCCTGCCTCGCGCAACTGTTCATCCGACATCTGGCGATGGGTGTGGCTTGCCGGATGGAGCACACATGTGCGTGCGTCGGCCACGTGGGTCACAATATTTATCATGTCGAGAGAGTCCATGAATCGGATGGCTGTCTCGCGGTCGCCCTTCAGTCCGAAGGCAATAACGCCGCATGAACCATTGGGCAGATATTTCTCGGCAAGAGCATGATACTCGTCACCTGGCAGACCGCTGTAGTGAACCCATGCTACGCGCTCGTCGGCCTTTAGAAATTCAGCTACACGCTGAGCGTTGGCACAATGCTGCTTCATGCGCAAGTGGAGCGACTGCAGACCGAGGTTCAGGATGAACGAATTCATTGGAGCCGGAATGGATCCAAGGTCGCGCATTAGCTGAGCCACAAGCTTGGTGGTGTAGCCCATCTTGCCGAACTTCTCAGCGTATGTTAGTCCGTGGTAGCTCTCATCGGGAGTACAGAGTCCAGGGAACTTGTCGGCGTGGGCGAGCCAGTCGAAGTTGCCGCTGTCAACCACGCATCCGCCAACTTGGCTTGCTGTGCCGTCCATATATTTCGTTGTGCTGTGGGTCACGATATCGGCGCCCCACTCAAACGGGCGACAGTTGATAGGCGTTGCGAAAGTGTTGTCCACTATGAGTGGCACTCCGTTCTTATGTGCTATGCGTGCGAACTTCTCAATGTCGAGCACGGCGCATCCAGGATTGCTTATAGTCTCGCCGAACACAACCTTGGTGTTGGGGCGGAAAGCTTTCTGAATATCCTCTTCCGAGTCGTTGGGGTTGACAAATGTGCACTCGATGCCGAGTTTCTTCAAGGTCACTCCAAAGAGGTTGAATGTTCCACCGTAAATCTCGTTGCTTGTCACGATATGGTCGCCAGCTTCGCAGATGTTGAACACGGCGTAGAAATTGGCAGCCTGTCCGCTGCTTGTCAGTACGGCACCCACACCGCCTTCAAGCTGTGCTATCTTCTGTGCTACTGCATCGTTGGTGGGGTTTTGGAGTCGGGTGTAGAAATATCCCTCCTTCTTGAGGTCGAAGAGCATAGCCATCTCCTCAGAGTTGTCATACTTGAAAGTGGTGCTTTGGATGATAGGCACTTCGATAGGCTCTCCGTTCTTTGCCTCGTAGCCTCCCTGTACGCATATAGAGGCTGTTCTAAGATTTTTCTTCATTGATTACTTTTATTATTGTCTTTATGTTTATATTTATTTCAATTGGTTGATGTTTACGGAACCAAACAGACAGCTCCTGTTACATATTAAATTATGAATATATATTAGAACACCTGCTTGCAGATGTAGCTTTGTTTGGTTTTTCAAAGCGAAGGTACAAATAAAACACGACTTTTATAACTTTTAGTCATCTTTTTTTTGAAAATAATGAAAAGCAGACTACCTTTGCATTGAAATTCAAATAAAAAATAGGAAAACAATCAGCTAAAAAATTTTAAGAATAATGAAAAAGATATTGTTTGTATTGCCAGCTCTGTTGCTGGCGGCAATGATAGGTATGACCACTGTGAGTTGTTTTGCTCCGTCGTATAAGGACGGTGACACAGTGGCAGCGTCGGAGTTTGAGCCTGCCGATACCTCATTGTTGGCAAAGAAGAAGTTAGCCGACTCCACACAAGTTGCTGTAACAGACCATGTGGTAGACAGCGTAGGGATGTACTATGTAGGTTCCGGCTCCACAAAACATTTCCTTCAGCTTGTGTCCTATCCATCAAAGCGCGACACGTTTGTTTATGGCAAGACACGTCATATAAAGGTGAAGGGAAGTGCCGATTTCAACAATGTTGTGCGTGTTAAGTTTTATCTGCTTAACGGCAAGGACTCGCTTGTTAGTACCGTAGAACAGGTTGTAGAGCCTTGACAAAACGATTTTTAAAGTCAAGGTTTTATATACTCATCCGACACCTACTGTATTCCTACAGCTTGAATCTGTGTTTCCGTTTGGCCGCATGAGGAATATCCCCTCCTGGCGTGACGCCCGGCATGAAGTCCATCGGTGTCTTGCTTCCTCTCGCCACTCCACGGTATTGTGCCCATCTGTCGCGTATTCGGCTCACGTAGCCCGCAGTCTCGCTGCCTCGCATGTAGCCATATTTCACCACAGGGTCATTGTAGTATTGTGGAGAGCTTAGTTTCAGCACAAACTCAGCCACATCGTCCCAACGATACTGGTTGCGTCCGTGTTTCTTTGCAAGAGCCATAGCGTCACGTATGTGGAAGAAACCGCCGTTATAGCTGCCGAGCACGAAGAGCTGCCGCTCGCGTGGATCGCGAACGTCCTGGAATTTTGTGTTGAGCTTTATGATGTAGCGCACAGCCGCATAGATGTTCTCCTCAGGCTCGTAGATTTTCTCCTCAGGCAATCCTAATTGAGCTGCTGTAGCTGGCATTATCTGCATCAGTCCCCTCGCTCCTGCCCATGAGTAGGCCTTTGGGTCGAAGCACGACTCTTGGTAGCATTGTGCGGCAAGCAGTCGCCAGTCCCAGCGCGCCATGGGAGCATAGCGCATGAATAGGTAGTCGTATTTTGATATTGTTCCAGTCTTTGCGTTAAGCATCGGGGCATAGGTGTGACGGTGTACGCTCTGCATAGTGAAGCGCATCTGCTCCTCGTGGCGTATGCTTGCAAGAAGCGCCGGTTTGTACCAACTGTTGAGAGAGTCGGCAAGTTGGCGCGAGTTGGCGTTCACCACCCACGAGGTTTTGAGCGAGTCTACGCCATAGCCACAGGCAATCACTCCCTTCTCGTTCTTTGGCATTTGGCAGGCAATGATGTCGGCGTCGCCGTTGCGCAGCTTCTTGAGCATCTCCTGCTGGCTCTTGCACATCTCCACGCGCAGCGACACGCCGATGTATTGGGCAAAGCGTTCACACAAGAGAAACTGTGTGCCCATGCCCTGTCCGTGATAATCGAAGTAGGTGTCTGGTCCGCTCATTGTGAGCATGATGATTTCGCCGCTCGCTTGAATGTCGCTCAGAGTGAAATTGTCGTTGGTTTCTATAGAGTCTTTTTCAAGAGGTTCTCCCCAAGGTGTAAGTTCCTGTGCCTTTTTCTCGGCACATGAGACAAGAAGAAAGACACAAAAAACAGCGAATAAAAATCGTATTTGCATATATTCTTAGTTCAATGATTTACAAAATTACAACAAATCTTGCATAAGACCTAAAAAAAAGTTACTTTTGCATCAAGTTTTAATCAGTTTTATAATTTAATATTATGTTAAGAATAGCAGTACAGTCAAAAGGTCGTCTGTTCGAAGACACAATGAATTTGCTTTCAGAGGCCGACATTAAGGTTAGTTCAAGTAAGCGCACACTACTTGTGCAGTCATCAAGTTTCCCCTTGGAAGTGCTTTATTTGCGTGACGACGATATTCCACAAAGCGTGGCTTCGGGCGTTGCCGATATTGGTGTGGTAGGCGAGAATGAGTATTTGGAGCGCGGCGAGAACGTTCAGATACTTGCCCGTCTTGGATTCAGTAAGTGTCGCCTTTCGCTCGCTATTCCCAAAGAGATTAATTACACAGGTCTACAGTGGTTCAACGGCAAGCGCATTGCCACTTCCTATCCAAACATTCTGAGAAAGTTTCTGAAGGCAAACAACATCAACGCCGACATCCATGAAATCACAGGCAGCGTGGAGATTAGTCCGGGCATAGGTCTTGCCGACGGCATCTTCGACATTGTAAGTTCGGGTAGCACTCTTGTTAGCAACAACCTACGCGAGGTGGAGATTGTGACCAAGAGCGAGGCTCTGCTTGTTGGCAACTGGAACCTTGACGACGAGAAACACAACATACTCAACGAGATGCTTTTCCGCTTCGAGGCTGTTCGCTCTGCCGACGGCAAGAAGTATGTGATGATGAATGCCCCAAAGAATCGTCTGAAGGAAATTATCGACGTGTTGCCAGGCATGAAGAGTCCTACAATTATTCCTCTTGCCGACGATGAGTGGTGTTCTATCCATACTGTGCTCGACGAGAAGCGTTTTTGGGAAATTATCGGTAAGTTGAAGGAGCTTGGAGCGCAAGGCATACTTGTCACTCCGATTGAGAAAATGATACTGTAAGCTGTCATTAAAACATTATATTTTTGTAGACATATTATAATAGGTGAAATATGAAGGAATATAAATATCCTACTGAACAAGAGTGGGGCGAGATAATTATCCGCCCTCACCTCGACACATCAAAGCTGAATGAGACTGTGGCTGGTGTACTCTCCGAAATTAGACATGAAGGGGACGCGGCTGTGAGAAAATACGAGCAGATGTTCGACCATGTGGTCCTCGACAGTCTTCAGGTGACAAAGGAGGAGATTGACGCTGCTGTGGCAAGTGTTGATTCTGAACTTCTCGACGCGCTGAAGCTTGCACATGCCAACATCCATAAGTTTCATTCCTCGCAGCATATTTCTCCTAAGAGGGTGACTACGGCTCCAGGTGTTGAGTGTTGGCAGAAGTGCGTTGCTATAGAAAAGGTGGGATTATATATCCCCGGTGGCACGGCTCCGCTCTTCTCCACGGTGCTTATGCTTGCCACTCCTGCCAGAATTGCAGGTTGCGGCGAGATAGTGCTCTGCACTCCTCCCGACCGCGAGGGTCACATCAATCCCGCCATTCTTGCCGCCGCCCATGTGGCTGGAGTCGATAAGATTTTTAAGATAGGTGGTGTTCAAGCTATTGGAGCAATGGCCTATGGTACGGAGTCTGTACCAAAAGTCTACAAGATATTTGGCCCAGGCAATCAGTATGTTATGGCTGCCAAACAGCAGGTTTCGCTCCACGACGCGGCAATCGACATGCCTGCCGGACCGTCTGAGGTGTGCGTCATAGCCGATGCCACGAGCAATGCTGAATATGTGGCAGCCGACCTTCTGTCGCAGGCAGAACATGGAGTCGATTCGCAAGTGTTGCTCATCTGTACTTCAGAGAGCAAGCTCGGCGAGGTGAAGGAGCAGATAGCGGCTCAGCTTGCCCGTTTGCCGCGTCGCGAGATTGCCGCCAAGACACTTGAGAACAGTAAGCTTGTTCTTGTGAAAGATACCGATGAGGCTATGCGCTTGAGCAACGCTTATGCTCCTGAGCACCTGATAATAGCTACTGCCGACTACGAGAGTCTTGCCGACAAGGTTGTGAATGCAGGCAGCGTGTTTCTTGGCGAGTATGCATGCGAGAGTGCCGGCGATTATGCCAGCGGCACCAATCACACTCTGCCCACCCACGGTTACGCCACGGCGTATAATGGAGTTAATCTCGACAGTTTCCTGCGCAAGGTTACCTTCCAGCATCTCACGGCAGAAGGCATCCGCAGCATAGGACGTGCTGTGGAGGTGATGGCTGAGAACGAGCAACTCGACGCTCATAAGAATGCAATGACTGTGCGACTTAATAATGTGATGAGTAGTAAATAACTAAGTAGAAAACTGAATATGAGACCGTTAAGTGAACTTGTTCGACCTAACATATGGAGTCTTGCGCCATACAGTTGCGCGCGTGACGAATTTAAGGGGCGTGAGGCTCACGTGTTTCTCGACGCAAACGAGAGTCCCTACAACTCGCCCTACAATCGCTATCCCGACCCCTTGCAGGAGAAGGTAAAGGAGAAGTTATCGCGCGTCAAGGGCGTCCCCGTTGAGAACATGTGTCTGGGCAACGGCAGCGATGAGACCATCGACCTTGTCTATCGTTGCTTCTGTCGTCCGGGAGTAGATAATGTGGTGGCTATGGAGCCAACCTACGGCATGTATAAGGTGTGTGCCGACATAAATGATGTGGAGTATCGCAAGGTGTTGCTCGACGATAATTTCCAAATCTCAGCCAATGCACTCCTTGCTGCTTGCGACGCCAACACCAAGGTGATTTGGATTTGCTCGCCCAACAATCCCACGGGCAATCTTGTCAATGCCCAGGCAATAGACGCCCTGCTCAAGGCTTTCGATGGCATTGTGGTGGTGGATGAGGCTTACTCCGACTTCAACAAGGCACGCACGTGGCGGTCGCAACTGTCTGCCTATCCCAACCTTATTGTGCTCAACACCATGAGCAAGGCGTGGGGATGCGCAGCCATCCGACTGGGCATGGCGTTTGCGAGCAAGGATATTATCGACATCTTCAACAAGGTGAAATATCCCTACAACGTGAATGAGCTTACGCAGAAAATGGCGTTAAAGCGGCTTGACGATGCCTTTGAGGTGGAGAAGTGGACGCGCACAATCGTCAACGAGCGCGACCGCATGATTCCCGCTTTCCGCATGTTGCCTATACATGAGAAGGTTTATCCCACTGATGCCAACTTCTTCTTGGCTAAGGTGACAGATGCGCAGAAAATCTACAATTATCTGATAGACAACGGCATTGTGGTGCGCAATCGCACGAATGTGCAGCTGTGCCATAATTGCCTTAGAATAACTGTTGGGTCGAAGCAAGAGAATAATGAATTGTTGGCAGCTCTTAGGCAATACTAAGAGCTGCTAACAGCTTTTCTATATTTTTATCAAGTCACTCATAACTCCATCGCTCACGAATACTCCCTTTGCGGTAAGTCGCAAGTGTCCGTCTGTAAGTTCGAGCAGACCGTTTCGAATGTTTTCCTCCGCGTTTTTTATGGCATAGGCTTTATAGCTGTCGCTAATCATACTGAGGTCTAAACCTTCGCAAGTCCTTAACGCTGTTGTTATAAGGTCGTTGTAATGGGTGTCTGCGTCTATTTCTTCCGCTGTAGAAGGCAATGTGCATTGTTCTATAGCTTCGATATATTCCTTGATATTGTCTACGTTCCAACTTCGCTTATTGCCCGTGTAAGAGTGGGCCGATGCCCCAAAACCAAGATAAGGCGTGTCGTGCCAATAGCTGCTGTTGTGGATGGAGCGGCATCCTGGCAGGGCATAGTTGCTTATCTCGTAATGCTCGTAGCCATTGGCCTTCAAGCGATTGGTGAGCAGCGTGTACATAGCTAAGCTCGTCTCCTCGTCAATTTGCTTTACCTTGCCCAATTTCAGCATATGGTAGAGTGGGGTTTCCTCCTCAAACATGAGGCTATAAGCAGAAATGTGGCTTGGCGCGAGGGCAAGAGCCTGCTCCACGTCCTGCTGCCAATCCTCCACCGTCTCGCCGGGGAAACCAAACATAAGGTCGATGCTCACGTTGTTGATACCCGCATTCCTCACTATCTCCACAGCCTTCATGGCCTGCAGGGAGGTGTGGCGGCGTCGGATGAAGCGCAGCCGCTGGTCGCTGAACGTCTGCACGCCCATGCTGATGCGGTTTATGCCCATCGCCTTCACCTTTGCCACAAGCTCCGGTGTAATGTCGTCGGGGTTCATCTCTATCGTAATCTCGCGTGCCTTAACGGTGAACGTATCGTTCACCGTGGCAAGTATGCGTTGCAGTTCGTTTGCCTGCAGCACGGATGGCGTGCCGCCGCCAATATAGATGGTGTCGATAGAGTAATTATTGCCAAGTTCGTTCCGCCTAAGCTCCATTTCTTTCAGCAGAGCGTCGGTGTAGCGATGTTGTAGAGTATTGTGCGTTGTGCTGTAGAATCCGCAGTAGATACAGCGGCTTTCGCAGAAGGGTATGTGAATGTAAATACCTGCTTTCTTTTCCATTATATAATGTGTAAGTGGATTTTATAAGTGAATAACATGCACAAAATTACTAATAAAGTTTAAATGCACGTCAAAAGTTTATTGAAAAATTTTGCGTTATGGTTGAAAAACTCTAACTTAGTCATCGGATAGACAATCCACCCCAGGTCAATCCTCAATGAACAATTTACATTAACCATTTAAAACCTGAAGTTTATGAGGGTCTATCAAACCAATGAGATCAAGAACATTGCCTTACTTGGCAGTGCGGGTAGCGGCAAGACAACTCTTGCCGAGTCTATGCTTTTCGGTAGCGGAATCATCAAGCGCCGTGGCACAGTGGAAGCAAAGAACACTGTGAGTGACTACTTCCCAGTAGAGCACGAATACGGTTACTCGGTTTTCCCTACTGTTTTCCATGTAGAATGGAATAACAAGAAACTTAACATTATCGACTGTCCAGGTAGTGACGACTTCATCGGTGGTGCAATAACAGCACTCAACGTGACTGATCAGGCCGTTATCCTTATCAATGGGCAGTATGGTCCGGAAGTGGGCACACAGAACAATTTCCGTTACACTGAGAAATTGCACAAGCCCGTTATCTTCCTTGTCAACCAGCTCGACTCCGACAAGTGCGACTTTGATAATGTTATTGCAAACATGAAGTCTATCTATGGCTCAAAATGCGTGCAGATTCAGTATCCAGTGAGCACAGGAGCAGGCTTCAATGCCATTATCGACGTTCTCCTCATGAAGATGTACACATGGGATCCTGATGGTGGAATGCCCACTATCGTCGAAATCCCTGAAGAGGAGAAGGAGAAGGCACTTGAACTTCACAAGACTCTCGTGGAGGCAGCAGCCGAGAACGATGAGACCTTGATGGAGAAGTTCTTCGAGGAGGAATCCCTCACCGAAGACGAATTGCGCGAAGGTATACGCAAAGGACTTGTCACACGTTCAATCTTCCCTGTGTTCTGCGTTTGCGCAGGCAAGGACATGGGCGTTCGCCGACTGATGGAATTCCTTGGAAATGTGGTTCCATTCGTAAGCGAGATGCCTAAACTTCACAACACACGTGGCGAGGAAATCACCCCAAACACTGACGGTCCTGAATCGGTATACTTCTTTAAGACTGGTATGGAGCCACACATTGGCGAAGTGAGCTACTTCAAGGTGATGAGTGGCAAGATTAAGTCGGGCGATGACTTGACCAATGCTGACCGTGGCTCTAAGGAGCGCATCGGACAGATTTATGCATGCGCTGGAGCCAACCGTATTGCGGTTGACGAACTTGTGGCAGGTGACATTGGTTGTACCGTGAAGCTGAAGGACGTGAAGACTGGCAACACCCTCAATGGCAAGGATAGCGAGTGGCGTTTCGACTTCATCAAGTATCCTAACCCGAAATTCTCTCGCGCCATCAAGGCTGTCAACACAGCCGATACCGAGAAGCTCATGGCGGCTCTGCTGCGTATGCATCAGGAAGACCCAACATGGCTCGTGGAGCAGAGCAAGGAGCTTCGTCAGACTATCGTTCGCGGACAGGGCGAGTTCCATCTACGTACATTGAAATGGCGTCTTGAGAACAATGACAAGATTGCAATCAAGTTTGAGCCCACACGCATTCCTTATCGCGAAACCATCACTAAGATGTCGCGCGCTGAATACCGCCACAAGAAACAGTCGGGTGGTGCAGGCCAGTTTGGCGAGGTTCACCTTATCGTTGAGCCATACGCCGAGGGAATGCCCGATCCTACATCTTACAAGATCAACGGACAGGAGTTCAAGATTAACATAAAGGGTCGTGAGGAAATCAACCTCGAATGGGGCGGCAAGCTCGTGTTCATCAACTCGGTTGTTGGTGGCGCTATCGACGCCCGCTTCATGCCGGCTATCCTCAAGGGCATCATGGACCGTATGGAGCATGGACCGCTTACAGGTAGCTATGCCCGCGATGTTCGCGTGATTGTCTACGACGGAAAGATGCACCCGGTTGATTCCAACGAGCTTTCATTCATGCTTGCTGCTCGCAACGCATTCTCAGAGGCGTTTAGGAATGCAGGTCCGAAGATTCTCGAGCCTATCTACGACCTTGAAGTCTACGTTCCTGCCGACTATATGGGCGACGTGATGAGCGACCTTCAGGGACGCCGTGCCTTGATTATGGGTATGGACAGCGAGGCAGGTTACCAGAAGTTACAGGCTAAGATTCCTTTGAAGGAACTCAGCAACTACTCTATCTCTTTGAGTAGCCTTACTGGCGGACGTGCTTCGTTCACAACAAAGTTTGCAAGCTACGAACTTGTGCCTAACGACCTCCAGCAGAAGCTTATCGAGGAGCACGCTGCAGAGGCAGAGGACGAGGAATAAAGTTGAATTAATATTTTAGAGTATAAGAATGGGAGAACTATGGCTATCATTGTTCTCCCATTCTTATTTTTTTGTAAGGGGCTAAGTCGTCTCCAGTTCGTTCTGGTTTTCTTAATGACAGTCGTGACAATCATGACAGTCTGTACTATCATATAAAAAGTTGAATGAAATTGTAAGAAACGAATTAATAAGTAAAAAAAAATAAAATCTTTTGTGCTTTGTTCTTTTTGATGTAACTTTGCATATATGAAAAGAAATATCAAAAAATATATGTTTGCCATTGTCGGCTCCCTTTTTTTCACCGTTTCCTCAGCCCAAAACTCAATGGTGCAGTGTGAAGACACGTGCTCGCATGTGCATGGTATTGACTTGAGTCACTATCAGGGCGAGGTGTTCTGGGAGGCTATTGGCGATAATTCCAAGATGGCTTACGTCTATCTTAAAGCCACTGAGGGTGGCGACCGTATTGACGATAAATATGAACGCAACATCGAGCTTGCCCATAAATACGGGCTTAAGGTTGGTTCCTATCATTTCTTCCGACCGAAGACCGACCTCACTTCACAGCTTGAGAATTTCAAAACTCAATGTCGTCCGAGCCAGCAGGATCTTATCCCAATGATTGACGTGGAGACCAAGCAAGGCATGGGCAATGAGGCTTTCTGCGACTCGTTGCTCAAGTTTCTCGACATGGTGGAGGAAGCCTATCATCAGAAACCTCTTGTCTACACAGGCACAAACTTCTACAACCGCTATCTCGTTGGCAAACTCGACGACTACAAGCTCATGATAGCCCAATACTCCTCTAAAGAGCCTATCCTTGCCGACGACAAAGATTATTTGCTGTGGCAGTACACCGGAAAGGGACATATCGACGGCATCAGGGGATATGTCGACAAGAGCAGGTTTATGGGGCAGCACGGATTGCGCGAGTTGCGTTATCGTAGAAAACATTAAACGACGATAATATTAATATCTTTAAAATCATAAGTATTTAGAATTATGGCAATAATACGATGCCCGGAGTGTGGTCATGAAATTAGCGACAAGGCTCCCTTCTGCCCGTCATGCGGAGTGGCAATAGCCGGAAAAGTGACCGAATGTCCAGAGTGTGGAAATGTGTATTTCTCTGAAATGAGCGAATGCCCAAAATGCCACCACAAGACTGAGAGAAAACAGATTGAAAATCAGGAGACCGAACATCAGAAGGTCGAGAGCAGGGAGGATGCAAATAGTCAGACTACAGCCCAATCTGCTACAAATGGAGAGACTAATGCTTCAGCCCAATCTGTTGCAAATGTCGAAACCGATGCCAATTCTTCTGCAAATAGGCCAAATTTCTTTTCTTCACAAACCGTAGCCGGCAACAGACCTATGCAGAATGTCCAGGTTTCTGATGTGGACGATGTTGAGCAATCATCTCATGGCTCGTCGCGCAACAACAAGATAATAATCATAGTGGCAGTTGTAGTAACCCTTCTTTTGGCAGGTATTTGCTATTACTTCTACCACAGCGCACAGGTGGACAGTGAGCGTCAGGCCTACGAGTATGCCTTGTCGAGCAAAGACCCGCAGGTGTTGCAGCGTTATCTCGACAATTATACTGACGCTCCTGACGAGCATCGTGACTCTATACAGGCTCATCTTTCATTGCTCCAGCAGATTGACCAGGACTGGACCAACGCCGTTGTGAGTGGTTCGAAGAGTGCCTTGCAGCAGTATATAGAGCAACATCCCGACTCTCCATACAAATTGATAGCTGTCCACAAAATTGATTCTATCGACTGGAGCATGGCTCAGCAAACCAACACTGTTGAGGCAGTGGAGGCTTATCTTGAGCAGCATCCCGACGGCGAGCATGTCGATGAAGCTCAGACTTTCATTAAGACCCTCAATTCAAAAAGCCTGCAGCCTGAGGAGCGACAAATGGTTGTAAGCATCTTCAACACCTACCTGCAGAGTCTTAACAATCGCGATGAGGATGCTCTCACGAGTGTTGTGAGTCCGCTTCTTAACTCTTTCCTTGGCAAGAGCAATGCCACAAGAAGCGATGTGGTGACCTATATGCACAAAATCTACAAGGCAGATGTGGTTTCGATGAAGTGGGAGTCGGTAGGCGACTACACCATCTCGAAAAAGGAAGTAGGAGACCAACAGTACAACTACTCAGTATCTTTCTCGGCTGTGCAGAGTGTTACTTCAACCGACAATACCACAACCGACAATAAGTTCCGAATTAATGCTACAATCAACAACGAGGGCAGAATCTGCGAACTTGGTATGGTACAGATTAATGGGTAGATAATATCAGATATATAAAAAGATAAAAAATCGGCAGCAAACGTAATTTTGTTGCCGATTTTTATTTCACATTTATTTTGTCTAACATCCATTTTCTTTATCACCGCTGAATCATCAATCAACCCGTTTTTATATTTTAAGCAAACAAATCCCAATAATCAAAATAAATAAAGTAGCTATATGATTGGACATATACATTCATTTGAGTCCTTCGGCACTGTAGACGGTCCCGGAGTGCGTTTCGTAGCTTTCATGCAGGGTTGTCCTCTGCGTTGCCAGTTCTGCCACAATCCCGACACATGGAATCCCAAGGACGATTGCCAGTACGAGCTGTCGCCAGAGCAGTTGCGCGATGAGGTGGTGCGCTATCGCTCGTTCATCAAGAATGGGGGAGTGACGGTGTCTGGTGGTGAGCCATTGCTTCAGGCAGAATTTGTTGCTGAGTTCTTCCGTCTTTGCCACGAGGAGGGCTTTCATACAGCTCTTGACACAAGTGGCGTGCTCTGTACCGAACGTGCGCTCAGCGTGCTCAAATACACCGACCTTGTGCTTCTCGACATCAAGACAATGGACAAGAAGCTCTATCCGCGTCTCACGGGAGTTCAGCAAGCCAACAACCTTGCCTTTCTCGACATCCTTGAGGAGCGTGGTATAAAGACATGGATTCGCCACGTGGTGGTGCCAGGCTTGACAGATAATAATGAATGGCTCATACGTCTTGGTGAGCATGTGGCAAAATACAATTGTGTGGAGAAAATAGAGATTCTGCCTTATCATACGTTGGGCGAATACAAGTATGAGAAGTTGGGAATGAGTTATCCACTCAAGGGTGTTGAGCCACTCACGGCAGAGAGGGCACGAGAGATAAGGGAAATGCTGAGCAAATATAAGGCTTGCCAGTAGTGTAATCTATTTGAGCCGAAACTATTTTTTTACAAATTCCTCCTACGGATTTCCGTAGGAGTTTTTTATCCCTCTGGTTTATCGGATGAGCTGTTTTTTTAATGCGCTGGACTGGCAACCCAAATTTACATTACAACAAATATCGGATAAGTCAAAAAAAAGGAGACAAATGTCAGAATAATGACATTTGTCTCCTTAAAAATTTTATCTAATTGAAGATTTATTCCAATCTCCTAAAAGACTGTGCGATTTTTATTACTCGCCCTTCTCCATCTTAGCCTTCAATGCTGCGAGAGCGTCGAGGTCGCCGAGAGTGGTAGAAGCAGCTACGTTGTTGATAGCAGGAGCAGCCTCCTTCTTAGCTGTGTGCTTGCGAACTGGCTTAACATCTTCCTTGCCAGCCTCGAATGTGCGGCTGTGAGAGAGGATGATACGTTTTGTCTCCTTAACGAACTCGATAACCTTGAATTCGAGCTCCTCGCCGAGCTGAGCCTGTGAGCCATCCTCCTTAACGAGGTGCTTAGGAGTAGCGAAGCCCTCACCACCCTCGTTGAGAGTGATAACAGCACCCTTG
>CAKQEI010000012.1 GCA_934230115.1 uncultured Prevotella sp. | reverse complement strand
ACCCAGGGCGTTGCCCTGGGCTGTAAAGAAATTGGGCTTTCAGCCCGCTTTTGTTTGAGTTTTGACACACCCTCCGTGTTGTTACTTATTATTCTATGCAAAGGTTGTGCTTTTAGCCTTTAAGCCACTATTGCACACCCCCCTTTTTTTTGAAAAGAACGTAAAATTAATAGTTTTATTGCTGTGATTGTACTTTTAGTAACTGCAATCGGAATGAGATATTGTCACGTTCCAATTGCGCACAGGTTGAAAGCGTGGTTATCATTATCGAGGCAAAGAGGGACGGACTTCCTTCATCGTCCAATAATATAAGCTGTTCCATAACGGATCAAATAATATTGTTGTGTTTTTAACAATCTGCATTTCTTATACAAACAACTGTTTTACCCTATAAAGATAGAACTTCAGATCATTCACTCCTCTGAATATCACAGCGAAACACGGCTAACTCAAACAGTTTGTTTACGCATTGTTTACGCAGAAACCAAAAACAGCGGTCGGCGCATCCAATTAGCGGAGCGTAACGATATGAAGAATCTGATGGACAGAGTGGAGCTGATGGCTAACTTATCAGACTAATTATAGTTGCTCACCGCAAGAATGCCAAGTGAAACACCGCAAAAAAGTGGATTGAAATGCCACAAAAATACAGAATAAAATACCGCAAAAAAGTGGATTGAAATGCCACAAAAAATACGAATTAGTCATGCAATTCGCAGAGTATGATACTTCGGGCGTATGCCAGAAATGTTTCTACTCTGGTCAAGAAGAAGTCGCTTTTGGATGATGTGACCTTTTATGTGCAGCGCATTCTTTGTTCACCTAATCTCTTGATGATGGTATCATATATCTTTCTTTTGTACATGGTCTGTTGCTTATAGATGATAATGTGATATGTATAGTCTTATTATATTTAATTGGGGCTTTTCAAGTTGTTTTACTCAGCATAATGAATAATTTTACTCAGTCGACTGAGTAATTTTACTCAACGGACTGAGTAAAATCCCATCTTTCGATGGCAAATATAGAACTTTTAGCTGAAATAACCGCATCTGGCATGTATATTTTTGATTATTTTACAAAAGTATTCTTTGGAATTACTCCTTAAAACAAGACACGAGATAACATCTTATGGAATGATGTGGAGTTTCAGAGAATATCACAGCGTAAACACACCTAACTCAAACAGTTTGTTTACGCAGAAACCAAAAAAAACAGCGGCCTACGCCGAAGCGTAAGTCGCTGTAATAGAAGCGTGGACCAGCCTGGGCTTGAACCAGGGACCTCCAGATTATGAGTCTGTTGCTCTAACCAACTGAGCTACAAGTCCGACTTATGCCCTTATGGGATAAGTTTGCGGGTGCAAAGATACTGTTTTTTAGTGGAAACGCCAAATTTTTGAGATAAAAATATGCAGAAACATGAATTTTCATTACTTTTGCAACCACATACATGAGACATATACACCACATATTTATCACCATACTACTGGCAATGGCTATAGCCAACACGTCGATGGCAGCCAGCCGCCGATACACTCTTCAGACTATGAAGCGTGTGTTTGCCTATGCCGCATCGATAGATACCGTGGGACGAAAGCCACATGACAGCTATGCCTACCTGAAATACGACATACGCACAAACAAACGCAACGCTTTGCTGCTCGCTGTACCTACGATGTTTGCCGTGGCTAATGGTGGCGACCGTGAACATGTAGGCGAGAACTATAGCCGAATAGTAAGCAAACGACCTGGAGATTTCGAAACCACTCGCCTACTCGACCGTTCTACCATTCCCCACCAGATGCGCACTATGCCTACGGTGCTTAAATACCTCACTCCCCTCATCTACGAGGAGATGCTTATCGACGGACGACTGCTATCTCCTTTTCATTATATCAACCGACGCTTCTACCGCTATCGTGTGACTGAGTTCTCGCATGGCACAGCCCTCGTGAGTTTCCGTCCACGACTGAAGAACACAAAGCTTGTGCGCGGATGGGCAAGAGTGGAGACTGAGTCAGGACGAGTTATCGAGACTGCATTTGACGGCGAATACGACTTGGTGAGATTTCATGTTGCTGTGACTATGGGCGATAGCGGAGTAAACTCACTCATGCCTAACGAGTGTAACCTCAATGCCCGCTTTCTTTTCCTGGGCAACGACCTCACTGCCGAATACACATCTGTATACAACCTGCCCAAAATCATAAACGACACTATCACCAACCTACGCGACACGGCTCTTATCAACCGCATACGTCCTATACCACTCACAAGTCATGAGCAATATCTTTTCGACCGCTACTACGCACGACGCAACCGTGCAGCTGCCGACTCTACACAAAGCGACAGAAAGAAGGCTAAAATAGCCAAAAGACTTTGGGATGTGGTGGGACGCAACATGATACAACGCACAAACCAGAAGTTTGGCACACACGACCAGGGACAGTTCCGTGTAAGTCCGATTCTCAATCCTT
Source organism: uncultured Prevotella sp. (assembly GCA_934230115.1). Lineage (GTDB taxonomy): Bacteria > Bacteroidota > Bacteroidia > Bacteroidales > Bacteroidaceae > Prevotella. The sequence goes on along the minus strand of CAKQEI010000012.1, from coordinate 38,050 downwards.
TGTATTTCAGCTACAGCTCACGACGCGGACTCACCTACAAGCTCGACATACGCGGTTCCTACTACTTCAACAACCGCCAGATGCTTGAGCTACGCTTCAAGTCGGGCTATGCCTTCAAGCAGAAACAGTTTTATTTCGACTTTCCATTCACCTTCTATTTCGACCGTCGACATGACGCTTATCTGCGTACGGAATGGTCGAGCGGACGACAGATGACAAGTTCGGAGGTGGTGGATGCCATAAAGAATGAGCGTGGAGACAGTATCAATTGGGACAAACTCAACCTTACTTATTTCCGCGACCACAGTTTCAAGGCTGTTGTACACTACGACCCTACCCCACACTGGGGACTTGAAACTGGTATTGCAGCACATAAGCGCACAGCCATTGACCACGGTGCTTTCCAAGAGGCAGGCAAACCGACTGCATATACATCGGTGGCACCAATCTTTGAGCTCACCTATCGTCCGTGGGGATACTACGGACCAATATTTACTGGCAATTATGAACGAGGCATACGCGGACTGCTTGGCTCGGACACCGACTACGAGCGACTTGAACTTGACGGACAATACAACTACAGGCTATCAGGACTGAGTAGTTTGCAGATGCGTGCCGGCACAGGATTCTATACACATAAAGGCAAGCGCAACTACTTCCTCGACTATGCCAACTTCCATGAGGAGAACATTCCGGGAGGATGGAACGACGAATGGGCTTGCTCGTTTGAGTTGCTCAACCGCGGATGGTACAACGCATCGGAATACTACGTGCGTGCCAATGTGGCCTACGAGACTCCGCTGTTGCTTATGGCATGGGTGCCGATAGCTGGCCGACTGATAGAGAAGGAGCGAGTATACATCAACGCGCTTAGCGTGCGACATCTCCATCCATATGTGGAATATGGATACGGATTCACGTGCCGCGCTTTCTCGCTCGCAGCCTTCCTCGCACAGAGGAACTGGGAAATAGAAGGATTCACCGTGCGCTTTGGTTTCGAGCTGTTCCGCCATTGGTGACGGGAAATAATAAGGAGACTATAAATAATTAAGGTGGTGGAAAAAGCCGTAAGTCGGATTTTTCCACTACCTTTGCATTCATATCTGAATAAACATATAATTGGAATAAGTAGATAAAACTGTTCATATATTATGGAAATATCCGAACTTTACAAAATCTTCACCGAGCATGATGTCGTGACTACCGACAGCCGCGACTGTCCCGAAGGCTCGCTGTTCTTTGCCCTCAAGGGCGAGTCGTTCGACGGAAACAAGTTTGCAGCCATGGCTCTTGAGAAGGGTTGCGCCTATGCTGTGGTAGACGAGAAGGAGTATGCCAACGACCCACGCTGCATACTCGTAGACAACTGTCTCGACACATTGCAGCAACTGGCACGCTACCATCGCCGCACTCTCGGCACTCCTATCATTGGCATAACAGGCACCAATGGCAAGACTACAACAAAGGAACTTACTGCCGCTGTGCTGAGCAAGCGATACAATGTGCTCTACACTCAGGGTAACTTCAACAACGATATTGGTGTGCCAAAGACATTGCTGCGCCTTAAACCGACACACGACATAGCAGTAGTGGAGATGGGAGCATCGCATCCTGGCGACATAAAGAAACTTGTGGACATTGTGGAGCCTGACTATGCCCTTATCACGAATGTAGGAAGAGCGCATCTTCAGGGATTCGGCTCATTTGAAGGTGTAATACACACCAAGGGCGAGTTGTACGACTTTATGCGTGAGCGTGGCAACTGGGATGCTCCAGTGCCTGGAAGCTTAGACTTCGGACGCAAGCGTTGCGTGTTTATCGATGCCGAAAATCCTTATCTTGCCTCTATATCCGAAGGCCTCAACCTTGTGCGCTATGGCTGCACAAAGGCAGAGGAGCTATGGGTGAACGGTGTTGTGAACAGTTGCGCTCCTATGCTCAATTTCTCTTGGACTCACAACGACGATTCGTTCAGCAGCGTGTGGCACGAGACACCTACCCATCTCATCGGTTCATACAATATCACCAATATGCTTGCGGCTGTCAGCATTGGTCTGTACTTTAATGTTGACCCAGACAAAATTACAGACGCGCTATGCGAATACATGCCATCGAACAACCGCTCACAGTTTGAGAAGACTGCCGACAACCGCCTTATCGTAGATGCCTACAACGCCAATCCTACAAGCATGACGGCTGCTCTGAAAAACTTTGGAGAGATGGATGCTCCTTTATGCAAGATGTGCATCATTGGCGACATGAAGGAACTGGGAGAAGTTAGTCATGAGGAACATCAGAAAATCATTGACCTGCTTAGCGAATTAAAAATACATAACGTTTGGCTCGTTGGCTCAGAATTTGAGCATTGCAACACCCCCTACAACTTCCGTAAATTCAACAATGTGGAAGAGGTAAAGGAAGCTATCAAGGCTGACAAGCCACAAGGATATGATATTCTTATTAAGGGTAGCAACTCGACAAAGCTGTATGAGTTGCCAAAACTGTTGTAAAAAAGTTAAGGAGTCAGGAATTAACTCCTGACTCCTTAATCTTCTTACTCCTTAATCTTCTGTACTAACCTTTTTCGGTCCACGCACACGTTCATTAGCTTTTATTCCACTCTTTATCTCGATGTTGATGCCATCGCTGAGTCCGGTTGTCACCTTGCGGCGATCATAGGTTTGCTTGTCACCACTACCGTTTATTATATACACATAGGTATTGTCGCCATCAAACTCAATGGCACTCTCAGGCACCGACATCACACCCTTTGCCTCGGCAAGCACAATCTCGGCATTGGCACTATAGCCACTTCGTATCTGCTGCCCGCTTACAGGCACATTCACTGCAGCCTTTATCTCAAATTGGTTGGCACCGTTTTGATCAGTTGCCTTAGGCGATATGTATTCGAGTCGTGCGTCAAACTTAAGGTTCTGAAGCGCACCGATGGTTATCTTCATAGCCATTCCCGTGGTGAGTCGTCCCACCTCTGTCTCGTCGATATTGCCACGGAAGATGAGATCGTGCATGTTGGCAACTGTGGCGATTGTAGTTCCATCATTGAATGTGTTGGCAAGAATGACAGAATTGCCCACCTTAACTGGCACATCAAGGATAAGACCTGTGACAGTGGAACGGATGAGCGTTGATGAAGCAGAGGCATTAGACTTTGAAACTCCATCGCGCACAACCTCAAGGTTGTCCTGAGCAGCTGCCACTTCCTCACGAGCTTGACGCAAAGCCTGTGCTATCTTGTCGTATTCATCAGCCGAAACAAGTCCCTTGTCGTAGAGCGTCTTTTCGCGCTCATAATCGGTTTGTGCCTGCTTGGCGTTGATATTGGCAAGACGCACACGCGACTGAGCCGAACTGAGCGAACCCATATCGGGAATCACCTTTACCTTGGCTATCACCTCGCCAGCCTCAACCGTCTCGCCAGCCTCTTTTAGTATCTCGGTGATGATGCCCGAGATTTGCGGCTTCACGTTAACTTCGTTGCGCGGTTCAATCTTTCCAGTTATTACTGTTGTCTTGCGTATGTCCATACGCTTAGGCAGGAACTCGTCGTAGACCACTGGTTGCGGTCGCGACTTGATGTAGAGGAACACGAATGTTCCGATGAAAACTATGGCTACCAAAGCCAAAAGGATGAATTTGAAATATCGTTTCATAATATATGGTTTTTCTACTCGTCTCTTATTTTTCTACTCGTCTCTCATTGCGTCAACCGGCTTTACTTTCATTGCCCTTATTGCAGGAGCAAGTCCGGCAAGCACACCAAGCACCGACAACAAGACCACTGCCCCTATAGCCGTCCAAAAACTTATCTGGAAATGGGCTGATACAACACCGTCGGTAGTGTTTGCCATCTCAAGTTCCTGAAGAACAAGCACCACAAAGAGAATGCCGCTCATTCCCGCCACCGACGTCAGCAATATGCTCTCCTGGATAATCTGCGAGAGAATCATACGCGGTGTGGCTCCTATGGCGCGGCGTATACCAATCTCAACGGTTCGCTCACGCACAGTCACCATCATAATGTTCGAAACGCCTATAGCTCCTGCAAGCAACGTGCCTATACCCACAAGCCATATCAGCAGGTTGATGCCGGTGAACATATTGTCGACAATGGAGAACATCATCTCGGTGTTGAAAACCATCACTCCCTTCTCGTCTTTCGGGTCGACATGATGGTCGAGGGCTATGACCGTGCGTATACGGTCTGTAATGTCGCTCATTGTTACTCCAGGCCGTCCGGTCACACAAATCATGTCGACACTCTCGCCACGATTGTAGATTTGCTGTACGAGCGAGAGCGGCATGTAAATAGCCTGTTGGTCGTTGCCGTTGACATTCATGTTGCCATCGGCATAGTTTACTCCCACAACACTGAAATACACAGAGTCGATGCGTATCACGTCGCCACACGGGTCACCTCCCTTAGGAAAGAGGTTCTTGTAAACCTGCTTGCCTATGACACACACCTTGCGTCCCTGAACGATGTCCATCTGATTAATGTAGCGTCCGTAGAGCATCTTGGGTTCACTCACGCGCTGCATATCGGGCAGCACACCTTTCACTATACCACTTGACGAGCGGTCGTCGTGTGTGGCTTTGGAACCCCAGCGTGTTATGGTAGGAGTTATGACGTCGAGTTCGGGCACTTGTGCACGAACTCGCTTCACGTCTTTATAGGTGAGATTCCATTGTCGTCCCTTGCGGAATCCATGATAGGGCTTTGTGGTAGGCTGCGCCCACACAATGGCAGAGTTAGTGGCAAATCCTGCAAGGTTGTTGCTAAGCAATCCTTTCAGTCCGTCGCCGCCACCCACAAGTCCCACAAGCATGAATACACCCCAAAACACACCGAAGCCCGTAAGAAACGTGCGCGACTTATTGCGCGATAGCACATCAAGTATTTCGCGCAAGCGGTCGATGTCGAAATTTAGCATGATGATTATGTTTTTTTATTCTTAGTTTCCTGTTCTCAAAGCCTCTATTGGTCGCACTTTAGCCGCCTTGCGTGCCGGGATAAGTCCTGCTATGGTTCCTGCAACAATCATGAGTATCGTAGCTTGTACGCAGATGCCGAAATCGACAGTAGGGTTGACGAATATCTTTGCCGAGAAGAGTCCGTTGTCCACTGTAGTTCGTCCCACCGTTGCGTCCATATATTGTGTGGCGGCAATGCCGAGTGCCATTCCTATATAACCGAAGAATGTGGTTATCACAATGCTCTCGATTATTATCAGTCGCAATATCGACCACGGCTTTGCGCCGATAGCCTTGCGAATGCCAAACTCATGAGTGCGTTCCTTAACGGTAATGAGCATAATGTTCGACACACCCACAATACCCGAAAGCAGAGTGAACAAGCCCACTATCCACAAAGCCGTATGTATGAAACCCGTGGCTTTGTTGAGCTGCAAGTCCTGCGTGAATCGGTTCCAAATCCAAATGGCGTTCTCATCATCGGGTGCTGCACGGTGGCTGCGGTTGATACGTGCGCGGTAAGCAGTCTCGAAACCTTCGTTCTCTTGTTCAGACTTTAGCCCATGAAACGAGAAAACGATGTTGCCTGTCTTGTCGCCACTGTTGTAGATGGAGCGATAGGTGGTGAATGGAATGAAAGCATCATTGTCCATTCTACTCTTCTCACTTTCATAAATGCCCACAACAGTAAATGCAAGATTGCCCACCTTTACGGTGCAACCGTTGAGATTGAGTGGAGCATGAGGCATGAGTTCCTTAGCCATACCCTGCGACACAACTATCGACTTGCGCCGCTCGTCAAGGTCGAAGGGATTGAGAAAACGTCCGCACACCATATCGCGCTTGTTTATCTCAACATCGTTGGGATAGACACCATTGATGTTTATGCCAGTGATATAGTTTTCACCAAAGGCTATGGTCTGTCCACCTTTCTGTATTTCTGCTCCCACCTTGTCGACATTGGCAGTAAATCCTTTGGAAGTCATGGCGAGGTCCTTGTCGTTAAGTTCCACACTACGTCCCTCGCCCAATCCGTCATAAGCCTTAGAGGTTTCTCCTCCGTATACGGTCATGGAATTGGTGAGCACCTTCATGCGGTTGCCCATTACGCCGTTGATAAGTCCGTTGCCGGCACCAAGCAGCACAATAAGGATGAATATTCCCCACGCAACCGAGAAACCCGTGAGCGCAGTGCGCAAGCGGTTGTGCTTGATAGTGGTGAGAATCTCAATGAATATGTCGCGCATAGCTTTAATTCTTATTTCATTATACCATTTATGCCGAACGGGCTTGCCTTGTGGTCGAGATTCTCCTCGATACTGCCTATCAGTCCGTCCTTGATATGCACAATCTTGTTGGTCTCATTTGCCACACCACTCTCATGGGTTACGACAACGGTGGTCACTCCCTCTTCGGCGTTGAGCCTCTTGAGCAGTTCCATCACCTCGACACTCGTCTTTGAGTCGAGCGCGCCAGTAGGCTCGTCGGCAAGGATTATCTGTGGCTTGGTGATAAGGGCACGTGCTATGGCGACACGCTGCTTCTGTCCGCCCGACATCTCGTTGGGATAATGGTCGGCCCATTGTGTCAGTCCCAGTCGGTCGAGATAATCCATGGCGAGACGATGGCGGGTGCGGCGTGACACACCCTGATAATAGAGTGGCAACTCCACATTCTCCACTGCCGTCTTAAACCCAATGAGATTGAACGACTGAAAGATGAAGCCTATCATGCGGTTGCGGTATTCTGCGGCGCGAGTCTCCGAGAGATCCTTTATCAGAGTGCCAGCAAGCCAATACTCGCCAGAATCGTAGTTGTCGAGAATGCCCAATATATTAAGCAATGTTGACTTGCCCGAACCCGACGCTCCCATGATAGACACGAATTCGCCCTCGGCAATGTCGAGGTTTATACCCTTGAGCACGTGCAATGGCTGCGCGCCCTGGTAGGTTTTGTTTATGTCTTGTAGATGAATCATATTACACGTTTGACTTTATTAACCACTGAAAAGTTGCACTCTATATTGTGAAATTTACATTCTAAGCATCATTTCCATCGCCATGTTTTCATCAGCGTGCGTCCGAGTCGTCCTATCACCATTGTTATCTTGTGGGGAGACACTTCCTTGCCACCAATGATGAGCAGCACACCAAAGAGGATGAGCACTATTCCCACGGCAAGACGCATGGTGAAGTCCTCGCCGAAGAGCAACACACCAATAGCCACTGCAGTGATTGGCTCCAGCGCTCCCATAATGGCAGTAGGTGTGGAACCTATGTCGTGAACGGCAACAACCATGAGCACAAGCGAGAGAACAGTGGGCAGCACGGCCAACTGCAAAGCGAAGAGCCACTGGCGTGGTGTGGTGAGCAGCTGCACTGTCTCGCCTGTGGCAAAGGTGAAGGAGAGAATGGTAAACGCTCCAAACAACAACACATAGAACGTGAGCTTAACCGACGATAGCCTCAACGACGACTTGTTAACCACAACAATGTACACAGCATACGTCAGTGACGAAAGCATCACGAGCACCACACCGAGCGTGCTCAATGCCGAACCGTCGCTCGTATGATTGAGCAAAGCTATGCCACCAAGAGCAAGGGCTATGGAAAGGGCGGTGACCAACGTGAGCTTCTCGTGGAACAACACCATCATCAGCACTGCCACCATGATAGGATAGACAAAGAGGAGCGTGGAGGCAATACCTACATCCATGTAGTTGAAACTGAAATAAAGAGTCGTCGACGACGAACTCATCAGCACACCCAGAATGGCGAGCAATCCAAACTCGCGCCTTGTAAGGGCGAACGACTTGCGTTGCACAGCCATCATCACCCCAAGGATAAGAGTGGCAAGTGCGAAACGATAGAACAATGTGGTGTTGGTGCTGATTCCGTCGCGTGCGAGATAAGTAGCACCGAGCGGATTTGTACCGTAGCACAAGGCGGCACCTATGCCGCATAGTGTTCCTTTTAGTTTTGAATCCATATAATTTTTTATTTATTTTAAATATGTTGAATTTGGCCGCACAAAGGTAAGCAAAAAAACATGCCTACCTACTACAAATGCAATTATTATTATTACATCTGCATTAAATCATCGGCATAAAGTTTTTTTCGAAAGGTACTATCACGACTTCTTTGTAGGGGTTTCGACACATTGCACAAATCTGTGCGAATTATGAGTGAATGCACCCTCTGCGACATAAATCATTAATAATGAGAACTTTCGAATTGTTAAAACTGTTACAAAAAACTGTTAACGCCGACAATATATTGCAAGAATATCCAATATTTTCAGTACCTTTGCACAGCAATTACAAAAATGCTATCTCAGCATTACAAAAAATGATGTTGAACTACATTGTTGTTCAACGACCACCTTTTGAAGGAATGATATACTCATTCCAGTCTAAAAAAACAAGTCTAACAAATGAATTTAAAAAAGACAATTAAGAAACTTGCTATATCAGCGCTGCTCGCAGTAGCAGCAATCCCAGTTCACGGCCAGGACCTTCTTGCACGCCAGGCTCCAGTAGACCGCAAAATGGCTGCAGTAGACACTATCATGCTCCGCAACATCACAATCAAGGAAGACATGGAGTCGCCAGCCTCTGAACTCTACGCCAATTGGGACAACCGCTACGCCCACCGCGCAACAAAACTTCCCGAAACCTACCGTATCGACTTACGCCATTTCTGCATGCCTACCACAAGCCGTGTCATCACAAGTAATTTCGGCTCACGTTGGGGAGGTCAGCACAAGGGATTGGACATCAAGGTGTACATAGGCGACACTATCCGCTCTGCCTTCTCGGGCAAAGTGCGTATTGTGCGCTACGAAGGTGGCGGCTATGGCAAGTATATTGTAATTCGTCACAACAACGGACTTGAGACCATCTACGGTCACCTCTCAAAGCAGCTTGTCAAGGAAAATCAGGAAGTACGCGCAGGCGAAGTTATCGGCTTGGGAGGCAACACCGGACGAAGCACCGGTTCACACCTCCACTTCGAGACCCGCCTTTGCGGTGTGGCTCTAAACCCTGCATTGATGTTCGACTTCCGCGAGCAGGATGTTACGGGCGACTATTATGCCTTCAACAAAGCAACCTACGACAGCGAGTCGATTACAGCCACACGCCTTCGCGGCAAGCAGGATGGCTCGACCATTGCAAGGGAAAACAAAGCTGAAGACTTTGCCACCAACGACCGCATGACATCGGGATTGAAAGACCAGGTGCAGTACCACAAGGTTGCTAAGGGCGAGACTCTTGACGCTATTGCCAAGAAACGCGGGGTCACTATTGACAAGATATGCAAGCTCAACCATATCTCGAAGACCAAACGCTTGCGTCCTGGTCAAATCTTGAGATACTCTTAATTGACTAAAAATTTTACCATATTATATTAGAATCCAGCGCCAGACAAGAAACCGAATGTTTCTTTCTGGCGCTTTTCTTATGTTCTAATTCCAGACTTATCCAAGCATCAGCCTCTCCGTGCAATACTCCAACACTGCAGGCCTATGGGTTATGAATATCACGGTGTGCTTGTTGTCGGCGAGGATGTTGCGCAGCAAGCGGCACTCCGTCTCTCCATCAAGAGCCGACGTAGCCTCATCAAACACCATTATCTGTCGATTGCGCAACAATGCACGCGCTATGGCTATGCGCTGAGCCTGACCTTCGGACAATCCCCCACCCTGCTCTCCACAGCGAGTGTCGAGACCATTGGGCATAGTGAGCACAAAATCAGCACAACTCTTGCTCAAGGCTTCGCGCATTTCCTCCTCGGTTGCGTCGCGCTTACCAAGTCGCAAGTTGTCGCGTATGGTGCCGCTCATGAGCGTGTTGCCCTGAGGCACATACACAAAGTTGCAGCGCATCAATGGCGACAACCTTAGTTCCTCCTCTGCATTATAAATGGTTATGTTGCCCTGCTGCGGACTCATTAGTGCGAGTAGCATTCGCACAAGCGTGGTCTTGCCGGCTCCCGTCTCACCAAGAATCGCTGTGCAAGAACCGGGGCGGAAGTCGAATGAGAGATGTGATATCACGTCGCGTGTGCCATCCTCATAGCGATAGCTAATGTCGTTGATGCGGAGTCCGCAAGGAGCAGCAAGCCGAATAGGCTCTCCCTGTTCCTCTATAGGCTCCTCCTCAAGCTCCATGAGTCGTTCGGCAGCGGTGAACACTCCTACGAAGGCTGGAGCAAGTTTGGTAAGACTACGGGCTGGAGTCTGTATCTTGTTAACCAACTGCAGGAAGGCTGTCATGCCACCAAACGTGAGTGTGCCTGCCGACATTCTTATAGCAGCCCAAAGAAAGGCTATAAGATAGCCAAGGGCAAAGCCGAAGTTGAGGATAAAATTGGAGAACACCGAGAACGATGTACGTCTTACCACATTCTTGCGCAACTGTGCCTGGGTATGCTCCAACCTCTCCACCATGTCGCCACATGCCTCAAGAGTCTTTATCACCATACGGTGCTGCACCGTCTCCTGCATTGCCGACTGCACACGGCTGTCGGAGTCGCGCACGAGTCGCGTGAGCCTACGCATTTGGTTCATATAAATCTTACTCACAGCAAGAAACAGCGGTATGATTGCCACAAGCACCACAGCAAGCATACGGTCCATAGAGAACAAGCAGAAGAATGCACCTACAAACATCATCACAACAGAAAGAGTGCTCGGTAGGGTCTCTGTAAGAAATGTCACGACGGTGGACACGTCAAACTCCAGTCGGTTGAGTATGTCGCCCGAATGATGGTGTGAACGATTGTGCCACTGCGACTGCAATATCCTTTCGAGCATCTGTTGCTGCATGAGGTTCTGAGCGCGTACACCAAGAATATTGCGCACCCATACTCCTGCTATATTTATGGCAAAGCTGCACAATATCAATGCCGCCATCACTCCCACCGCCAAATATATGGAGCCATGCTCGCTGCCTGATGCCACATCAATAGCGTGCTTGACAGCCCACACCTGAGCAAGACTCAACACTACATCCGCAATGCCAATCAAGGCGTTGAGGATAGCCTGCAGACGGTTGCCACTCCAACGGAGCCACAACCAAACGAGAATGCGGCGGGCTGGATATTTTGTATTGGGAATATTCAGGAACTTCATATTTAACTGATAATTTAAAATGGATTATTGATTACAGCAATTACCATTGTTTAATAAAAATCGTCAATTATCTCTTGTCGGCTCCCCACATCATTTTCTCCCTCAGCGACGAGAAGTAGCGGCGGCCATTAGGCTTCACTATGCGCGACACAAACGGAGCGCGGCTTATCGTCACCGACGACCCCTCGTGCATGGTGTAGCTGCGACCATCCACAGCCACAAGATAGTTATGGGAGCGCGACTCCACTTCGAGTCTTATACGGCTGGAATCGCTGATTACAATGGGGCGAATGTTCAGACTGTGCGGAGCCACCGGCGTAAGGCAGAGCGTGCGTGTCTGTGGCACGATGATAGGACCGCCATTGGAGAGCGAATAGGCCGTGGAACCAGTGGGAGTGGAGACAATAAGTCCGTCGGCCTGATACGTCACGAGGAAACTGTCGTCGATGCGCGTGTCGATGCCTATCATCGATGCCACATCGCGCTTGAGCACAGCAATATCGTTGAGAGCATAATGGCAACCATCGAAGTCGCCACCCTCTGTGGTTATCTGTATGGCTGTATGTTCCTCTATTTGGTAGTTGCCGTCGAACACAGCTTGAAGGGCCGTCTCTACCTCCCCCGGAAGCACATCGGCAAGAAAGCCGAGCCTTCCCATATTCACACCAATAAGCGGTATCTGCTTGCAGCCCACACGCACAGCCGACTTTAGGAAAGTGCCGTCGCCACCCATCGACACCACATAGTCGGCGTCGAAATCGTCACCCTCGAACGTGCCCACCTCACCAAGGTCTACACTCTGCTCTTCGGTGAGGAAGTCGTAGAATGGACGGTCGAATATTGCCTTCGCTCCATGCTCGCGCAGAAATGCAAGCACGCGCAGGAGCGAGTGGGATTTGCGGGGTTGGAAGGAATTGCCGAATATGGCGAATGTAAGATGCTTGTTTGTCATCACTTTATAATATCATTTACATTTAATTATTAATGTCTAAAAAACTTATTGTCCACAAAATTACGTAATTTATTGCATACATCAAACATGACAAGAAACAATTATACGTAACAAACCTAATGATATTTCAAAAAAAATGCGTAAGTTTGCAATAGTGATTAATAAAACGACAAAATTATATGGCACGATTTTATTCGCTCAAAAAGCGCGACCAGGACGACGATAAGATAGCCGACCCGTTTGGCGTGCTCAGAGAGGTAAGAGAAAAAGTAAACGAAAAAGAAAAACAAACCATAAACATTCACAACATGGCAAAAGCATACGAATTTCTTGCCAACGGATTCGAGGATATCGAGGCGTTGGCTCCGGTCGACATTCTGCGTCGCGGTGGTATCGAGATTAAGACAGTAAGCATCGGCGACTCGCTCATGGTGGAGTCGGCTCACGGTGTGCAGATTAAGGCTGATATGATGTTCAGCGAGGCCAACTTAGCCGACGCCGACCTGTTGCTTATCCCAGGCGGAATGCCGGGTGCAAAGAACATCGACGAGCACGAGGGTGTGCGTCAGGCATTGCTCAAGCAGGCTGAACAGAACAAGCTTATAGGTGCCATTTGTGCCGGACCTATGGTGCTTGGACATCTTGGACTGCTACAAGGACGCAAGGCCACTTGCTATCCTGGATTCGAGGGAGAGCTTGATGGCGCGGGATACACCGCCGCAAAGTTCACTATCGACGGCAACATCATCACGGGCAAAGGCCCTGGCGCAACATTCGACTACGCCTATGCCCTGCTCACTCTGCTCAAGGGCGAGAGAGTGGTGAGAGAGATGAAGAAGGGAATGATGTATAACGATTGACAATTTGAATATTGTCGATTTTAAGACTTACGACTATGGACTACATTATTATTGTGGCTGGCGGCAAAGGACTGCGCATGGGAGGCGACCTGCCCAAGCAGTTTATGCCATTGCACGGCAAGCCGGTGCTCATGCACACCATTGAGCGATTTCGAGCCTACAGCGATGAGCTGAAGATTATACTTGTGCTGCCACATGAGCAGCAGGACTACTGGCGACAAATCTGCCAAAAGCACAACTTCACCATTGAGCATACCGTTGTGGACGGCGGACAGACCCGTTTCCACTCATCGCAGAACGGAGTGGCTGCCGTGCCCGACGATGCCACGGGCGTTATTGGCATTCACGACGGTGTGCGCCCCTTCGTATCCGAGGAGACGATAGCTCGATGCTTCGAGGCAGCACGTCAGTTTGGTGCGGCTCTGCCTGTGCTGCCAGTAACAGATACCCTGCGCCGCGTGACTGACGATGGTGGCTACAACGTGCAACGCAACGACTACCGCACAGTGCAGACACCACAGACCTTCGACGCACAATTACTGAAGCAGGCTTTCAAGCAACCCTACTCCGACAACTTCACCGACGACGCTTCGGTGGTGGAGGCATTAGGACACAAAGTTACTATGGTCGACGGCAACCGCGAGAACATTAAGCTCACCACGCCGTTCGACCTCGTTGTAGCCGAAGCACTCATCAAGAAGAACTAAAAACTCATCATGGACATACTCTCGCAAGACATAATGTATCTGCCCGGTGTAGGCCCCAACCGCAAGGATATCTTCAACAAGGAACTGGACATCCACACATGGGGCGACCTCCTGGAGAACTATCCATATAAATATGTGGACAGGAGCCGCATCTATGCCATTCACGAGCTGACGGGCGACATGCCCTTCGTGCAAATAAGGGGCAAGATACTGTCTTTCGAGGAGTTTGAGATGTCGCCACGCAAGAAGCGTGTGGTGGCACATTTCAGCGACGGACGAGGTGTGGTTGACCTCGTGTGGTTCTCGGGCGCACAATACGTCTACAAGAATTATAAGGTGAACGAAGACTACATTGTCTTCGGACGGCCAACAGTCTACAACGGTAGGTTCCAGTTCTCGCATCCCGACATCGACCGCGCACAAGACTTGCAACTCTCCGAAATGGGAATGCAGCCATACTACTCCACTACCGAACTCATGAAGAAGCGTGGAGTGACATCGCGCTCAGTGGAGAAGATTGTCAAGGCGATGCTGCTGAAACTCAAGGACCCGCTGCCCGAGACTCTGCCCGACTTCATTGTGCGCCGACTACACCTTGTTTCGCGCGACACAGCCATGCGCTGCATTCACTATCCAAAAAATGCCGTTGAGATGCAGAAGGCCCGCGAGAGACTCAAGTTTGAGGAACTCTTCTACGTGCAACTCAACATACTGCGCTACGCCAGCGATCACCGCCGCAAATACCGCGGATACATATTCAACCGCGTAGGATCCGACTTCAACCGCTTCTACTCCGAGAACCTTAAATTTGAGCTTACCGGAGCACAGAAACGGGTGATGCACGAGATTCGCGACGACATGTGCTCCGGACGACAAATGAACCGTCTGCTGCAAGGCGACGTGGGCAGCGGCAAGACTCTTGTGGCCCTCATGACCATGCTCATAGCTCTTGGCAACGGGTTCCAGGCATGCATCATGGCTCCCACAGAAATCCTTGCCGAACAGCATCTCACCACCATCAAAGAGTTTCTTCACGGCATGGACATAAGAGTGGAACTTCTCACGGGCATGGTTAAGGGCAAGAGGCGCAAGGAGGTGCTCAATGCCCTGCTCGCAGGCGAAGTGAAGATTCTTGTTGGCACTCATGCCATTCTCGAAGACCAGGTGCGCTTCCAGCGGCTCGGCATTGCCGTCATCGACGAGCAGCACCGCTTCGGGGTGGCTCAGCGAGCGCGCCTATGGGCTAAAAGCGAGAACCCTCCACACATTCTTGTAATGACAGCCACACCTATTCCACGCACCCTCGCAATGACTATCTATGGCGACCTCGACGTGAGCGTTATCGACGAACTGCCACCCGGACGCAAACCCGTGCAGACAATACATCGCTACGACAATCAGATGATGTCGCTCTACAACGGCATCCGACAGCAGATACGGCTCGGACGACAAGTATACGTGGTATACCCGCTTATTACCGAAAGCGAGAAGAGCGACCTTAAGAATCTTGAGGACGGTTTTGCTGCCCTATGCGATATTTTCCCGGAGTTCCACATCAGCCGTGTACACGGCAAGATGAAACCTGCCGAGAAGGACGCGGAGATGCAGAAGTTTGTGAGTGGCGAGACTCAGATTCTTGTTGCCACAACAGTGATTGAGGTGGGTGTGAATGTGCCCAACGCTTCGGTGATGGTTATTCTCGATGCCCAACGCTTCGGTCTGTCACAGCTTCACCAGCTACGCGGACGTGTGGGCAGGGGTGCCGAACAGAGCTACTGCATCCTCGTGACCACCTACAAGCTGTCGGACATCACTCGCAAGCGCATCGACATCATGTGCGACACCAACGACGGTTTCCGCATTGCCGAGGCCGACCTTAAGCTACGAGGACCTGGCGACCTTGAGGGCACACAGCAGAGCGGCATCGCCTTCGACCTGAAGATTGCCGACATAGCACGCGACGGACAACTTGTGGCTCTCGCACGACAAGAGGCACAAAAAATAATAGACACCGACCCTACTTGCTCATCCAATGAATACGCCTTGCTATGGCGAAGATTGAGAGAACTGAGAGATACTAATATTAACTGGGCGGCTATATCGTAATGGTTTTATAGGAGGTTGGGCGAGCATGGCTCAACTTCCTACAGATAATGGGGTCATGGCTCATACCGAGCATATACGCAAAAAGAGGAACACCGCTTTTTTTTGCGATATTCCTCTTTCATGTTTTGTAGGGACGATCGGGCTCGAACCGATGACCTCTGCAATGTGACTGCAGCGCTCTAAACCAGCTGGGCTACGCCCCTATGCTTTTTGTAAGCAGTGGCGAAAGTACTGCTTTTTTCTGAGACTGCAAAGTATTTAAACTATTTTTACTCTTATTTTTTTTCTTACATGATGTGCAACCAACGCAACACATCGTTGAGATTGGCTACAACCATGAGCAAGAGCAGGATGCCGATGCCGATATATTCGGCACGTATCATGAAATTCTCCGACGGCTTGCGGCGCGTTATCATCTCGTAGAGCAGGAAGAGCACGTGACCACCATCAAGTGCCGGGATGGGCAGGATGTTCATGAAGGCGAGAATGATGCTCAGGAAGGCTGTCATAAGCCAGAACTTATGCCAGTTCCACACATCGGGGAACATGCTGCCTATAGCTCCGAATCCTCCAAGCGACTTGGCTCCCTCGGCTGAGAAGATGTACTTCATGTCGCCCACATAGCCTGCGAGAACGTTCCAACCGTACTTAACACCAGCTGGGAAACTCTCAAAGAATCCGTAGTCGATGTGGGTAACCTTGTCGTTGGGCAACACAGGTGTGAAACCAAACTTAAGGTTCTCAGACGCTTTGTCGGATGTCTTGAGCAAGCCACTCGTGTTGATGGCACATAAGCGACCGTTGGCCTCGCGGGCAAGAGTGAGATGAACGGTGAGAGCCTTGACGCTGTCGGCATGGTTCTTGGCAAACGTAAGCACATCGCTCACACGACCTATCTCGTTGAGGAACTCGTTGTGAGAACCTATCTTCTTGCCGTTTACTGCCACAATCAGGTCGCCCTTGCGCATTCCGATGTGCTGGGCGAGCGAGCCTGGGAGAACGCTATCAACACGTGCCTCAATGAACTGGGTCATGAAAGGTGGCACAGACTTGAACATCTCGAGCAAGTCGAGGTCGCCAGGCATATTTACTGTCACGGGCTTGCCGTCGCGGATGACATAAGCCTCACGGGCGCGAGCCATGTCGCGATACATGTCGGGACCGAACTTCTTAAACTCACCGAGGTCGGTACCCACAAGCACGTCGCGATCGCGGAATCCAAGATCTTGAGCCTCCTTGTTGAACTTCATGCCAAACTGCATGTCCTTGGGCTTGACATAGTCGTCGCCCCATGTGAAGAGACACACAGCATAAAGGAACAATGCGAGCACGAAATTCACGAGCACACCGCCCACCATGATGAGCAGTCGCTGCCAAGCTGGCTTGGAACGAAACTCCCATGACTCGGCTGGTTTCTTCATCTGCTCTGTATCGAACGACTCGTCGATCATGCCAGCTATCTTGCAGTAGCCGCCAAGCGGCAGCCAGCCTATTCCGTAGGTTGTGTCGCTCTTCTTGGGCTTGAACTCGAAGAGGTGGAACCAGGGGTCGAAGAACAGATAGAACTTCTCCACCCTTACACCAAAGAGTTTGGAGAAGAAGAAGTGTCCGCCCTCATGGAGCAACACAAGAATTGAAATTGCCAGCATGAACTGCAGCAATTTGATAAGGAAGATTTCCATTAATTATTAATTCGTAGTTATTATTTTTTTATTTGAAGAGCTACCATCTGTGGTAATCATCATTTACTCTTGTCTATTATCCCAACAGCAGTTCCTCGGCAATTCTTCTCGCCTCGGCATCCGTGGCGATATAATCGTCGTAGGTGGGCTTGGCGATGAATGTGGCTTTCTGCATTGTGCGCTCTATTATCTCGCCCATCTGCAGGAATCCGCAATTGTCCTTGCGGAACGCCTCGTTGACAATCTCGTTGGCTGCATTGACGATGCAAGGCATGTTGCCGCCCTGACGGATTGACTCGTAGGCCATGTGCAGGCAGCGGAACTTCTGCATGTCGGGTTCGAAGAACTCAAGGGGCTGACGGAAGAGGTCGAGACGGTCGCCATTGAGCGGCAGACGCTCGGGGAAGGAGAAGGCATACTGTATGGGCAAGCGCATGTCGGGCACTCCAAGCTGAGCCTTAACTGCTCCGTCGCTGAACTGCACGGCACTATGAACTATCGACTGCGGATGCACAAGCACCTGGATGCGGTCGGCCTCAACGCCAAAGAGCCATTTTGCCTCTATCACCTCAAATCCCTTGTTCATCATCGAGGCTGAGTCGATGGTTATCTTTGCGCCCATCTCCCATGTGGGATGCTTAAGGGCGTCGGCAGCCTTCACGTCGCGCATCTGGTTGAGGGTGAAGTTGCGGAAGGGTCCGCCCGAAGCGGTGAGCAATATCTTCTCAATCGCATTGTTGCCCTCGCCCACAAGACTCTGGAATATGGCAGAGTGCTCGCTGTCGACGGGCAGGATGTTAACGTGGTTCTCGGCTGCAAGGCGGCAGATGAGCTCGCCTGCCACCACAAGAGTCTCCTTGTTGGCAAGGCAGATGGTCTTGCGGGCCTTTATGGCGTGGATTGTGGGCGAAAGTCCGGCAAATCCCACCATGGCAGTGAGCACCATATCGATGGGCTGAGCCTCAACAATCTCGTCGAGAGCCTTGGCTCCAGCATAAACCTTAATCTCGGGACAATCAGCGAGAAGAGCGCAAAGCGGCTCATAATATTTCTCGTTGGCTATTACAACAGCGGCAGGACGAAACTGGCGAGCCTGCTCAGCAAGCATCTCGTAGCGGTTGTTGGCTGTGAGACAATAAGTCTCGTAGCGGTCGCTATGCTGCTTTATGACATCCAGGGCCTGTGTTCCGATAGAACCGGTAGAGCCAAGGATGCAGATTTGTTTTTTCATATTTGATTGTTTTTGTTTATAGTTCCAGCAGTCCTTCTGGCAGCTGCATGGTTATTTGGCGTTGCTCGGTGTCAACCTCCACTATCAGCTCGTCGCTTGCAGGCAGAAGCAGGTCGTTGCCATCGGAAGTGACAAGCTCGAAGAGGGTGTTGATGGTGGAGTCGTCGACGGAGCGTATTTCACCCACAATATTGCCCGACTCAGCATCTACCACCTTATAGCCCACTATCTCTGCCCACGAGAGCGAGTCGGAATCGCTGTCGGAGTGCTCACGCGGGAAATACACATCGCTGCCCGTAAGGTTGCGTGCCTTGTCCTGAGTGTCGATGTCGGCAAAGCGCACGAGTGCTGTCTCGTCGGTCTTGAAACGGTACTCGTCGATGAAGAACGGCACAAGTATGCCGTCCATATCGAGAATGAGGTAGTCGGCATCGGTGCGGTCGAACACGTCATCGTCGAAATGAAACGACACCTCGCCATCCACGCCATGCGGTTTGCCTATCTTGCCTATACGGTAGACAGTTTCTTTCTTTATCATTACCAAAAAATATAGGTTATTACTCTCTCCTTATCTTCGCTCCCAACGCATTCAGTCGGTCCTCGATGTCCTCGTAGCCACGGTCTATCTGTGCGATGTTCTCTATGCGGCTTGTGCCCTTGGCTCCAAGTGCGGCTATGAGCAGGGCTATGCCTGCACGAATGTCGGGCGAAGTCATGCGTCCGGCACGCAACTGTTTCTTGCGGTCGTGACCCACGATTACGCAACGGTGAGGGTCGCAAAGGATTATCTGCGCTCCCATGTCGATAAGCTTGTCGACGAAGAAGAGGCGGCTCTCGAACATCTTCTGGTGGATGAGCACCGAGCCACGCGCCTGGGTGGCTACAACGATGAACACCGAGAGGAGGTCGGGAGTGAGTCCTGGCCACGGAGCGTCAGCAATGGTCATTATAGTGCCGTCGATGAACGAGTCGACAATGTAGTGGGGTTGCTTTGGCACTATAATGTCGTCGCCCTCCACCTTAAGCTTCACGCCAAGACGACGGAACGTGTCGGGAATGATGCCAAGATGCTTCATCTGCACGTCCTTGATGCGGATGCCGTCGCCCACCATTGCCGCCATACCTATGAAGGAGCCTACCTCAATCATGTCGGGCAACACACGGTGCTCGGCACCATGCAGACTCTTCACGCCCACAATGGTAATGAGGTTGGAGGCTATGCCCGAGATGTTGGCTCCCATGCTGTTGAGCATGTGGCAGAGCTGCTGGATGTAAGGCTCGCAGGCTGCGTTGTAGATGGTGGTAGTGCCTTCGGCCAGGACAGCAGCCATGATGATGTTGGCAGTACCCGTAACCGAAGCCTCATCGAGCAGCATGTATGTGCCCTTAAGATGCTTTGCCTCGATGGTGTAGACCTTGCGCTCGTCGTCGTTGATGAACTTTGCGCCAAGACACTTGAATCCGAGGAAGTGGGTGTCGAGACGTCGGCGACCTATCTTGTCGCCTCCCGGCTCAGCCACAGTGGCTCTTCCGAAGCGTCCGAGCAGCGGACCCATGAGCAGCACCGAGCCTCGCAGGGCAGAGCATTTCTGCACATATTCGTCGCTCGCGAGATATTCAAGGTTCAGCTCGTCGGCCTGGAATGTATAGTCGTTGCGCGAGTTGCGCGTCACCTTCATTCCAATGTCGGTGAGGAGCTTTATGAGGTTGTTGACATCAAGGATGTCGGGAATGTTGCTGATGCGCACTGGTTCCGATGTGAGCAGCGTTGCCGCTATCACCTCAAGAGCCTCGTTCTTGGCACCCTGCGGAGTGATGGTGCCGCTAAGCGGATGACCGCCCTCTATGATAAACGTTTCCATAGGCGTTGTATGGGAATTTATTTGCGTCTGCGTTGTTTCTTATCGTTGTTTCGAATGTCGGGAGCTATACGCTCAAACTTGAACGTGTCGAGGTCGAGCTGCACCTTGCCGTCGGTATAGTGGGCAAGGTCGGAAGCCACCTTCTCGTTGTCGTTGGAGCCGTGGCCCCACTGCACGAGGTCGCGCTTCATTTGGTTGGCCACAAGGCGCACAAGCTCGGTGCGGTCGCTTCCTTCGGGCATCTGCTTCAAGAGGTCGAACATCTCGAACATCATCATGCCATAGTGGCGCACGGGAATGCGCTTCATGGGATAAGACATGGGAGCCGGCTTCTCAAGCATCTTCTTGGCCTCGCTGATGTCGAAGGGATAGTCGATGTCGAGCTTGAAGTTGCTCATGAGCGCAAGATGGTCCCAGAGTTTATGACGGTAGTCGCTGTCGTCGCACGCTGGGGGCGACATACGCTCCATTACTGCCACTATCGACTCAGCGCAACGCTGGCGCAGAGCACGGTTGGGCAGCGCGATGCAATGGTCGACCATCTGCTGCACCTCGCGTCCGTATTCGGGCAGTATGAGACGCTCGCGCTGTGTGTTATAATCAAGTCCTGTTATCTTCATTCTGTATCTTTTTCTGTGTTAAAGCAGTTTTTTTGATTCTTTTGCCACGAAGTCCTTAAGGTAGAATGGCACGAAATAGGCCACATCCTCGTATTGCTCCCTGGCTATGCGTCGCTCGGCAAGGGGATACATCCATTTGGCCAACGGCTCTACACCCTTGATAAGGCGTGCGTTGGGATGGTTGATTACTTCCATGCACTTCTCGGCTCCGTTGCCAAAGAAATATACGGGGCCACGGTCGAGATATTCCTTGTATGTGTTCTCGTCGACAATGTCGGCCTGGATGCCACGCACCTCCTTTAGGGCACGGTCGTAGACGGCAGAGTACACTTCCATGCGGCGCGCGTCGAGCATGGGGCAAAGCAAGGCTCCCTCCTCCACTTCCTCGCGAAGCAACACGGGCACTGCCATAAGCTCAAGGGTGGGCACGGAAATCAGCTTAAGATTCTGGCCAAAACAGATGCCCTTGGCCATGGACACTCCGATGCGGAGTCCGGTGTAGGAGCCTGGTCCCTGACTCACGGCCACGGCGTCGAGGGGTATGGCATGACTGTCGGCAAAGGACATGGCCTCATCGACAAATGTTCCGAGAATCACGGCATGGTTGGGACCGTCATGATCTTCCTTGGAGAAAATGCAAGCGCCATCCTGGCTGACGGCTACTGAGCACACATTGGTGCTCGTATCAATATTCAAAATACACGACATGCTAAAACAATTTTCTTTTGTTCATGCAACCCTGCAACTCCTAACCACTGGACTTAATGCTACAAAATTCTGCTCCAATGGCTAACAGTGGGTCGCGATATTACATATATATAAGTGCAAAGTTAATGGAAATCAACGGCAACACAAAATGAAATCATCCATTTTTGACTCTATAACGCTTTATTTCGGAAAATAATAAGTATTTTTGCATTCTTATAAATCAACACTACAGTAAAAATACATATAAACAACATAATATGATACTATCAATGACGGGCTACGGCAAATCGGTCGCAGTCTACAATGGAAAGAAAATCAATGTCGAGATTAAGTCGCTCAACAGCAAGAGTCTCGACCTGTCTACTCGTATCGCTCCGCTCTACCGAGAGAAGGAGATGGAAATTCGCCAGACTATTCAGCAGCGTGTGCTGAGAGGCAAGGTGGACTTTGCCATCTGGATTGAGAAGGACGCTGCTTCGGATGCCACTGTCATCAATGCGGCTCTCGCCGAGAACTACTGCCAGCAGATTAAGGCTATTGCACAGCGTTGCAACATTCCTGAGCCAGAGGACTGGTTCCTAACACTCATGCGAATGCCCGACGTTACTGCCAAGACCGAGGTGGAGACTCTCGACGACAAGGAATGGAGCGTGGCTCGTGCTGCCGTGGACGAGGCTATCGACAAGCTTGTGGCTTTCCGCACTCAGGAAGGTGCTGCCTTGGAGAAGAAGTTTGGCGAGAAGGTGGACAACATCGAGCAGCTGCTTCTTAGCATCGAGCCTTACGAGAAGGCGCGCGTGGAGAAGATTCGTGCACGCATTGTTGAGGGTCTTAAGTCGATTCCCGATGTGGAGTACGACAAGAACCGCCTGGAGCAGGAGCTTATCTACTATATCGAGAAACTCGACATCAGCGAGGAGAAACAACGCCTTGCCAATCACCTGAAGTACTTCCGCGAGACTATGCAGGAGGGACACGGACAGGGCAAGAAGCTTGGATTCATAGCTCAGGAAATGGGACGCGAAATAAATACTACCGGTTCGAAGAGCAACAACGCCGAAATGCAGAACATTGTGGTGAAGATGAAGGATGAACTGGAGCAGATTAAGGAGCAAGTGCTAAATGCGCTGTAAGAGTTTTGAGTTTTGAATTTTGAGTTTTGAATTTTGAATTATCGGCCATGCCGATTAGGAATTGTTCATTTAGGAATTTTGAATTAGAGACTAAAAATATAAAATTCACAATTCAAAACTCAAAACTCAAAACTCAAAATCGGCTCCGCCGACAATTCAAAATTCAAAACTCAAAATTCAACATTCCAAAATGGGTAAACTTATCATTTTCTCCGCTCCCTCGGGAAGCGGCAAAAGCACAATCATCAACCGTCTGATGCAGCATCCAGAGTTGCATCTCGCATTCTCCATATCATGCACCAGCCGTGCGCCACGCGGCACTGAGAAGAATGGTGTGGAATATTTCTTCCTCTCGCCTGAGGAGTTTCGCGAGCGCATCAAGCGCGACGAGTTCTTAGAATACGAAGAGGTGTACAAGGACCGCTTCTACGGCACTCTGAAGCAGCAGGTGGAGACTCAGGCTGAGCGTGGCGACAACGTGGTGTTCGATGTCGACGTGAAGGGCGGATGCAACATCAAGCAGTTCTATGGCTCGCGCGCGCTGAGCATCTTCATTCAGCCACCATCGGTAGAGGAGTTGCGTCGTCGACTGACGGGTCGTGCCACCGATGCTCCCGAGGTTATCGAGCAACGCATCGAGCGTGCTGAGTTCGAGCTGTCGCAGGCTCCTAAATTCGACCGCGTGGTGATAAACGACGATCTTGAGAAAGCGGTTGAGGAAACCATAAAGATTGTGAAGGAATTTATTGGTCTATGACAAACAAAATCAGGACCGGCATCTACGGTGGTTCATTCAACCCCATACACAACGGCCACATAGCCATCGCACGGGCAATGCTCGATTGCGATGCTGTGGACGAGGTGTGGCTCATGGTGTCGCCACAGAATCCATTAAAGCAGTCGGCCGACCTTCTTGACGAGCGACTGCGACTCGACATGACACGACGTGCCACAGCCGACATCCCTTGCGTAACGGCATGCGACTACGAGTTTCACATGCCTCGCCCGTCATACATGTGGCACACGCTACAGAGTCTGTCGCGCGACTATCCCGACCGTGAGTTCACTCTGCTCATAGGTGCCGACAACTGGCAGGTGTTCGACCGTTGGTATCATGCCGACGACATCATCGCCCACTACCCTATCCGCATCTATCCGCGACGTGGCTACGACATCGAAGCCTCTACGCTTCCGCACAACGTCAAGCTTGTAGACACGGGACTCTACGACGTGAGCAGCACTATGGTGCGCGAGCGCATACGACGGGGAGAAGACGTGAGCCAGCTCATTCCTGCAAGCATTATTGAAATGGCTAAGGTTTATGAATAACCACCAAGGTTTGTACATAACAAAAAAAAGGCAAAAGAAACAGTCTGCCACTTGTGTGACGACAGTTTCTTTTGCCTTTTTAAGTTGTTGGTGCCTCCGTACATACGACCTGCCTCATGCAGAGGTTAGGTCTCCGGTGGGCTTGATATCGTTGAAATGATTATATGTCTAAGTGTACGTACACCTCCTGGTCCATCCGACCCGATGCGCTCTTTCTCTATGTAGCAAAGAGCAGAAGCGCATGGTCTGTTTAGTTGTTAATAACGCGTGCTAACGATTTGGAAACTAATATTATTCCTCGTTGGCGCGGAGCTGCTGTACATAGATAGCGTGCTCCATCTTGAGTCTCTTCAGAACAGAAGGCTTGTTGTACTGCTGGCGTGCGCGCAACTCCTTAACAACACCTGTCTTTTCGAATTTTCTCTTGAACTTCTTGAGAGCTCTTTCGATGTTCTCACCATCTTTTACCGGTACAATAATCATTTTTTTTCGTTTTGTTTAATTTGGTTATACTATAATATTGCTTGCGTTGGCTACTCATTTTCGCCAAACGTGGGTGCAAAGTTACTGATTATTTGTGAATTAGCAAAGCTTTTACGCCGTTTTCTGCAAAAATATCACCTTTCGTCAAGCCTGCAACGAGTCTGAACAGGGCTTAAACAAGGCGGTCCGGCTCGCCACACTTATGTTCACACACCAGTGAAACAGCCGAGACCGCGAAATGAAAAAGTGATTTTAAACTGTTAATACAAAAAACTAATGCGCAGAGCACTAAACCAATCTTACATGAAGTGTACTTAAATTCTGTGCGCTTTTTCATTTCTTCGTCGCCTTGGCTTCTTTCTGTTCCTTGGCATATTCTTCTTTCACGGAGTCGCGCTTGGCTGGATCAACCACACCATCGTCGCCCCATTCGGAGTTCATAAGCCCCAGACACCACTGTCCCAAGTAGCTCATAGGCTTGAAGAACATCTTTGTTGTAATGTCGGGCATGTCCTTGCTCTTCGACTTCTTGATGATTACGGTACATAGTACCTCATTGTCGTATGACTCGTTGAACTTGATGTACTCAATCTTATAGTCAACCATTGGCACCGATTTCAAGAGTCCCATCACCTCCTGTATCTCCTTATTGTCGATGGGCTGTGGCTCCGTTTTGGGGTTGTCGTACGAAGTGCGGTAGAGCATTTCTGTGGCTGCCGCATAATCCTTAGCCTTGACAAAGGAGAAGAACTGATCGATGAGTCCACGCACGGCGATGGAGTCCTGATTGGTCATGCCCATCTCAAATTCTGTGGGTTGCGGTCCTTTCTGCTCCTTCTTGGAGTTGCACGATATTACACTTACCGATAGCAACATCACAAGGACAGCCAGCAGGAGCGATAGACGCTTATTTCTTGTTTTCATAGTTGTCTGTGTATTAGTTGTTTGTTATTAACTGTTTATCGTAAAAATCCCTTCTGTATCTATAAAGCAGGAGGCAGGCTTGGCGAAACGTTTGCCTTGCCGAACCTGCCTCCTTATTTCATCGGGCGGTTAGCCCGAATTTACGCATTTCCACTTTGCGGTTGATTACCGACAAAATATCATTACTTCTCTGTCTTCTTAACTTTGAGCTCAAGTGTTACATGAATCTGACCCCACTTGTAGTTAACAAGGATAGGAACTCGTACCTGGAAGTCCTTAGCTACTACGAGTGTAGACGGACGCTTGTATGTGATAACACCATACTCACCATTAGCTGGGTCAAATCCTTCTCCATTATACTTAATCTCAAATCCCTCTGGAAGAGCCTCAAAGACATCACCCTTCTTGAAGTTAGACTTAGCAATACCATTCTGAGCTGCACCGGTTACACCGTACTTGCTATAGTTAACTTTTTCACCAAGCCAATTCTTGAATGTCAATTTCACCTCGCTTGTAAGTTCCTTATCAGCTCTATCAACGATGCTTTCAACATCTTTAACATTAACAGTCATCGGACGTATATACTTCATTGCATAAACATCTCCCTCAAGCTGGATAACGCCCTGTGCTGGTTCGCAAGACAATGGAATCATCTTTATATTAACTGTTAGAGGCTCTTTTACTTCTGGATCTGCAGGGTTGAGTATCTGCTTAGCCAAATCATTTTCTGCATATGTGAGAGTCTTTCCATCATTTCCAATAGAAACGATAAGATTACCATTGCATTTCACTGACTTACCATCAGGAGAAACTACAAGATTATAACCATCAGCCTCAGCAGATGTGAACTTATAGTCCATACCATTAAGAAGTGAACGATAAATAGCCTCAAGTCTGTTGTAAACAATATCCTTAGGATCCTGGTTGAAAGAAGAAGTGGTTGTTACTTTAAACTCGCAATCATCGTTTACACCAGCCTTAGCATACCCGTATCCATCTGACCACAATGCATAAGTCTTATCCTGCTTATCATTGATAGAAGCTTTAGGTTCAATGTTACGCTTACCTATTGTCCACTGCAGAGTAGCATAAATAGTACCACGAGACTTAGTTCCATCCTTAGGTGCCCATGCTACGATAACCTGCTTTGTGGCAACAGTCTTGTTCTTAGCAGCAATGTAGGCCTCATTGTTATTGATTGTCCACTGAAGAACATTTGTTTCTGCTGCACTCACACCACTACGGGTAAATGTCACAACACCGAACTCTTCAGCTCCTGAAACCTTAGAGTAAGTTCCATCATCATTCTTCTTGTACTGTATTGCATCACCATAAGGTGTACCGTCAACAGTCTGAAGTTGATAAATCTTCTCGAAGTCAGCCTTAGATAACTTAACATTTTTGTCATTGAGAACATTTTCCTCCATCTGATCCCATGTCATTCCAAATGTCTCAAACTTATCATATCCACAAGCAAGTGTGTAATCGCGCTGCCAACCAATTGCATTATCCAATACAATAGGCTCAGCGATTGCCTCTGTGATACGCACCTTCACATAGCCAACAGCAGCTACAGCATCACCATTATTGGTGTCCTTAAGCGTAACACGGATAAGAGGAGTACGTCCCTCGTCACCAGGATTATTTTCTTTCAACATAAGGTGACCGTTTTCGATTTTACAACGATTAGACTGATCGGTGTACTTAGCATCTTGATCTTTTGCAAAATAACCGATAAGTTCATAATCCAGCTTAAATCCTGCATTCGTCATGTCATTGGCTTTGAACTCCACTTCTTCAGAATTTCCATTCTGACGATAGTACGCCTTGAATTCTTTTGTCAAATTCAAATCCTTGCCACGCTCAAAACTGAGAACTGCAGAACTTTCACGAGCACCATCCTGATCATGGAAAAGTTTACCACCATCAGCATAGCATACTGAGAAGTTTGTATTCATCTGACGCTTTAGAGCTGCAAAATCAGAGATAACAGCTGTATCACCATCTGCATAACGGAGAGCTGCAACAGTTACCTGCTCTTCATCAATACTCTTAATCTGTTCAGCATTGTTCACTCGAGCAACAACGGTGAACAAGCCTGTTGGTTTGCCACCAATCTTCTCTTGAGATACTTTCTTAACCGTGAGATCAGAGCCACTGAAAGCACGTGTATAAGCAGCGTCGGTTGCTACGAACTCAAACTTAGAAGCATCTGTATCGATGAATGCACTCTTCGGGTTGAGATAATAGTTCATTACAACATTCGGAACGAATGTACGTGAATTTGGAGCATCTGTATCCTTATAATCCGATTTTTTCTGATCCTTAGTAGGATCAGCCTTGAAGCAATTGATAGGAGTATACTGATAAGCGTTCAGCATGATAGCCTGGATACCACCGTAATATGCAGACGGGCTATATACGATAGAGCCAAGATCCATACCCTTAGAAACCTTAATATTATCAAGCTTTCCGTCGACAACTACATTGCAAAGCCAATAGTATGTACCTCTATCAATTACGGTCAAGCCCTGACCGAGCCAAGAAATACCAGAATCAGATACATTGCCATTAGGATCTACATAGTCGAAATTGCCTGTTTCAAGGTTTGGCTTATAATATCCGCCTGTCAAGCCGATATCGCCCTTGTCACCCTTCTCGCCTTGAGCTCCAGTTGCGCCAGTAGCACCAGTTGCGCCGGTTGCACCAGTTGCGCCGGTGTCACCCTTATCGCCCTTGTCACCCTTATCGCCTTTGTCGCCCTTTTCGCCTTGAGCTCCAGTTGCGCCAGTAGCACCAGTTGCGCCGGTGTCACCCTTATCGCCCTTGTCACCCTTATCGCCTTTGTCGCCCTTCTCGCCTTGAGCTCCAGTTGCGCCAGTAGCACCAGTTGCGCCGGTATCACCCTTATCGCCCTTGTCACCCTTATCGCCTTTATCGCCCTTATCGCCTTGAGCACCAGTTGCGCCGGTATCACCCTTATCGCCCTTGTCGCCCTTTTCGCCTTGAGCACCAGTTGCGCCGGTATCACCCTTGTCGCCCTTTTCGCCTTGAGCGCCAGTTGCGCCACGAGATGGGAATTCGGTCTTCACGCCATCGCAGTACCAGTAGCCATCCTCGCCAATGGTCCATACTTTGGCATCCTTGCCCGCTGCACCAGTAGCACCTGTTGCACCAGTAGCTCCAGTTGCGCCGACTGCACCGTCCTTACCATCTTTACCATTAGTCACAGTGTATGAATTACCGTCACTCATTGTGAAGGTAACGCCTGTACCACTGTTAGTTACGCCTGTGATGACCTGACCACTCTTGATGAGGGCCTTAATCTGCTCAAGTGCCGATGAATTTGCATTAATCTGCTCCTGGAGATCAGAGATGTCGTCATCATAGTCCTTACATGAAGTAAGCGTGTTAGTTGAAGTCACGGTTAGTGCTCCAAGAATCATTGCGCTAAGAAATCTCTTTTTCATAAGCCAAAAGTTTAGTTAGATAATAAATTTATTTATATCGCTTTTTCAAACGTTGTTTACGTTTTTATGTTTTGGGGGTGTCTGGGATGTTGGGGTGTTTGTTGTTATATCGTTTTTGGTTTGAGGTCTGTTACATAAGTTTTTGTATAGTTGTGGGTTCACATCAACAGAACATTATATGCGTTTCGCACTCTATGCAAGTCCTGGCACACTACCATTCCTGCAAAAGCCAATTATGGCTGTACGGCACATAACACGTTCAATTCACTTTCCCATTCATTTCTTGATTATTTTTACATGTTGCATCTCAGTGCAACTGTCTTTGTGTTGACTATAAAAGTCCGTCGTCTGTCTTTATGCTTCTTCTTTGCGCCATTTTTCATCTTGTTGTTATAATGACGCGTTTTGTTTATTTAGTTTCGATGTTGCAAATTTAGCGTTTTGTTTCCAAACCGCCAAGCTTTTTTTCAACTTTTTTGCCTCTGTAATAGAAAAAACACACAAACACACAATTGTTATCGCACACATAAAATCAGTAATAAGCTACACTTATCATCAGTGATGACGGCTTTGTCGGTTAAGCATAAAAAAACGCTGCAAGTCAAACTCTTTTGAAGTCTGCTTGCAGCGTTCTTTAATATTATGTTTTTATCACTTCTTGTTTATTCTACTGTAGTAGAGTCGGTCTGGTTGGAATAGTCTGTCACATTGCGGCGGTTGGCCTGCATACGGTCGTATTCCTCTTTAGAACCAACGACAATCTTCTCCCACTGGCGAAGACCTGTACCTGCCGGGATGAGGTGACCAGAGATCACGTTCTCCTTCATACCCTCAAGGAAGTCACTCTTACCGCGGATAGCAGCCTCGTTGAGCACCTTGGTTGTCTCCTGGAACGAAGCAGCCGAGATGAAGCTCTTAGTCTGCAATGCGGCACGTGTGATACCCTGAAGTATCTGAGTAGATGTTGCAGGAACGGTGTCGCGCACCTGAACAAGGCGCAAGTCACGGCGCTTGAGGCTTGAGTTCTCGTCGCGCAGCTTGCGGGCAGAAACAATCTGACCCACCTTGAGCACATCACTGTCGCCTGCGTCGGTGACATACTTCTTGCCCCATATACGGTCGTTCTCCTCAGCAAAGTCGAGCTTGTCTACCATCTCCTGCTCAAGGAATGTGGTGTCGCCAGGCTCGTCGATGCGTACCTTGCGCATCATCTGACGCACGATAATCTCGAAGTGCTTGTCGTTGATCTTCACACCCTGCAGACGGTAAACGTCCTGAACCTCGTTCACGATGTACTCCTGAACAGCGGTAGGACCCTTGATGGCGAGGATGTCGCCCGGAGTGATAACACCGTCTGAAAGCGGAGTGCCCGCACGCACGGCGTCGTGCTCCTGAACAAGAATCTGCTTAGACAGAGATACGAGATACTTGCGCTGGTCGCCAGTCTTGGATGTAACGATGATCTCGCGGTTACCACGCTTAACCTTACCCATTGTCACCTCACCGTCGATTTCCGAAACGACAGCTGGGTTAGACGGGTTGCGGGCCTCGAACAGCTCGGTAACTCGTGGAAGACCACCGGTGATATCGCCTGCAGAACCTGCAGCACGCGGAATCTTGACGAGTGTAGTACCTGTCTTTACGGTCTGACCGTCCTCGCAAACCACGTGACCGCCCACTGGGAAGTTGTAGGTACCGATGATTTCGCCATTCTTGTCGAGCACGTCGCAGGTAGGCACCTTCGACTTGTCCTTAGAGTCGGTGATAATCTTCTCGGTAAGACCTGTAGCCTCGTCGGTCTCGGCACGGTAGGTTACGCCCTCGATTACGTCGTTGAAGCGCAATGTACCTGCATATTCTGTCACGATGACAGCATTGAACGGGTCCCACTTGGCAATGAGGTCGCCCTTCTTCACGAGGTCGCCCTCCTTGAAGTAGAGTGAAGAACCGTAAGGCACGTTCTGTGTTGCGAGTGTGATGTCTGTGTGCGGATCGATGAAGTGAACCTCCGACAGACGGCTTACTACCATCTGGCAGTCGATGTCCTTCTCGCCGTTGTTCTCGACGAACGGAACCACACGGATATCCTCAAAGTGGAGCTTACAGTCGTTCTTGACAGTGATAGATGCGTTGGCGGCTGCGTTACCAGCCACACCACCGGCGTGGAACGTACGGAGAGTAAGCTGAGTACCCGGCTCACCGATAGCCTGTGCAGCGATAACGCCCACGGCCTCGCCGAGCTGAACCATGCGCTGTGTGGCAAGGTTGCGGCCATAACACTTCATGCAGACACCCTTCTTGCTCTCGCAAGTGAGCACAGAGCGAATCTCAACACTCTCGATTGGAGAGTCCTCGATTGCCTTGGCAACAGCATCTGTTATTTCCTCACCGGCATGAACGAGAAGCTCACCGGTAGAAGGATGGATGATATCGTGTACTGATACACGGCCAAGGATGCGCTCGCCGAGAGAAGAGATAATCTCGTCGCCGTTCTTGAGAGCGGTGCAAACGAGTCCGCGGAGTGTACCACAGTCTTCCTCTGAGATGATAACGTCGTGAGAGACGTCAACCAATCGACGTGTGAGGTAACCGGCGTCGGCTGTCTTCATAGCGGTATCGGCAAGACCCTTACGGGCACCGTGCGAGGCGATGAAGTACTCGAGCACCGACATACCTTCCTTAAAGTTAGATATAATCGGGTTCTCAATGATCTGATGTCCCTCGGCACCTGCCTTCATAGGCTTAGCCATAAGACCACGCATACCAGAGAGCTGCTTAATCTGGTCCTTAGAACCACGGGCTCCTGAATCGAGCATCATGAATACGGCGTTGAAGCCCTGGTCGGCCTCAGTCATCTCCTTCATAAGGATGTTGGCGAGGTCGTTGTTCACGTGGGTCCAGGTGTCGATAACCTGGTTGTAACGCTCGTTCTCAGTGATGAAGCCCATGTTGTAGTTGTCCTCAATGGCACGTACCTCAGCTTGACCACGATCCACAATCTCCTTCTTTTCTGGCGGGATGATGATGTCGTCAAGGTTGAACGAAAGACCTGCCACATAAGCCATGCGGTAACCGAGGTTCTTGATACCGTCGAGGAACTCGCAGGCACGTGCAAAGCCTACAGCCTTGATTACGCTTGAGATGAGTCCGCGAAGTGTCTTCTTTGAGATTACGTCGTTGAAGAAGCCTACTTCCTCAGGAATAATCTGGTTCACGATGACACGACCTACGGTTGTCTCAATCATACGCTTCTGTAGCTTGCCGTCAACAAGGTCGTTTACAACCACCTTCACCAAAGCGTGGAGGTCGCACTTGCCCTCGTTGTTGGCGATAAGAGCCTCCTCGTCGCCGTAGAAGGTGAGTCCCTCACCCTTTGCGCCCGGACGAATCTTGGTGATATAGTAGAGACCAAGCACCATATCCT
The DNA here is from genome assembly GCA_934230115.1 of uncultured Prevotella sp. Classification (GTDB taxonomy): domain Bacteria; phylum Bacteroidota; class Bacteroidia; order Bacteroidales; family Bacteroidaceae; genus Prevotella. The sequence continues at coordinate 5,435 of CAKQEI010000012.1, read as the reverse complement.
GCGAAGGCACTGTGATAGGAGCACCATTGGCAGGGTTAAGGATGTTGTGGCTCTGGAGCATCAATATCTGTGCCTCAAGCACTGCCTCGTTGCTCAACGGGAGGTGAACAGCCATCTGGTCACCGTCGAAGTCGGCGTTGAACGCAGTACATGCCAACGGGTGGAGCTGGATAGCCTTGCCCTCGATGAGCTTAGGCTGGAATGCCTGGATACCGAGACGGTGAAGTGTCGGAGCACGGTTGAGCATAACCGGATGGCCCTTCATTACATTCTCGAGGATGTCCCAGATAACCGGCTCGCGACGGTCAACTATCTTCTTGGCGCTCTTAACGGTCTTCACGATGCCGCGCTCGATGAGCTTGCGGATGATGAACGGCTTGTAGAGCTCGGCTGCCATAAGCTTAGGCAGACCGCACTCGCCCATCTTCAACTCCGGACCAACGACGATAACCGAACGTGCTGAGTAGTCAACACGCTTACCGAGGAGGTTCTGACGGAAGCGACCCTGCTTACCCTTCAACGAGTCGGAGAGTGACTTCAACGGACGGTTGGCATCGCTCTTAACGGCGCTCGACTTGCGTGAGTTGTCGAAGAGGCTGTCGACAGCCTCCTGAAGCATACGCTTCTCGTTGCGGAGGATTACCTCAGGAGCCTTGATTTCAACAAGTCGCTTCAAGCGGTTGTTACGTATGATTACACGACGATAGAGGTCGTTGAGGTCGGAAGTGGCGAAACGGCCACCGTCCAGCGGTACGAGCGGACGGAGTTCAGGCGGTGTGACGGGAATGATCTTCATGATCATCCACTCAGGACGGTTAACGTCCTTAGAGCCACGGAATGCCTCTACTACCTGAAGGCGCTTCAAAGCCTCGGTCTTACGCTGCTGCGAAGAGTCGTTGTTGGCACGGTCGCGAAGCTCGTAAGAGAGCGAGTCGAGGTCGAGACCAGCAAGAAGGTCGTACACAGCCTCTGCACCCATCTTGGCGATGAACTTGTTGGGATCGCTGTCATCAAGGTCGTCGTTGTTGGGCGATACCTTGGTGTCGAGGATGTCCATGTACTCGTCTTCAGAGAGGAGGTCCATCTTGTGTGAACCGTTGAGTTCCTCACCCTCTGAATCGGTACGTCCCTCAAGGATACCCGGCTGGATTACTACATACTTCTCGTAGTAGATAACCTGGTCGAGCTTCTTTGTAGGCATTCCGAGGAGGTAGCCAATCTTGTTAGGCAGAGAACGGAAGTACCAGATGTGGGCAACGGGCACTACCAGTTCGATGTGTCCGCTGCGCTCACGACGTACCTTCTTCTCAGTAACCTCAACACCGCATCGGTCGCAGACGATACCCTTGTAACGGATACGCTTGTACTTGCCGCAGGCACACTCGTAATCACGTGTCGGACCGAAGATGCGCTCGCAGAACAAGCCGTCGCGCTCTGGCTTGTAAGTACGGTAGTTGATGGTCTCAGGCTTTGTCACCTCGCCATACGAATTTTCCAGGATTTCCTCGGGAGAGGCAAGTCCGATGGTAATCTTCGTGAAATTATTCTTAACTTTTGTATCTTTCTTGAAAGCCATATATTTCTATAGTTTAGGGATGTCGGGATTAATCGAGTTTGATGCTGAGACCAAGACCGCGGAGCTCATGCAAGAGCACGTTGAGCGACTCTGGTATGCCAGGAGTTGGCATTGGATCGCCCTTGACGATTGCCTCGTAAGCCTTAGAGCGGCCAACGGTGTCGTCGGACTTGATTGTCAGAATCTCCTGAAGCACGTGGCTGGCACCGAATGCCTCGATAGCCCAAACCTCCATCTCACCGAAACGCTGACCACCAAACTGTGCCTTACCACCAAGTGGCTGCTGTGTGATGAGCGAGTACGGACCGATTGAACGGGCGTGCATCTTGTCCTCTACCATGTGGCCGAGCTTGAGGAAGTAGGTGACACCTACTGTTGCCGGCTGGTCGAAACGCTCGCCTGTCTCACCATCATAAAGGTGGGTTGAGCAGAGGTGAGGCAGACCTGCCTTGTCGGTCCACTCTGAGAGGTCCTCAAGGTGAGCACCGTCGAAGATAGGAGTAGCAAACTTAACACCGAGCTTGCGGCCGGCAGCACCGAGGATAGCCTCGAATATCTGACCGAGGTTCATACGAGAAGGCACACCCAGAGGGTTCAACACAAGGTCTACTGGACGACCGTCCTCAAGGAACGGCATATCTTCCATGCGCACAATCTTCGATACGATACCCTTGTTACCGTGACGACCGGCGAGCTTATCACCCACACCAATCTTACGCTTCTTGGCTACATAAACCTTTGCCATCTGCAGGATGCCTGAAGGCAGCTCGTCGCCAATAGTAATGGCGAACTTCTTGCGCTTAAGCTCTGCGTCGAGCAACTTATATTTGCGTATATAGTTCATGATGAGCTTTGAGATGAGCTTGTTGGCATGCTCGTCGTCGGTCCAATCGTTCGACTGGATACCGTCGTACTCAAGGTTCTTGAGCATTGTGGTTGTAAACTTGCTGCCGCGGTTGATAATCTCGGCACCAGAGTAGTCCTTCACACCCATGCAAGCCTTGCCGTCGGTAAGTGTGAGGAGCTTGTCGACGAGAATATCCTTCAAGTCGTCGTTCTTTGCCTCATACTCCTCGTCAATCTTGGCGAGTATCACCTTGTCCTGCTTCTTCGACTCGCGTGTCTTAACGGCACGTGCGAAGAGCTTCTTGTCGATTACTACACCGCTCAACGATGGGTTGGCCTTCAATGAAGAGTCCTTAACGTCGCCTGCCTTGTCGCCAAAGATGGCACGCAGAAGTTTCTCCTCCGGTGAAGGATCGCTCTCGCCCTTAGGCGAAATCTTACCAATCATGATGTCGCCCGGCTCGATACGAGCACCAATGCGAACGATACCGTTGTCGTCGAGGTCCTTAGTTGCCTCTTCCGAAACGTTAGGAATATCGCTTGTGAACTCCTCAAGACCACGCTTTGTCTCACGCACGTCGAGTGAGTACTCGTCTACGTGAACTGATGTGAGCACGTCGTCGCGAACCATACGCTCCGAAAGCACGATGGCGTCCTCATAATTGTAACCCTTCCAAGGCATGTAGGCAACGAGAAGGTTGCGGCCAAGTGCAAGCTCGCCGTCCTCTGTAGCATAACCCTCGGTAAGGATGTCGCCCTTCTTAACGCGCTGACCCTTGTTGCAGATCGGGCGAAGGTCGATGGTCATGTTCTGGTTGGTGCGGCGGAACTTCGGTATGCGATACTCCTTGAGAGCCGGCTCGAAGCTTACGAACTCCTCATCCTCTGTGCGATCGTAAAGGATACGGATGGTTGTAGCGTCTACATACTCGATGACACCCTCGCCCTCAGCAGTAATCATTGTGCGTGAATCCTCGCACACCTGCTTCTCCAAACCTGTACCTACGATAGGTGCGTCGTTGTGGAGCAATGGAACTGCCTGGCGCATCATGTTACATCCCATGAGCGCACGGTGACCGTCATCATGCTCCAAGAACGGGATAAGACCTGCTGATACAGATGCAATCTGCTGCGGCGACACGTCCATGAGGTCTACCTCAGATGGGGGAACTACCGGGAACTCAGCGTTCTGACGGCACTTAACGTAGTCGCGGATGAATGTGCCATCCTCACGCAGCGGAGCATTACCCTGACCGATAACGTGGTTTTCCTCCTCCTCAGCGGTGAGGTAGACAACGTCCTTGTTGTCAAGGTCTACTACCGAATCCTTAACCTTGCGGTAAGGAGTGGCGATGAAGCCAAGCTCATTGATAGTGGCATACACACAGAGAGAAGAGATAAGACCGATGTTCGGACCCTCAGGGCTCTCGATAGGACACAGACGACCGTAGTGTGTATAGTGAACGTCTCGAACCTCGAAACCTGCGCGCTCACGAGAAAGACCGCCAGGACCAAGGGCTGAGAGACGACGCTTGTGAGTTACCTCGGCAAGCGGGTTGGTCTGGTCCATGAACTGTGACAATGGGTTGGTTCCGAAGAACGAGCTTACAACGCTTGATATAGTCTTGGCGTTGATAAGGTCGGTTGGCTGGAACACCTCGTTGTCGCGCACGTTCATGCGCTCGCGGATAGTGCGGCTCATACGTGCCAGACCTATAGAGAACTGGTTGCTCAACTGCTCACCTACAGTACGCACGCGGCGGTTTGAGAGGTGGTCGATATCGTCGACTGTAGCGTTGGAGTTGACCAGCTGAATGAGATACTTGATAATTTCGATGATGTCATCCTTGGTAAGTACACGCACCTCAGAGTCGGTGTCAAGACCGAGTTTCTTGTTAATACGGTAGCGACCTACCTCACCCAAGTCGTAACGCTTGTCAGAGAAGAAGAGGTTTTGGAACACCTCACGTGCAGAAGCGTCGTCGGCAGGATCTGCATTACGCAACTGGCGGTAGATGTAGAGCACAGCTTCCTTCTCAGAGTTAGACGGGTCCTTGGCAAGAGTGTTGAAGATGATAGCATACTTGTTGGCAGCCTCGGCATCCTTATGGAGAAGGATTGACTGAGCACCCGACTCAAGGATATCGTCAATATTCTCCTCGGTAAGCTCGGTCTCGCGCTCCATGATAACCTCGTTGCGCTCGATAGATACAACCTCGCCGGTATCCTCGTCTACGAAGTCCTCGTTCCATGACTTGAGCACACGTGCGGCAAGCTTGCGTCCGATAGCAGCCTTCATGTTCTTCTTGTTGACCTTCATCTCCTCGGCAAGATCGAATATCTGGAGGATATCCTTGTCCTGCTCGTAGCCCATGGCACGCAGAAGGGTTGTAACTGGCAACTTCTTCTTACGGTCGATGTAGGCGTACATCACGTTGTTGATGTCGGTTGCAAACTCAATCCAAGAGCCCTTGAACGGGATGATACGTGCAGAATAAAGCACAGTGCCGTTGGCGTGAACACCCTGGCCGAAGAACACGCCCGGAGAGCGGTGCAACTGCGAAACGACTACGCGCTCGGCACCGTTGATCACGAATGTGCCGTTGGAAGTCATGTAAGGGATAGTGCCAAGGAACACGTCCTGGATGAATGTGCCGAAGTCCTCGTGGTCGGGATCAGTACAGTAGAGTTTCATCTTAGCCTTCAAGGGTACGCTATATGTCAGGCCACGCTCAAGACACTCGTCAATCGAGTAGCGAGGCGGGTCGATATAGTAATCCAAGAACTCAAGAACGAAATTGTTGCGTGTGTCGGTGATAGGGAAGTTCTCGGCGAACACCTTATACAAACCGTCATTCTTGCGTTCCTCAGGCGGAGTGTCCAACTGTAAGAAATCCTTGAAAGACTTTAACTGCACATCGAGAAAATCCGGGTAAGGCAACGGATTATGGACGCTGGCAAAATTTACTCTGTTATCAACAATTTTTGAAGCCATCAGAAGAATTTATAGGGT
>CAKQEI010000011.1 GCA_934230115.1 uncultured Prevotella sp. | reverse complement strand
TCGAACCCCCGGTACGGTTACCCGTACGGCAGTTTAGCAAACTACTGGTTTCAGCCACTCACCCAAACTTCCATACGGTGTTAGTACGGTTGTCAACCGGAGCACTTTTTCTCAATTGCGAGTGCAAAGGTAGTATTAATTCCCGACACCACCAAACATTTCTCCAACTTTTTTTATCAAAAAGCGCATTTTTCTGCAAAAACCCTTGTTTTAGGCTATTTCCACAGCTTCTGATAGTATCTTGCAGAGCCTTTCAGCCCCAAATCGGGATGAAAAATCCTCACAAAGTCCATCAGCAGCAGGTCGGGACGAAACGACACTTCCTCGAAATAAGGCACTCCCGTGGCCGAGCCGCAGCCATACACCCCACCCCCTGCAAACGCCTTGAGCATCTTATAGCCCTGATATTCGGCAAGCAGGTCGGCTGGCAGCGGAGCCTTGCCACCATTATATATGAACAGCCAGCAGTCGGCGTCGCTCGCCTCAGCCACCACCTTCTCCGGGGCAAGCGTCAGCGAACCGCTATGCCCGTCGGCGGCAAAAGCATAGCGTGCGCCCGCGTCGGCAATGAGCCGCCCCATGCTGCTCTTGCCGCCAGGACAATACCACACGCCGCTCACCACGCGCTCGGTTATCACCTTTGGCCTAAGGCGCGATGTGGCAGCCAGACGCATGGTCTCCTTGTAGTTGCGCTCCACAACGGCAAACAGCGAGTCGGCCTCACGCTCCCTGCCTATGAGCATTCCGTAGAAGCGCATCCACTCGGCACGCCCCAAAGCCGAAGTCTCCATATAGTCGGCACACTCCACAAGGGGCACTCCGATATGGTCGAGCTGACCGTAGCTGGCCCCCTCGAAGGGCGACACCAGCACTGCCTGAGGCCTGAGGCTCACAATGCGCTCTATCGAGGGCGACATGCTGTTGCCGCAATCGGCTATTGCGCCTGCCTTCACGCCACGCTGCACATAGGGCAGATTGATGTAGCCGAAATCGCACACACCGTCCACAACCTTTTCCGCGCCCAAAGCCCCAAGCAGAAAGCAATGGGGCGAGGTGAACACCACGCTGCGCTCCACGGGAGTGTAGACCACCGTTGCGCCCTCGGGCAAGCTGCCAGTCACGCGGGCAGAGTCGGTGCGCGGCACGAGCGCATAGCGGTGGAGCACGCTACCCCTGCGCCAGGGATTGGCGAGCGACACAAGCGTGTAGCCGTCATGGCGCACGGCGGTGATGTGGTCGGCATACTTGAAGCCGATGGTGTCGCCATTCTCACTCCACTTGCCGCCAGACGCATTGCCACACGAGCCAAGCCCCATGAGAGCAGCCAAGCCAACAAGGGCAAGAACGAACGACGACACTGAATACCGAAAAAACTTGCTATAATACATATTATTACTGTTACTGTTACACATATTTATATATATAAGTTGAACAAGAAAACCAATTGCCAATGCAAAAGTAACCATAAACAGCCAACGGGCAAAAGAAAAAGCACTTTTTAAAATAAAAACAGCCAAAAAGTTTTGCTTATTATTATATTCTTCTTACATTTGCAATAGCTTTAAACAAGCTAAATTGAAACCAATAAACAACAACTAAAAAACAACAATCTAACCTTCAACAACCTTATGGCACAAGAAAAAAGAAATCTTCTTAGTGGAGAGTATAGCAAGAAGAACGCTGCTCTCTTTGTCATTGCGGTGGTCATCTGCCTTATAATATGGAATTTGCCCACCGACAGTTTCGGCATCGACGGACTCACCGTCATCCAGCAACGAGTAATAGCCGTGTTTGCCCTCGCCACCATACTGTGGGTGACAGAGGCCATATCGCCCTGGGCCACATCAGTGTCGCTCATCGGACTCCTGCTGCTCACCACCTCCGACAATGCCTTCCACATCTTCCGGTCGGGCATCGACAAGGCCGAACTGCTCGACCACAGCGCGCTCATGGCCACATTCGCCGACCCTATCATCATCCTATTCCTCGGCGGATTCATCCTTGCCATAGCAGCCACCAAGTCGGGTCTCGACGTGCTCCTGGCACGCACGCTGCTCAAGCCGTTCGGCAACAAGAGCGAGAACGTGCTCCTCGGATTCATCCTCATCACAGGCGTCTTCTCGATGTTCGTCAGCAACACAGCCACAGCCGCCATGATGCTCACCTTCCTCGCACCCGTGTTCAAGGCTCTGCCGCCAGAGGGCAAGGGACGAGTGGCACTGACGCTCTCAATACCAGTGGCTGCCAACATCGGCGGCATGGGCACACCCATTGGCACCCCACCCAACGCCATAGCCCTGAAATACCTCAACTCGCCCACCGGACTCAACCTCGGCATAGGCTTCGGCGAATGGATGATGTACATGCTCCCGCTCACCGTCGTGCTGCTGCTCATAGGATGGTTCCTGCTCAAGACCTTCTTCCCATTCAAGAAAAAGACCATTGAGCTTGAAATCGAAGGCGAGGTGCAGCACAACTGGCGCACCACAGTCGTGGCAGTAACCTTCATAGCCACCGTGCTGCTCTGGATATGCGACCGCTGGACGGGCGTAGGCTCCAACACCGTAGCAATGATTCCTATCGTGGTGTTCGCATTCACAGGAGTAATCAAGGCACGCGACCTTGAGGAAATCAACTGGAGCGTAATATGGATGGTAGCGGGCGGCTTTGCCCTTGGCTTGGCCCTCAACGAGTCGGGACTGGCAGAGAACGTCATCAAGAGCATACCGTTCGGCTCATGGTCGCCAGTGGTCATACTGCTCGCCTCGGGCATCATCTGCTACATCCTCTCCAACTTCATCTCCAACACCGCCACAGCGGCTCTGCTCGTGCCTATACTCGCCGTAGTGTGCAAGGGTATGGGCGACTCGCTCAGCAGCATCGGCGGCACGCCCACAGTGCTCATTGGCATCGCCGTGGCTGCATCTGTGGCCATGACACTGCCTATCTCAACACCGCCTAACGCCATTGCCCACTCTACCGGACTGGTGAAGCAGAACGAGATGATGAAGATTGGACTCACTATGGGCATCATCGGACTCGTGCTCGGCTACGCCCTGCTATTCGTGCTGGGCGAAATGCACGCATGGCAAAACTAAACCCAACAAATGAATTTCGACCAGGAAACACTGTATGCGGTAGCTCTTACCCGCATCAGCCATTTCAACATAGCCACGGGCAGACAACTCTACCGTCTGCTCGGCTCGGCTACTGCCATCATGGAGCACCGCCACGACATCAGGGCGGTGCTCCACGACGTGTCTCCACGCATAGAGGGAGCCCTCAAAGATGTGTCGGAGGCTATGAGGCGCGCCGAAGAGGAACTGGAGTTCGACGAGGCTCACAGCATACAGCCCCTCACCATCAACCACCCCGACTATCCCGAACGATTGCGCCAATGCGACGACGCGCCACTCGTGCTCTACTATCGCGGCTCGGCCAACATCAACAAGCGACGCATCCTTGCCATCGTGGGCACACGCCATTGCTCTGCCTACGGACAGGCGATTATACACAACTTCACACGCGACCTTAAGACTCTCTGCCCCGAAGCTATCATCGTTAGCGGACTGGCCTACGGCGTAGACATCAACGCCCACCGCAACGCCCTGAAAAACAATATAGAAACCATCGGCGTCCTTGCCCACGGACTCGACTACCTCTACCCTACCGCCCACCGCGACACGGCTGCCGAAATGCTCAGCCACGGAGGGCTTGCCACAGAATTCATGACCAACACCAACCCCGACAAGATGAACTTCGTGAGGCGCAACCGCATCATTGCCGGTCTTGCCGACGCCACCATCGTGATTGAGAGTGCCAACAAGGGCGGAAGCCTTATCACAACCGAAATGGCCAACGGCTACGGGCGCGACGTGTTTGCATTTCCCGGCAACGTGGGGATGCCCTACAGCGAGGGATGCAACAAACTCATCCGGCTGAAACAGGCCGACCTCATCACCTCGGCTGAGGACTTCGTGAACGCTATGATGTGGGATGAGGACCGAAAACTCTCACTCGCAAAGAAGAACGGCATCGAACGACAACTCTTCCCAGAACTCGAACCCGACGAAAGCACCATAATGCAACTGCTCGCGCAGCAGAACGACCTGCCTGCCAACACTATCAGCCTTAAGACCGGACTGACCATTGCTGCCACCACAGCGGCTATCTTTAGCATGGAAATGAAGGGAGTGGTGAAAACAATGGCGGGAGGAGTGGTTCACTTGTTCAGTTGTTAGTTTTATTTACTCTTCGCAGACCGACACTACATATTCGTGGACCTACACTACATATATGAGTTGCAAATGACAATATGACAATGTAATTTTGACAATTTCGCCTTTTTATCAGCCTATTTTTTTCGGCCAATTTAGGGACAAATCGATTGCTTTACGGCTAACATTACGTAACTTTGCAATCGTAAAACAAAACATAATACTCCCTCGGCAGGGAGATTTTTTTCCTGGACAGGAAAAAATGAGGAATGTGGAATGGTCGCCTTTGGCGATGTGGAATGGTGGAATGTGAAATTGCTTCATTCCTCATTCTTCATCGGCTTGCCGACCATTCCACATTCCACATTCCTCATTCTAAAGTATTCTTCCTCTGAGCGACAGTTTGAGCACCGGATAAACCTTAAGGTAGTCCATGAACTTCGAGATGTCGTCGTCGGTGTCCTGGCCGATAACCTTGCTCAGGTCGCCCTGTCCGTCGGCATAAACCGTGGGAGCACCCTGGAACTGGGCTCCAAGCTCGAAACGCACGCCAAAACGCTTCTTGGGGATAAGACGGCCAAAACCAAGGCCCACGTATGGACGGAAGTCCTTCACTTTGATGCCGCCGCTCACGTTGCCGTTCTCGTCGACAGGAATCTTGTAGTCGCCAATCTCAATGCCATAGCTCTTGCCTGTGGCTATTTCCTGCGCAAGCTTGTCGCTGTGACCTGTAATGCTCATAAGGTCGCCTCCACCAAAGGAGAAACCGCCTGTGACGAAGAACGAGCAGGAATTGCCAAAGGGATAGCAGTCGAGCTTGACGTCGAACGTGGTGCGCGACAATTTGCCCGTTACGTCCATATCGTCGCTGAACTCCACGCCCTGATAACTGCCCGACACGGTGGCAGTGGTGTTGATGTTGATTTTGGGCACGATGTTCACACCAACACGCGCCTGCAAATATTTGGTGATGGGGACGGCGGCGTCGAAGCCGATACCTTCGGTGCCCACGCCCACGCCAACAGCCACGCGGTTGCCTATACCAAAGATATTGGAGTTTTCCTGTGCCGAGGCGGCACTACTGCAGAAAGCCATTGCCGAGGCAATGATAAACGACTTTCCAAAAATTGACTTAATCATAATCACTTAGTTTTTCGGTTATTGTTTTTGTTTTCACTCTCTCATGCGAAAAGCTAAGGTGGCGCAAATGTCCTTTAAAGTCCTTAATGTCCTTAATAAAAGTCGATTCACGAACAACAAGCTTTTCACAAATGCAAAATTAGTTAAAAATCATTTAAGTTGCAAGCCTGCGGAAGAAAAATATTCGCAATATATGTAATTTTGTGAAAATCAAAAAAAACAGCCACTTTCAGGCATACAACCATTTTTGCATAAATGTCAACACACAGCACTACCAACAACAGGGAGAACATAGCCCACACCACCGACTGCGCCATGTCGTTCTACGACCAGCTTGAGGACGTGGCCACAGCCTCATTGCCCATACGCGAGCGATACCTCATGCTGCGCGACATCTTCAAGCGCATCATCAACCAAGGCATCGCCCACACCAACATCAACTTTATCGGCATGTTTGCCAAGCTCGACTATCTCGTCAAGCAGCACAACATTCCCAACGACACGGCTATGCGCATTCACGACACACGCAAGGTGCTGAACGCCATCCATAGCACCGACGACGCTGAACTCGAAGCGTCGCTGCCCTACGACATCAAAGCCACGGCGCAGCTCGTGATGCTAAGCAACGGAGGTATTGACATTCCGAAGTCGCTCGCACGGCTGTTTGCCAGGAAGGACAGGAAGACAAGGTGGAGCAAGTTCGACATCAACCTGTTGCGCTGCATTGTGGCGTCGTGGGACGACGAATACATATACGCCACCGAGGAAATGAACGCCACGGAACTGAAGATAAACTACGGACCGCAGAACCGATACCTCACGCACAACGGCAAGGGCGACTGGAGCTACCTGAAGCAGATTCTGACGAAGGACGCTCAGCTGAACCTTGTGCGCATACGCATGGAGGAGGATGTGTGCATGCCCGAGTTGATAATATACGAACCCGACTACCTCGTAGACGTAACAACCATTGCGTCCTGTTTCGAGACATATGCCGAGTCGCCTTACGTCAACATGGTGAACAGGCTGAAGCCGCAAGCCAACAATGTGCATGTGCATCTGGGTAATCTTGCGGGACAGTTTCTCGACGACACCGTGCACAACCGCCATGTGGCGTTTGGCGAGGGCGTGATGGAGTTTTTCAAGCGCAACACCATAAGCCTCACCTCGTGCGACGACATGAACGACCGCCCGACGGTGGAGAAGTTCTACCAGGACGCACGCTCGCAGAAGCGCAACATCGAGAAGCTGATAGGCAACGACCTGCCCGAGGTGATGGGCGAATACGACCCGAGGGCGGTGGTGCTTGAGCCTACCTTCTTCAGCGACGTGCTGGGCATACAGGGACGTCTCGACTTCCTGCACGACAGAGACGGACGCACCACCATCATAGAGCAGAAATCGGGCAAGGGGGCTTTCGTGCCGTTCTCCTCGCCGGAGTTCAACCCCAACCGTCCGGAGCCGCAGGAGAAGCATCTGGTGCAGCTGTCTCTCTACCGCGCTCTGTTCAACTATGAGTTCAAGAAGCATTCCGACGAGCTGCGACACTTCATGCTGCTCTACTCAAAATACAGCCAGGGCCTCGTGTCGATAGCCAATCTGCCTGAACTGACGCTGAGGGCGATAAGGATGCGCAATCTGCTGACATGGACCGAACTCACGCCGACAAACATGGGAATAGACGTGCTGAAGACTCTGACGCCCGACATGCTCAACCGCAACGGCACTACGGGACGACTGTGGGAGGAATGGACCCGACCCGAACTCGAAAGCCTACTTTCGCCAATACACGAGGCTTCGGCTTTGGAACGTGCCTACTACTTCCGTTTCCTAAGATTCATAGAGCGCGAGCACCTACTTGCGAAGGTGGGCAATAAAACAAAGGATGACAGCGGATTCGCTGCCATTTGGCTCGACACCATCGAGGACAAGCGAGCGGCTGGCAACATCTACGAGCAGCTCACAATCGACGAGTATGGCATGAGCAAGGACGGCATGGTGGAGAGCCTGAAACTGAGATTTGCCACGGAGCAGTCGACCGACACTTCCAACTTCCGCAAGGGCGACATCGTGATTCTATACCCCTACAAAGAGGGCGAGGTGCCCAATGCCTGCGCCCAGATGGTGAACAGAGCGTCGATAAGCGAAATCTCTACCGAGGGGGTGGAGGTGGTGCTGCGCAATAGGCAGACCGACAGGCAGGTGTTCGACGTGGCTGAAGGCTCGCGCTGGGCTATTGAGCACGACATGTTTGAGTCGTCGGCACGCTCCCTGTACAGCGCAATGCACAGCTTCCTGTCGGCATCGAAGGAGCGGCGCGACTTGATACTGGGCCAACGCCAACCCACAATCGACGCGCACGTGCACATGCAGGGTGAATACGGACGATTCAACACGCTTGTAGAGAGAGCCAAGCAGTCGCGCGACCTGTTCTTGGTGATTGGCCCTCCAGGAACAGGCAAGACTTCGTTCGGACTGCTGAACATACTGAAGGAAGAGCTAACCGACCCCCACTCCAACGTGCTGCTGCTGTCGTACACCAACCGTGCCGTGGACGAAATATGCTCGAAGCTCACCGAGAGCGGCATCGACTTCCTGCGCATTGGCTCGGAGCTGAACTGCGACGGGAGCTACCACAACAACCTGCTCGCAAGCCGCGTGGAAAACTGCCACACGGGCAAGGAGGTGAAGGACATCATTGCCAACACACGCGTGTTCTGCGCCACCACGGCGGCTCTGAACGCCAACATACACATATTCAAAATAAAGCATTTCGACCTTGCCATCATCGACGAGTCGTCGCAGATTCTTGAGCCTCATCTCATAGGTCTGCTCAGCGCCATGTCGGGCGGCAGGAATGCCATCGGCCGCTTTGTGCTGATTGGCGACCACAAGCAGCTGCCTGCCGTGGTGCAACAGACTCAGGAGGAATCGAGAGTGGACAATGCGGAACTGCGCGAAATAGGGCTTAAAGACTGTAGAATGTCGCTATTCGAACGACTGCTCGAACAGTTCAAAACCGACGGCGGCTACGACCCAAGATTCGTGTATATGCTTACACACCAAGGTAGAATGCACAGGGACATTGCCGAGTTTCCCAACTTCGCATTCTACGGCAACCGTCTTGAAGTGGTGCCGCTACAGCATCAGACTCTGCCCGTGGAGACCTGCCCTTCCGGGGGCGGTATAGAGCAGATGCTGCGCTCACAACGACTATCGTTTGTGGCTGCGCGGAAGCCAAGAACATCGGTGTCGGCCAAGACCAACCAGGTGGAGGCAGAGATGATTGCAGCCACGGTGGTGGAGATTTACAATATAAACAAGGAGGATTTTGACGAGAACCAGACCATAGGCGTCATTGTGCCTTACCGCAACCAAATAGCCACTATTCGCAACGCTATCGACCGCTACGGCATTGCCACGTTGCACAACATCACCATCGACACTGTGGAACGATACCAGGGCAGCCAGCGCGACTATATCATCTATGGATTTACGGTGCAACAGCCTTACCAGCTGAATTTCCTCACCAACAACGTGTTTGAGGAGGACGGTATGGCTATCGACCGCAAGCTGAACGTGGCTATGACCAGAGCACGGCTGCACCTGATTCTTGTGGGAAACCCCGACATTCTGCGCGAGAACCTCACCTTCTACAAACTATTGGAGTATGCCAAAAGCAAGTCGACCTACATCAACGTGCCGATGGAGCAATATTGCAAGGGCAAATTCAGCCTTGCAAGGGTCTCTGACTACGGCGGCGAGGATAGCAACCCATTGGGCGAGGACGACATTCTGCTTGGCGGCGAGGAGGACATTCTGTTTGGCAACAACCGCGACGCCAACCTTGTGTTCATCAACTACGGACGCTCCGACTTCTCGCATGGAATGATGGTGTACAGCAAGCTTCTACAGCAACCTGTAGCTCTGACCGCCGTCCAACAGGTAGAGATTTATTGCCATTACCTCATGCCCAGGCGCGTGGAATGGGCAAGGGATACTTACCGCTCGCGAATGGCTGAAATCGTTGGCATTGCAGCAAGACACGAAGGTCGGGTGAGGATGATTGACTTCGGATGCGGGCCGGCTACCTGTGGCGTGGCGTTGGCACAAGCCATAAAGGAGGCGGAGCAGGCGCGCGGCGCAAAGCTGACTGTTGAGTACGTAGGCATAGACGTGTCGGAGGCGATGAGAGACAGAGCCGAGGAGGAAATGAGGCGATTGGAAAATGCCGACTATATGAGTTGGCGCATTGTGGCTTCGGCTGAGGAAACAGGCAGCAGCGACACTACAGGAAGCTCCTCGCTCACAATACTGAACTTCGCCCACTTCTTTGCCTGTATCGACGGAGAGGAAGCGGAAGCATTGGCCAACTGGACCAAGAAAACAATGAGGGAGAATGCCAAGAATGAGTATCTGACAATAGTGATGCAGGAGAAGGAAGACGACAGGCTGCAATCGTATAGAGCATTTGAAAAGTTGAAGAGGGAAGAGTGAATCAAACAAATGCGGGCTGAAAGCCCAATGTCCTCCATAGGAGGGTGTGTCAAAACTCAAACAACGCGGGCTGAAAGCCCAATATTCTCCATAGCCCAGGGCAACGCCCTGGGTAAAAAGATTTATAGAAACTATCGCCCTGTAAGGGCAACTCTATTGAGCCACAGATAGTTGCCCTTACAGGGCGCATTGTCTTTTGAATGCTATATACCCAGGGCGTTGCCCTGGGCTGTGGAGACATTGGGCTTTCAGCCCACATTTGTTTGACTTCTGATACACCCTCATATGTAAAGATAATTGAACTGTTACTTACTTATTATTAAACATAGAAGTATGGAAAGGAGAGAAATTTCAATATTATTGTCAAAATAACATTGTCATTTGGTCATAATAAAAACAGGCATGCACAACCTCACGGCTGTGCATGCTCTTTATATTCGATAAGATTTATTCAAAAAAATAGATGTGCGTTGTCATGGTAGAAGACGATTAGTTTCAGTTGGGAAGATGCGCTCCACCCACTACTTCAACTTAGTGTAGCCGTAGGCGGCGGTGCTGCCCAACTGCTCCTCGATGCGGATAAGCTGGTTGTACTTAGCCATACGGTCGGTGCGGCTCATTGAGCCAGTCTTGATCTGACCGGAGTTGGTTGCCACGGCGATGTCGGCGATGGTAGTGTCCTCGGTCTCGCCCGAACGGTGGGAGGTGACGGTGGTGTAGCCGTGACGATGAGCCATTTCGATGGCGTCGAGAGTCTCGGTGAGCGAGCCAATCTGGTTGACCTTGATGAGGATAGAGTTGGCGGCTCCAAGCTTGATGCCCTTCTCAAGGAACTTGACGTTGGTGACGAAGAGGTCGTCGCCCACAAGCTGGCAGCGGTCGCCGATGGCTGCTGTGAGCTTCACCCAGTTGTCCCAGTCGTTCTCGTCGAGACCGTCCTCAATGGAGTCGATAGGATATTTGGTGATAAGCTCCTCAAGGAACTTGATCTGCTCGGCGGCGGTGAGCTTCTTGCCGTTGGGGTCCTTCTTCTTGCCATCCTTCAGCTGGCGGTAGTCGTAGAACCACTCGCCATTCTCCTGAACGGCAAACTCGCTGGCGGCGCAGTCCATGGCAATCTTTACGTCCTTACCCGGCTCGTAGCCGGCATCCTTGATGGCCTGGCAGATGCTGTCGAGAGCGTCCTCAATACCATTGAGAGCAGGAGCGAAACCACCCTCGTCGCCAACGGCTGTGGAGAGACCGCGGCTCTTGAGGAGTTTAGCCAAGGCGTGGAACACCTCAGCACCCATACGAATGGCCTCCTTCTCGGAAGCGGCTCCCACGGGGCGAATCATGAACTCCTGGAAGGCGATGGGCGCGTCGGAATGGGCGCCGCCATTGATAATGTTCATCATAGGAACGGGGAGGGTGTAGGTGTTGCAACCGCCGATGTAGCGATACAACGGGATGCGCAGATAAGCGGCCGCGGCGTGGGCGACGGCTAAGGAAACGCCGAGGATGGCATTGGCGCCGAGGTTGGACTTGGTCTTGGTGCCGTCGAGCTCAAGCATTTTGTAGTCGATGGCGCGCTGCTCCAAGGCAGAAAGGCCCACCAAGGCAGGAGCTATCACATTATTTACATTCTCAACAGCCTTAAGCACGCCCTTGCCGCAATAGCGGCTCTTGTCGCCATCGCGAAGCTCAAGGGCTTCGTTCTCGCCTGTCGACGCGCCTGAAGGAACCGAGGCACGACCCACAACGCCCGACTTCAACGAAACTTCAACCTCTACTGTTGGATTGCCACGAGAATCCAAGATTTCTCTTGCATGTACTTTTTCAATAATCATAATACAATAAACTTTAATTACATAAATTACTTTCTGAGTGCAAATGTAGGAATCATCCGACAATCCACCAAATTTCGTGCATCACCAAAAATAGGTATTGGGCCGAAAATACTTAATAGTGGGTATCGGATTGCGTGAAGATTGCAACCCTATCGTGAATAGAAAAAAAAGAAATCCCCATAGAGGGCGAGTGCTTTGCTTGGCGCATTCGTTCTCTACGGGGACTGCCTTGAAAATGGAGGCTGCCGTGGCTTGGGATAGTTGTAGCTTGGGGCTTTATATTATTTTTTAAATATAAGGCTTTAGGCTTTTTTAAATATAAAGCTTTAGGCTTTCAAGCACGTACTGGCAACCCGAGGTTAATTGTACCAAATGGATGAATCTACACGAATGTAGCGGTCGTTGTCCTCATTGTAGACGTTGTCAAGCTCAAACGACTCAAGGTCGTAAGCTTCCTTTGTTCTTCTTATCATAATACCCTCCTATTCTGGCTGGTGTCTCTTGCCAACCATTTAAGACCACCATTTGGGGATGTGAGACGACATCCTTACTTTTGAAAAGACATTGCAAATATACAGTTTTCCGCTGAAAAAAGCAAGCGATTTTATGGTTTTACTTATTATTTTAAACTTATTTTAATTAAAATGTAACAATAAGTAAGCAAAATAAATAATTATACAATAATCTATCACACATCATTAGCCTGTTGATGGCGCATCTCGCGGAAGGCACTCCTGACAATGGGGATGGCTATGAGGAAGGTGACCACATCGCAGACGGCCTGGCACATCGCCACGCCCATGAGTCCGAAGAGATGGGGCAGGATGAGGATGAAGGGGATGAACACAAGTCCCTTGCGCGCGGAGGAGAGCACGTTGGCACGGAGGGGCTTGCGAGTGGTCTGGAGCATCATGTTGCCCGTCATGATGTAGGCGTTGAGCGGATAGACGGCAAGATGCCAGCGAAGGGCTGTGCTGCCTATCGCCACCACTATGGAGTCGTCGCGGAAGAGGGCTATGGTGGGTTCGGCAAGGCAGAACACCACGGAGGAGACGAGCATGAGGAAGAGGAAGCCTGTGCGCACGGTGAACCAGAAGCCTTGGCGCAACCTGTCGTAGAGGCCTGCTCCGTAGCAATAGCCGCAGAAGGGCTGAAAACCCTGTCCCAAGCCCACTATCACCGACATGACAAACATCGTGACACGGCTCACTATCGACATGGCTGCCACAGCGGCGTCGCCATAGGCGGCGGCTGCAAGATTGAGCAACACCACGGAGACGCTTGCCAAGCCTTGGCGAGAGAGTGATGGCGAACCGCCATACACTATCTCGCGCACATAATGCCAGCGCGGAGAGAAACTGCCAAGACGCATGCCTACGCCTGTGGAACGGAGGCGGCGGCACATAATAAAAAGAATGAGGAAACTGACCGCCTGTCCGAGAACTGTGGCAAGGGCGGCGCCGCGCAATCCAAGGCCAAGGCCGAAGATGAGCAGGGGGTCGAGCACGACATTGAGCAGCACGCCACTCACTATGCCCCACATGGCATGGCGGGTGTTGCCCTGCATACGCAACTGGCTGTTGAGGGTGAAGGAGGCTATCTGGAAGGGGGAGCCGAGCAGTATTATGGAGAGATATTGCTGGGTGAAGGGGAGGATGGTGGGGGTGCTGCCAAGCCACAGCGACAGACTGCGGGCATAAAAAAATCCCGCCGCGGCAATGAGAATGCCTGCCACGACGGAATACACGAGTCCGGTGGCTGCCATCGTCGTGGCATTGCCTATGCGCTGCGCCCCAAGCTCGCGCGACATGTAGCTGCCGC
This sequence comes from uncultured Prevotella sp., assembly GCA_934230115.1. GTDB lineage: Bacteria > Bacteroidota > Bacteroidia > Bacteroidales > Bacteroidaceae > Prevotella. The sequence goes on along the minus strand of CAKQEI010000011.1, from coordinate 27,459 downwards.
TGCCATGACCGAAGAACGAGCCTATGGCCTGGATGAGACACATCAGCGAGAAGGCAATGCCAACGGCAGCCGTGGACTGTGTGTTGAGCTGACCTACAAAGTAAGTATCGACAATGGTGTAGAGGCACGTCACGAGCATGGACACTATCGTGGGGACAGCCATGGTGAGGATGACACGCGACACGGGTGCCTGAGTGAGAAAAGCATAATTGCCGCTACTCTTCGTATTCATCTAAATGTTGTTCTAAGCTTTCTGTCTTTTTGAATCCTTAAAAGATTTATATTCTTTAAAAGAAAAATCTAATCCTTAAGCGAATAAACAATCGTCGTCACCACTCTCACCTTCTTAACGTAAGGAGTGCTTTGGTCGCGATCCTCGATGGAGAACTGTCCCTGGTCGGCAGACACAATCTTGTTGAGCTTGCTCTTGGAGTTCTCGGCAAACTGCTCGGCAGTCTTCTCGGCATTGGCGATGGCCTCCTCCATCATCTTGGGCTTCATCTCGCGGAACGACACATACTCATACTTGATCTGATTCTCGTAGCCGCCGTCGACAATGGCAATGCCCTCCTTGAGGAGCTCGCCCTGTCGGGCTATGATGGAGCGCACGAGACGCACATTACGCGAGGTGACGGTGATGACGGAAGTGATGTTGTAGCGGTAGGCACGGCGGTTGTCGCTGTACTGGTCGGCATTCTGGTCGATTACGCTCGGGGCGTTCACGCTAATCTCGTCTGCCTTGATGCCGTTGGCAATGAGGAACTTCTTGATCTTCGACTGGGTGCTGCCAAGACGTGTGTAAAGCTCAGGCAGGTCGTTGCCTATCTCCTTCGACACAATAGGCCACGTCACCTTGTCGGCGTCGACCTCCTTCTCTGCCAATCCCTTCACGGCAACCTTACGGTCCTTGTTGGCAAAATTGTCGATACCGCCCTTGATGCAGAAACCAAGGACAATGATGCTCAGGGCTATCAGCACGGAGCACAAAATGGATTTGTTGTTGTTCATAAGCAGAAAAAAATTATAGGTTGGACAAATAATGGCAGAGTGGGTATGGCAGGGATGCCATACCCTCCTACAGAATCCCGACCAGTGGGCCTTTTTACTCCACAAGCGTCTGCACGATTCGCTCAGCCGAGCGACCGTCCCAACGCTCCGGAATGCCGCAATGCTTCCACTCGCCGTCAACCATGCGTGTGAGTTCCTCACCAAGGCGCACGGGATCCTCGCCCACAAGCACGTTGGAACCAATCTTCACGGTCTCGATATGCTCGGTGTAGCTGTTGAGCGTGATGCAGGGCACGGTGTTGAACGTTGCCTCCTCGGCCACATTGCCCGAGTCGGTGACGATGCCGAGGGCGTGGGCTGTGAGGTAGCCAAAGCCAAGATAGTCGAGCGGACTGACAATGTGCAGGCCCTTGAAGAGCAGTGGATTCTCCTCCACTATCTTCTTCACGGCGTCGGCTGCACGCTTGCGCAACGGAGCCACTACGGGCACATCGCCTGTATGCGACATAAGGCTCACCATCAGGGCGCGCAACTCGTCGGTGTTGCCGATGAGTACCTTGCGGTTGAGCGTGAACACAATATACTTGCGGTCGGCAAGACCCAACTCGTCCATCACGGCAGGACGATGGAAGCGCGAATGGTTGAAGCGCAAGGTGTCCATGAGGATGTTGCCCACCATATAGATTTTCGACGACTCGGCTCCCTCGCGTGTTGCCGCGCTGCTGCCGCCAATGCCGGCTGTGAAGAGCAGGTCGGAGAGTCCGTCGATGACAAGGCGGTTGATTTCCTTTGGCATGGAAATGTCGAAGGAGCGTGTGCCAGCCACGAGATGTGCCAAGCGGATGCCCTGCTTCTTGGTGACGATGGCTGCCGCCATTGTGGAGGCGAGGTCGTCGACAACAATCACGGTGTCGGTTGGGTGTTGCTGAAGATAACGCTCGAAAGCCGACATCACCTGTCCGGTAAGCTCGTTAAGATTCTCGCAGTCGACACCTAAGAACACGTCGGGACGACGAATCTGGAGGTCGTCGAACAATGACGGCTCAAGTGTGGGGTCGTCCTCACGACCTGCATAAACAAGGCTGCTGCTGACATCCTTGCCCTCGGCATGAGCCTTGTCGATGGCTCTAACTATCGGGGCAATCTTTACAAAGTTGGGACGTGCGCCAACAAATATACAAATGTTCATTCCTTACTTGTTGTTTTTATTTTATTATTATTATTTTTCTTCTTTCTCTTTTTTATTATTATTTTTCTTCTTTCTCCTTGAACAGTTCCTTGATTCCTCCCAGGCTGCCCAACATATTCGTTGCCTCGAAGGGCAGGAACACGGTCTTCGTCTTGTCGCCCTCGGCAAGCTGCTGCATCATCTGAATGTACTTCTGTGCAAGCAGATAGTTGGCAGGATTGGTGCTCTTGCCCACAGCCTCGGTGATTTTTTCGATGGCTATGGCCTCAGCCTCTGCCTTGCGTATGCGGGCCTGTGCCTCGCCCTCGGCACGCAGAATCTCCTGTTGCTTGGCAGCCTCGGCACGGTTGATGGTAGAGGTCTTCTCGCCCTCCGACTTTAGGATTTCGGCCTGCTTCTGACCTTCGGATGTGAGGATGGTGGCACGCTTGTTGCGCTCTGCCTGCATCTGCTTCTCCATGGCCTGAAGCACGCTCGATGGCGGGATAATGTCCTGAAGCTCAACACGGTTGACCTTTATGCCCCACTTGTTGGTGGCATCGTCGAGCACGGCGCGAAGCTTGGTGTTGATGGTGTCGCGCGAGGTGAGGGTCTGGTCGAGCTCCATCTCGCCGATGATGTTGCGCAGAGTGGTCTGGGTGAGCTTCTCTATGGCGTTGGGCAGGTTGTTGATCTCGTAGACAGCCTTGAACGGGTCGACAATCTGGAAGTAGAGCAGGGCGTTGATCTGCATCTGAATATTGTCCTTGGTGATCACATTCTGCTTGTCGAAGTCGTACACCTGTTCGCGAAGGTCGATGGTGGTGGAATAGGCGTAACGTCCGCGATACATTGTGACGATGGTCTTGGCGCGGTCGATGAACGGGATGATGATATTGATGCCCGGACTGAGCGTGGCATAGTACTTGCCGAGACGCTCCACGATTTTGGTCTCACTCTGAGGGATGATAACTACTGCCATCTTCACGAAGACAATGGCGAGCACTACGAGTGCGATGAGGAAGATTGTCATGAATTCCATATGTTCAATTATTAGTTATTAATTATTAATTATTAATTGGGGAGGGGACGGCAACTTATTGCTGAGGGACAGAAATTTATTGCTGAGGGACGGCAACTTTCACTATTATGCTTTCGCGCCCCACGATTTCAACCTTAGTGCCTACGGGAATATCCTGTGGGGCATCCGACTGAGCCTTCCAGTCGTCGCCGTCGAGCTTCACGCGTCCGTAGCCGCCTGCCTTCACCGTCTCAGTCACCTCGCCCACTCTACCGATTATTGCATCGGCATTGCTCAAGCGGTTGCCGCCGCTCCTGTGGAGCAAAGCCACAAGCCTTGGGCGGAGGAAATAAATAGACAGCACGGAGAAGAGGGCGAAAACAATGACCTGTAGCCATAACGGGACACAGAGTATAGAAGCCACAAGGGCGCATAAGGCTCCTATGCCGAAACAGGTGATGAAGAAATCGCCCGACGACATTTCAAGTATTAGACAGAACATGGCTATGACTGCCCATACAGCCCAAAGGTGTTGCAACAGATATTCCATAATGTAGTATATATAATAATGTGTGGGGAGTTAAAGTTTTGTCATGTGATAGCCCAGAGTTTTCAGCTCTACAGCTATTCCCATAAGATACATCTGATGAAGGGCTGCCACGAAGGCGCGGAATGCGTCGGCGGTGCCTTCCTCAAGGTGCATGTGGCAAATGCGGTTGTAGGTGCGCGAAGCCGACTCTGCCACGGCATCGTTCACCTTGGCGCGGTCGTCGGCACTAAGGCAGAGCACCTTGTCGAGGATATAATCATCCATGTGGTCGAAGTCGACACGGTCGCGCAAGTAGACGTAGAGGTCGGGCACCTTGGAATATATCTCCCACTCCACATCCCAATACTTTGCCACAGCCATGCCTATGAACATCATCCATCCGAGCGACACCGAGGGATAGCCCGTGTTGTACTCGCGCACGCCGTCGGTCATGTAGCTCTCGCCTATGCTCTGCCACAAGTCCTCAAGGTCGGGAGCCTCGGGCTGGCGCTCGTCTACCATGTTGCGAGAGAGCAGATACTGATAGAGATCATCATGGAAGATTTTCTCGAAGTTCAGTGGGGTGTTTGCTTTATTTTTGTCGTTCATTGTTGTCGTGGTTTGTTTATTAATTATTGTCGAGAGTTTGTTTATTATTTGTTGTCGTGAGTTTGTTTATAAGACCTTCATTTTCATCTTCAATGGTCCTCGCCATTCTCCTCCTGCTATATTATCACGGGTTCCACCTGGCTCTCGTCGGGCCAATGAGGAGCCCAAAGCAGCGGATGCTCCTTGCCGCCAAGAAAACTCCAGTCAACACGCTTCACGAAATCGAAATCAGGACGTCCGAAATCGAACGAGCGACCGTAGAGCAATATTGCCCCGCGGCTGTTGTCTATCTTCCACAAACCGCCACCATAAGGGCAGCGTTCGCCTTTGTCAAGCAGATAGCGATGAAGATAAACATTGCCAAATTTCAGCACTCCGTCTTGATTGATTATGAATTTCTGATACATTTCGTTTCTTTTTCGTTTACTTGTGTAAAGTTACATAAAAAGGATGAAACGAGAAAGGGAATAGAAGAAAATAAAGGTTAAAGCGGGAAAAAGAATACATATAATTAGGAATTACTGCTTTTATTTACGGTTATTCTGATATTTGGAGCGATGCAAAAAAAAGAAGGTTTATCCGGAATATAGAGTGACAGAATATTAGAAGGGGATTTAACAAAAACAATTAAAACACCCGATTGTTGGCAAACCCTACAGGTTCAATCTATTTGTTTAAGGTTGGCTTTACGAGAGCAAGCTCTCAACATCCAACCTTAAACAAATAGATTGGTGCAGCAGCACTAAGCCAACAATCGGGTAATAAACAGAAAAAAAAATTATGACCATATCCTCAAACAATATATATATAAAACATTGGGTCAACATTGTACTAATGTTTTTTTCTGTTTATCGCCGTATATTTTTTCCGAGTGGCACATCGTGCCAATGCTTTAAATTCAGCCAAAGCCGTAGAGAGCTTGCTCTCTTTAAGGCTTTGGCTGAATTTAAAGCAAGCCGTAGGCTCGGAAAATATATACGGTGTTTTAAATGTTTTTGTATAAGCGTTGGACAGAATTCTCTGTTTACATCACTCCAAATGTCGGAAGAACCATATTTACTTTCTTCTTGTAGTAGTGGTCCTCTTGGTTGTTGTCTTCTTCTTGTTAGTGTTAGACTTTTTTGTAGTCGACGTTGTGACGGGCTTATAATAGGTAAGAGCCTCGGGCAATTCCTGCTTGATGGCAGCAATACGTTTGGCGTCGGACGGATGGTCGCTGAACATGTCGCTCTCGTAGCCTGTGCTGCCTGTAGCCTGCGACATGCGCTGCCAGAACGTGACGGCCACGTTAGGGTCGTAGCCAGCCATGGCTGCAAAGATAAGTCCCATGTGGTCGGCCTCGCTCTCGTTGTCGCGCGAGTACTTGAGGCTGCGGAACTGCAATCCCTTTTGGGCGATGACCTGTGCAAGCTGTGTGGTGTTGGCTCCTACACCAACAGCATTAAGCACCTCGCCAAGAATCTGAGTGCCATACTGGTTCTTAATCTGCTTGCTCATCTGCTCGGCTGAGTGCTTTGCCACAGCATGGGCTATCTCGTGGCCAAGAACAATGGCAAGCGAAGCCTCATCCTTGGTGACGGGCAGCAATCCCTCATACACCACAATCTTGCCGCCAGGCATACAGAAGGCGTTAACATTCTTGTCCTGCACGAGATTGAACTCCCAGCTGAACTGCTTTGCCTCAGCAGCCATTCCGTGCTCGTTGAGATATTTCTCGACAGCCGTCGCAAGACGCTGACCCACTCGCTTCACCATTGCGGTGTTGGCAGAATTGGTGGAGAGCTTTGCCGACTTCATGTAGTTGGTGTACTCCTGATTGCTGAGCGCGAGCACCTGTTCGTCGCTTACAAGAATGTCTTGCTTACGTCCGGTGATAGGTACGGTGCGCGTTGTGCCACACGCAAAAACGATGGCCGCAACGACGGCAGCCAATATAAACTTAATTTTCTTCATAACAATTTTTATTAGTATATGTTATTATCGACTGCAAAAGTATACATTTTTTAATAACTACAAAATAATATGTACAAAAAAATCACTCCACCCTTACAAGAGCCGAACCGCTGCGGCTTTTGCCATCCACGTTAAGCTGCACAGCATAAACACCCCGGGGCATATCAAGCACAACATCCCACTCGGCCTTGCCCTGCGGCAGGATGCCAGAAGCACACTTGCGCCCGCTAAGGTCGAACACCACGTAGGCCGCATCATTCATGAGAGGCGAGCCAAAGGATATATGCAACACATTATTATATATAGTAATGTCAGCTCCATCTGGATTCTTGCACGAAAGACCCTCCACACCCGTCAAGCCAAGCACGTCGAGCAATCCCGCATAAGCATCGATGGCTCCCATGCCACAATAGTTAGGCGTGTCGGCTCCATAATTGCCACAAGGACGGCAGGTGCGACTCATTACACCGAGCACATCATCAGGCGAGAGCTGCGGATTGGCTTGCAGCCATAAGGCCACGATGCCTGCCACAGCTGGAGTAGACATCGACGTGCCACCCTCGACAGCCCATCCATAAGTGCGCCCCTCGAATTCATGTTTTGACACAAGCGTTGTGGCTGTATTATCCTGCATATAATAACTGCTCATTGCCGAGATGACATTGGCTCCCGGAGCCATGACATCAGGCTTGGAGCGTCCGTCGAAAGTTGGTCCGACAGAAGAAAAACTGCCACGCTCGCCCGACACGCCCCAAGAAAGCTTGTGGACATAGCCATAAACATTAGTATACTCAGGACGGTAGGCTGTGGCTCCAACACATATCACACTCGGGGCACTGCCTGGCGAAAGAATGCCATGCGTAGAAACGGCGTCGTCGAGCGTAATGTCTTCATTGTTCTTGCCAAAGCCACCATGCACCCTATAGACTTCAGCCTCGCCATCCTCGCCCGAAACGCTGAACGACGTAAGGCATCCCGACTGACAAAGCCCGTTGCCATCCGAACGTGCCAAGACAACATCAACCATCACGTCAGACGGATTGAAGCATGAGCGATAGGCCTGCATGCTCTGCACATACTCTACACCTTTTATCACAACCGTATCCGAGAGCAACGAGTCGGGAGAAGCACAAACATCAGCAACGGGCACAACAAAGTAGACCCCAAAATCATCACTTACAGCATGAGTGGAACCACTATCAAAGCCATCCTTCCCCACACGATGGAAGCGGGTATGCATGGTTATACCTTGCGAAGCCTTTACGGTTAAGGCCACACAATCGTCGGGGGGCGTAACAAATGTGCCTGCCCATTTCTTGCCAACAGGCTTGTACATGTAGTCGGAATTAAGACCGCGGTTGCCTGCCGATGCCACAAGAATGCGACCCGGACCAACCAAACGCGACAACGCCTCGTAGTAGAGCATGTTGTCGCCATGAAAATCCTGCGGAGCACCCTCGCTGAACGACACGACACACGGCTTGCCCACCGATTCGGCATAGTCGAAGAGATACTTAAAGCCAAGCACATCGGTGGCGGTGGTGTACTTGTACAAATCCTCGTCGGCAACAAAGTCCTCGTCGCCACTCACGGCATTGCTCACAAGACATATCTCGCTCTCGGGAGCCAGTCCCACGTAAGGAGTACCGGCTCCGTTGCCTGCGGCAATGCCAAGGGTGTGGGTGCCATGAAACATTGCCAAACCATCACGCGAATGGGCATAATCGAGGAGCGACTGTTCGTCAACATATTCCGCTCCAACATACATACGACTGCCAAGGGTGTCGGCAGAGAGCTGGTCCCAAAACCGCTTTATGCGCAACGAGGAACCGTCGTTGCTGCGGAATGTGGGATGAGTGAGGTCGAAACCCACATCCATCAATCCTACCACCACTCCATTGCCCGTGTAGGCTTGCGGCAATTGCATGGCTTCGTGAATGCCCGTGGAATTGGTGTAGAACGACATTGAGTCGAGCTGCAAGGCATTGCCACGCTCAGCCTCTATACGGCACACACGCGAGTCTTGGGCAAGAGAAGCAAGACGAGTGACGGGAATTTCGGCAATGAAGATATCGCCTATCTGGGCTATCATCCTACAGCCGTTGGCATTAAGCGGCTGACCTTCAGCATCTTTAGTGCGCACCAAGGCACATACTCTTTGAGGATTGGCTTTTGAATTCTTTTTTGCAGAAGACACAATTCCAACTTCATGCCCCTCAGCAAGCCGCCTAAGCGACGTGGAGAGTTTGCATGTTATCTTACTGTCGGTCATAGTTTGTGCCGACAATTTCATAAAGCTAATGCCCCCAAAAAACAAGGCAACCGCAAGTAAAGACAGTCTGTTCAACATACGCATATATAGTTTTTCGACTGCTAAGTTAGCACAAAAAAACAAACATAAGGCAGTTATCAAAAAAAAAATTGTACCTTTGCAATAATTCATTGAAAATTAGAAAAGTAACAAACAAAAATAGAAATGGAAAATAAGACAAACAAGCTCATCGCAGCTCACTATCAGCTCTTCACCATCAACGACAACGGAGAGCGCAAACTCGTAGAAGAAACCTCTCAGGATCAGCCGTTCGTGTTTATCACAGGCTTCGGTGCCGCTCTCGACGCTCTTGAGGAGCAGCTCGAGAACCTTGAGCGTGGCGCAAAATTCGACTTTGAACTCGACAAGGACAAGGCTTTCGGCGAATATGAGCCGAAGCGCGTTATCGACCTCAACAAGGAAATGTTTGTTGTTGACGGACACTTCGACAGCAAGAACATCTTCAAAGGCGCACAGATTCCATTGAAGAATGAGGACGGCAACTTCTTCATCGCTACTGTTCTTGAAATAGGAAGCGACAAGGTGAAGGTTGACCTCAACCATCCGCTCGCTGGCAACAAGCTCAACTTCAAGGGCTACATCATCGAAAACCGCGAGGCTACAAAAGAGGAATTGCAGACTATGCTCAACCATCTTAACGGTGGCGGATGCAGTGGCGACTGCGGCGGATGCGAAGGCGGATGCGGACACCACGAGGGCGGATGCGGACACCATGAGGGCGAGGGCCACAAAGATGGCGGTTGCTGCGGACACTGCCACTAAAATGCCTTACAACATTATTTTTTTCAAACCATAATAAAAGGGATTGACAGACCAGGAATTGAAGTATCATACTTAGCACTCTAACAAGTAAATTGAGAATTGACAAATGGCAACTATAAAAAATGCCTATTATCAATTCTCAATTTTCAGTTAAATAAATATTTGCTGGTTCTCTTAGTCCTTTTTTTTCATTTCAAAACGTCTGATATTATGCGCAACACATTCGGAAATATTTTTACACTTACAACATTCGGCGAAAGTCATGGGCCTGCTATTGGCGGAGTGGTTGACGGTATGCCTGCAGGCATCGACATCGACATGGAGTTCATACAAAGCGAACTTAACCGACGCCGACCAGGACAAAGCAAAATAACAACATCACGCAATGAAGCCGACCAGGTGGAATTGCTCAGCGGAGTGTTTGAAGGCAAATCAACGGGATGCCCAATAGGATTTATTGTGCGCAACACCAACCAGCACTCCAACGACTACGAAAACATGCGCGATGTGTTCAGACCATCGCATGCCGATTACACATATTATAATAAATATGGCATACGCGACCATCGTGGTGGAGGCCGCTCGTCGGCACGCATCACCATAAGCCGCTGCGTGGGTGGAGCACTCGCCAAACTCGCTCTGAGACAAATGGGCATAAACATAACTGCTTATACCTCACAAGTGGGAGACATAGCCGTAAGCCACAACTACTCGACACTCGACTTCAACGAAATCGAGCGAAACCCTGTGCGTTGTCCCGACCCAGACAAGGCACAAGAGATGGAACAGCTCATCACAGAAGTTAAGGCGGAGGGCGATACTATAGGTGGCATCATCACATGTGTGGTGAAAGGATGTCCGGTGGGAATTGGCGAGCCCGAATTCGGAAAACTGCAAGCCATGCTCGGAGCGGCAATGCTTGGCATTAATGCAGCCAAAGGATTTGAATATGGCGAAGGGTTCGGATGCGTTACATCACGCGGAAGTCAACAAAACGACATATTCACATCGAACAACAACAAGGTAAGCACACTCACCAATCATAGCGGAGGCATACAAGGAGGCATCAGCAATGGCGAAGACATATACTTCCGCGTCGCCTTCAAACCCGTTGCCACAATACTTCAAGAACAACCTACTGTTGACAAAAACGGCAACAAAACATCTCTCTGCGTACATGGCAGACACGACCCCTGCGTGTTGCCTCGTGCGGTTCCTGTGGTAGAAGCAATGGCTGCAATGACTATATTGGACAATATTATACTAAACAATTGTACAAAATTACGTTTTTAACGTTAGTTGTGATATTTTTCTTTGTTAGTTGTCATATTTTTTAATTGATACTATTGATTTTTCAAAAATAATCACTAACTTTGCAAGTGATAATTAGGGGCTCGTGAGAGTCTCGAATTAGCTTAGTTAAGTCTAGTTTAGTTTTTGTGTTGGTTGTGGGCGGTCGATTGGCTGCCCACAATTTTTATATATAGTGAATACATTTTTATCAAAAAAACCATTGTCGTATCAATAAAAATATATAACTTAGCACCATCAAAAACAATATAACCATTAACAAAACAATATAACCATTAAAACAACAGTGCAATGATTAGATTAAATGCTTTTTTTGAAGTGAAAGACAATGCAAGTGTTGAGACGGTAAAGAAACTTGGCACTGAATTGGTGAATGAGTCGCGCAAAGACGATGGCAACATATCCTACGATTTGTTCCTTAGCTCTACACGCCCATTAGTAATGATGTTCTGCGAGACATGGAAAGACGAGGAAGTTTTGAAAGCCCACATGGCCTCGGCTCATTTCACACGACTTGTACCAGAGATTGAAGCTCTGACAAAGAACGGCTTGAAACTTGAGAAATTCGAATTCTAAGAAATTTGAACACAAAAGAATTCTAAAAAGTAGAGAATTGTGACAAGACTCTACAAACATTTATTTATCTGCAGGAGGCTATGGCTATGAAACCATAACCTCCTACTATAAAGATATTTATTCAAATATCAAATGAACTTCACTTTTTCTTGCTATGGCCTTTGCCATAACCATTATTTCTACCACTATTCGACTTTTCATTCACCTTGCCTCCATTAGGCTTCCCATAAAATCCATTTCTATTAGGCTTTCCATAAGCCCTACTTCCATCAGACTTTCCATAAGCCCTACTTACATCAGACCTTCCATAAGCTCCACCTCCATTAGGACTCTCCTGCCCACGGCGGTTTCGCTCACGTGGCGAATCATCTCGTTCCCACTGTTTACGCTCAAACTCAGGACGACGGTTATTGCCAAAGTTACGTCCACCCTTATTGGGCATTGGCACTCCTGCATAGAGTTTTGAAATAAGATCGGAACGACCTATACGTCGCAACTCATTCTCAATATTCCTTCGTTCATCAGGCTTATACCAGAAGAAGAATTGTCGTTGTGCAAGTTTCTCGCGTGGGGTTTTGGCTGAATACACTGGTTCAAGCGTATAAGGATCATAACCCGTATACCATGTTTCTGTACTCACAGTCATAGGTGTAGGCGTAAAATCCTGCACTTGCTCAAGATGGAAGTCGAGCTGCTTGGTGATAACCGCAAGCTCAGCCATATCCTCCTCACGACATCCAGGATGAGAACTTATAAAGTAAGGAATAATCTGCTGGCGGAGGTTTTCCTCCTTGTTTATCTTGTCGAAGATGCGCTTGAATTCCTCAAACAGTGTGAACGATGGCTTGCGCATGAGTTTAAGCACAGCATCAGAAGTGTGCTCAGGAGCTACCTTCAGGCGTCCGCTAACATGCTTGCATATAAGTTCGCGAGTGTATTGTCGAGCGGCAGCATTCGACTTCTCATCCTTGCTCTTGTGCAAGAGCAAATCGTAGCGCACACCACTACCAATGAAGCTCTTCTTAATGCCCGGCAGCGCGTCTACCGCATGATATATTTCGAGCAATGGAGAATGGTCGGTTATAAGATTTGGACATACCTGCGGATTTATGCACGACGGACGCTTGCACACGGCGCAGGCCTTAGGATTCTTGCCGTGCATACCATACATGTTGGCCGACGGCCCGCCGAGGTCGGACAGATACCCCTTAAAGTCGGGCATTTCCATTACCTTCTTCACTTCGCGAAGCACACTCTCCTTCGAACGACAGGCAATAAATTTGCCCTGATGAGCACTGATGGTGCAAAACGCACATCCGCCGAAGCAGCCACGGTGCAGATTCACCGAAAACTTTATCATGTCGTAGGCAGGAATACGCTTTCCCTTATACTTTGGATGAGGCAAACGCGTGTATGGCAAATCAAACGAACGGTCAAGCTCTTCTGATGTCATAGGCGGATACATCGGATTCACCACTACATACTTGCCGTCGACTGCTTGAAGCAGGCGTTGTGCCTGCATTCTGTTCGACTCCTCCTCTATATGGCGGAAATTCTCAGCCTCAGCCTTTTTGTTGCGCAGACACTCCTCATGACTGTGCAGCACAATGTCGTCGGCTGTTATTCCACCTAAAATCTCAGCCTCTCGACAAAGATACACAGTCTGTGGAATGTCCTTGATTTCATCCACCTTCTTGCCTTCACTGAACTGTCGGCAAAGTTCGATGATAGGCTTCTCGCCCATTCCATAGATTATCATGTCGGCTCCCGAGTCGCAGAGTATACATTTCTGAAGTCCGTCCTTCCAGTAATCGTAGTGGGTAAGTCGTCGAAGCGAGGCCTCTATTCCGCCAAGAACTACGGGCACATCAGGAAATATTTGTTTCAAGATTTTTGTATAGACAATGGTAGGATATTCCGGGCGGCAGTCGTGTCGGCCGTCAGGACTGTAAGCATCCTCCGAACGCAAGCGCTTGCCGGCTGTATACTTGTTGACCATAGAGTCCATACATCCTGGTGCAATTCCGAAAAAGAGATTAGGACGTCCCAATTTCTTGAAGTCGCGATAGTCGCCATGCCAGTCGGGTTGTGGCACTATAGCCACACGGTAGCCGGCTGCCTCAAGCGTACGCCCTATGACAGCGGCTCCAAACGACGGATGGTCAACGTATGCGTCTGCAGAGAACAGGATTACGTCTACCGAATCCCATCCTCTGAGTTCCATTTCTTTCTTAGTAGTAGGCAGCCAGTTGGTGAGCCTGTATTCTTTCATTGTCTAATGTTTTTTTTCTTTTTTATTAATACTTCAAGTTGTAGTATTCCGGTCCTGCCGACGTTCACGCCACAACTCCTACTCTTCTGACTCTTCCTTCGGCTTACTCTCCCATTCCTTGTAAAGGGCAACGAGATTGGCCAATCCGAGAGCCTTCATATTATTATTGTATATAACGTCGAGACATAAATCGAGCAAATCCTTGTCGCTTATTCCCGACGACTCTAAGAGCGAGCGCACATTGAGTTTCAGTTTGTCGAGCACCGGCTCGTCGACAATACCATTGCTGTCGACAAGAGCGTTGAGGAGTGAATACTTGGCAAGTGTCTCAAGATGCTTGTCGCTTACTTCTATACTTCTTGTGCCTGAGGCATTAGCTTGAATTTTGTACATAATCATTTGGTTTTTTTTATTATTATTGTTATTGGTTTATTCTTTTCATTTATTTCACAAGGAATGTCATAACTGCCTTCATAACCTGCTGACGTGCCTTCAGGCTGTTTATACATTCAAACGGGAATCCCATTGTGAAACTCTTATAGTCGGTGCCATCATAGGCCACAGCGGCATCAGTGCCATCGGCATACTGCATTGCACAGAACGACAAAGGCGACGATGGGCGCAACATGTCCACTGATGTGGCAGCATAATGCATGTTATTGGGCTGACGGATTATGTCGAACGAAATGCCAAGTCCATTCACAAGATTGTCGGGTTGCGAACAGTTCACACCAGTGAATCCCGACTTAAGCACGTCAGACATGAATTCACGCTCAGCCGGCTGTTGCATGTCGCTACCAACATATGCGCCACTCACCAACAGTCGGCCACCGCCTCGGATGAAGGCCTTAAGCTGACTTTGCAGCAACGACGAGAATGTCTTGTAATACACTAACGAGTGGCCATCATTTTTCTGCAGACCGAAAGCAATGTCTATCACGCCATAATGCGAGGGCTTCACGAAATCGTTCTCAAGCGACTCCAGCGAGCAGCTCACCACATTGTAATTGCCTGCAAGGGCTATGTTTTCAACATGACACACCGATGCGTTCTGCTGATTGCCCATAATAAACTTGCCAGCAAGCTCGTCGCCACAATATCCCAATGCGCCTGGCCCCTCGCTTCCGGCACGAGTCTTATCGAAACATTGCTGTCGGCCGTTCCAACCTGCCGTGAGTCCGAGCGACACTCCTATGTCGTCGTCGAGGTCGAACCCCTGCCGTGAATCGTCGTCTACTACAGAAGGCCCCGACAGTCGCTTGAATCCGTCGACCACAAGCACATCCTTGGCATGTTGTCCTTCTGACAGATACGCAGCAAGCGTCTCTGACGGGAAACTCTCGCCACCACGGTTGACAGCTGCCACACGGAACTTATAGACCACACCTCGCTTTGCCTCAAACAGCAAAGATGTGCCCGACACCATACGTCCGTTGTCAAATCCCTTGCCATTCTCCGCCACATATATATTATATGCTGTTGGCATGGCTGTTGGTTCCATATCGTCCTTAACGGGTAGCCACGACAGGCGCAGTTGGTTTCCACCTATATGCTCTATACAGAAATTGCTTACTGGCAATGGCTGCACCACACATGGTCTTTGATGTCCGCCATTAACATAGCGCAATATCGATTTATACAGCGAGCGTGCAAGGGTGAAGCGGAAATTAGGATCCAGTCCACGTCGCATATCAGCGAAGCTTTGGTGCGACATTGTCTCGACAATAGCCGACGGCACCTCAGGCTTTCGGGTCTCGCTGTAATTGCGGTCCCACAGATATCGGCGCGTCCACTTGCCGTATTTTGCGGAAATGTCGCGCTGAATGCCCGAAAGCAGAGTTTCAGCTAAATCATGCGAGGCCATACGCGAGATGCCGCTGTTCAGTCGCCCGTCATTGAATTTTGTTGTGCATATTGCAAGCGATCCAATTATGGAGTCGGCTACAGCACTATATCCTGCATCACTATGCACGGCAAGCGACAGTTCTATAGGCACTTTCTTGCCATCCATCGTCGGTACGTACACAGATCCTCCCGCAAGCCAGTTGGTCATGTTGGAACGGGTGTTTATGTCGTCAGAATAGTCGTCCGTACCTCCGCGCCCACCATACACAGCATACGGTGCGCCTGCCCATTGTGCTGAATAGCGTGCGCCTTCAAGACAGCGCGGCAGTCCGCTCGTAGTGCCAGCCCTCTGAATGTTGCCCATGCCTCCTCCGAAGCGCACAGCATCGGTTGTCACCACACCCCGCTCCTCCGAAATGTTGGTCAGCACCACACGGTTGAGCTCGCTGTCACCCTTGTCGAAGTCGAAAGTGCCAAGATACACCCATGTGCCGCCACCCATCTTTTGGTTTACACAGAACTCCGTGCGCTCACCTTTGTGGAACACGATGTATTTGGCATCTGCCACACTCTTCTCCACCGTCTGGTAGCTCACGTATACAGCATACTTGCCGGCCTGCGGAAAGTCAGGTTGATAAGAAGCCCACGACTCTGAGCCTTTACGAATGGCCTTCACCTGTCTTGCCGTACCGTCGCAGAATGGATTCTCGCCATCGCTGTAAGTACCAACATGACAAGCAAAGCCACTTTCGTTGGTGGCAGTCCACCGTTCCTTGCCGTTGTCCTCTACATATCCCTTGCCATTGTCGTTGTCCACAACAACCTCGTATCTCTGCCAGTCGCGCTCACGTGGTGTATAGACCACTGCTCCCGCATTCTCAAGCATCGGAATGAGATAAGGCACAACGATGGTCTGCGTGAATAAGTCCTCGGTAGTGCCAAACAGGTTGGGGCGTTGCCATTTCCATCGTTCTTTCTTCTTATCGTAATATCTGCCATGCGACGCCCAAAGGGAGATGTGGCGGTCGAAGAGTCCATGCGACACGAAAAACGGTTTCGACACATTCGTCACCCACGGTTGCCCCTCATATTCTATGCGTCCCCAGAAAGCCTTGGCATCGGCTGTTTCAAGCTTGGTTCCTGCCACAAGCATCTCTATGGGCAGACCCACTGTCTCAATACGCAGGTCGTAGCGGTTGTAGGGTTTGGGCAGTGTCTTGGCAAGTCGCTTGTAATAGTATCTCACAGACTTCTCCGTAAAATTCTGTGTTGCGAACGACGAGCTTACAACAAGCGTGAGCTGTCGGCGGGCGTCGTCCAATCTGAACGATTCAACGTATGGCTGCGACGGATAGTCTACATTCTTCGCCTTGTTCTGCAGCACATAATTCTTGAGCAGAGCACTTATTTTTTCTTTTGGCAGCTTCTTAGGAGCATTGGCCAACGCAGTAGCCGTCACAAACGATGCGGCACATATTATGAATGAAAGTACTCGATTGTTCATTTTCATAATTCTCCTACAGAGAAAAGCTCTGGCTTTTTGCCCTTAAAATCCTTGAAATACGTTTTTATAATCTTCATGTCTGCATCAACGTCGCCCGTCGGCGTGAGCACATGCTTGCACTCTATGAGCTTGCGCTCAAAGTCGAGTCCGTAGAGCAATATTGGAATACCCGCCTTGAGGGCTATGAAGTAGAAACCCTTCTTCCAGTTCGGATTCAGCGAGCGAGTGCCCTCGGGTGTCACACACAGGCGGAAGTCGGGAGCCTTGCGCGCAGCCTCTGCCATGGCGTCGGTCATGCTTGTGTGCTTTCCGCGGTTGACGGGTATTCCGCCAAGATGCCTGAACCATATGCCAAGCGGCCAGAAGAACCACTCCTTCTTCATAAGGAAGTTGATGTGCATTCCCTCAGCACGCGAGAAGAGCAGGCCGATGATGAAGTCCCAATTGCTCGTGTGCGGGGCAAGGCAGAGTATATACTTAGTGGGGTGGTCCACTTCTATACGAGTGGTCCACCCCATGTGTTTATAAAGAATCGATTTGCAAATGCGTTGTATGAAAGTCATCTTATCCAAGGTTTGTTATCTGGTCGACAATTTCAGAAGCTTGCTTATTGAAACTGGTTATGAGATTCTTGTAGAAAACTTTTGGAGCGAGTCCCGGTTCCAGATGCGATACTCTGCGCACATAGTCGTCGTGGATTACAAGTATCGACGTGAGTAACGCCTTGATGTTATCCTCACCGGCATCTGTCGTATAAGATATTGCCACTACTTCAGAGAAGAGTTCACTGCAAACGTAATTAATATTGCGTTTTAAGCTTCGTTTGTTAGCCATAATTGAAAATATAATCTGATTAAACAATTAAATTAACATGCCAAAGATAGAAAAAAAAACGTTATGTGGCAAGCAATATCAATAAAAAATGTCATAAAGCAATGTTTTCCGCTTTTTTTTTTCACCATGTCGTGAAAAAGCAGTATTTTTGCAGGTGCAAAAGAAGTGCGCTGAAGAAGCGTAATGAAGATCTTATATTTCAATCACACATATTTAATATTTAAAATCATATGGAAATTAGTGCATTGCAGATTGCAAGAGCTGCTTATCAGCCCAAATTGCCTAAGGCCCTCCAGGGTCCAGTGAAGGCCGTTGAAGGCGAGGCAACACAGTCAGTAGGTAACCAGGAAGAAATCAAGGCTTTGTTCCCCAACACATACGGAATGCCTGTTATCACTTTCGAGGCTGGCGAGAAGAAAGAACTACCCGCTTTCAACGTAGGCGTTATTCTCTCTGGCGGTCAGGCTCCTGGCGGTCACAACGTAATCTCTGGTCTCTTCGATGGCGTTAAGGCTTTGAACCCTGAGAACAAGCTCTACGGCTTCATCCTCGGTCCTGGCGGTTTGGTCGACCACAACTATATGGAGATCACTTCTGAGATTATGGACCAGTATCGCAACACTGGCGGTTTCGACATCATCGGCTCTGGCCGTACCAAGCTTGAGAAGGAAGAGCAGTTTGAGAAGGGTATCGAGATTCTCCGCGAGCTCGGCATCAAGGCTCTCGTCATCATCGGTGGCGACGACTCTAACACTAACGCTTGCGTGCTCGCCGAGTACTATGCTGCAAAGAAGTACGGCGTTCAGGTTATCGGCTGCCCGAAGACTATCGACGGCGACTTGAAGAACGAGCAGATCGAGACTTCATTCGGTTTCGACACAGCTTGCAAGACATACTCTGAACTTATCGGTAACATCCAGCGCGACTGCAACTCAGCCCGCAAGTACTGGCACTTCATCAAGCTCATGGGCCGTTCGGCTTCTCACATCGCTCTTGAGTGCGCTCTTCAGACACAGCCTAACGTTTGCCTCGTTTCAGAGGAGGTTGAGGCTAAGGAGATGTCGCTTGACGATGTTGTAACATATATCGCTAAGGTAGTAGCCGATCGTGCTGCCGATGGCAACAACTTCGGTACCGTGCTCATTCCTGAGGGTCTTATCGAGTTCATTCCTGCTATCAAGAAGCTCATCGCTGAGCTCAACGAGGTTCTTACCGATCCTGCTACTGGCGAGTCACGTGAATTTGCCAACGCAGAGGAGCAGATTGATTTCGTCAAGAGCTCTATCGCTAAGGACAACCTTGCTATCCTCGAGTCGCTTCCTGAGGACGTTGCACGTCAGCTCTGCCTCGACCGCGACCCGCACGGAAACGTTCAGGTTTCGCTCATTGAGACAGAGAAGCTCCTCTCACGTATGGTTGAGAAGAAGCTCGAGGCTTGGAAGGAAGAGGGCAAGTACAATGGCAACTTCTCAGCACAGCACCACTTCTTCGGCTATGAGGGCCGTTGCGCTGCTCCGTCTAACTACGACGCTGACTACTGCTACTCACTCGGCTACAACGCTTCACGCCTCATCGCCAACGGCAAGACTGGCTACATGTCAGTAATCAAGAACACAACTGCTCCTGCCGCTGAGTGGATTGCAGGTGGTGTGCCTATCACAATGATGATGAACATCGAGCGTCGTAACGGTGCCAACAAGCCTGTTATCCGCAAGGCTCTCGTTGAGCTTGACGGTGCTCCGTTCAAGTTCTTCGCTGCTCACCGCGAGGAGTGGGCTAAGAACGACTGCTACGTATACCCAGGTCCTGTACAGTACTGGGGTCCGACAGAGGTTTGCGACCAGCCTACTAAGACTCTTAAGCTTGAGCAGGGCAAGTAATCATTGCCACGCAAAGTCAGCCTCAAGCTGAGTTACATACAACAACATAGAGCAGGATGGCATTGGTCATTCTGCTCTTTTTTCGTTAAGCATTACATTAATTTTCCTTCACTATGAATGAGTCCAACCGCTCTAAAAGGCGCAATAACAGAAAACGCAGAACAAAGAAGAAACGATCTGCTCTCTCCGACCTACTCGCCCGCAACCCTCACGCTGCATGGTGGACAGGCGGCATTGCTGTCATGTGCCTGTATGTATGGTTGTTCTACTCGTTCTTCGTGAGTCCCACGGGGTTCAGATGGCGTGCCCTTTATGGCGATGCCAACTATCCTGCCGGATACGAGATACACGGCATCGACATCTCCCACTACCAGGGCGATATCGACTGGGACAAACTACGTGGTGGCATGATTGAGGGCTACCCATTGAGGTTTGTTATGATTAAGTCGACCGAAGGCTCAACACGCGTTGACAGCAAGTTTATCGAAAATTTTCTTCAAGCCCGCGAGTATGGCTATATACGTGGTGCCTACCATTTCTGGAGCAACTTGTCATCGGCACGCTCCCAAGCCTATCATTTTCTAAACACTGTGCAGTTGGAAGACGGCGACCTGCCCCCTGTGCTTGACGTTGAACATAAACCAGCCGACAAGTCTATAGAGGACTTTCAGCGCGACGTGCTCACATGGCTTCACATCGTTGAGGACAAATACCACGTAAAGCCCATCATCTATACATATTATAAATTTAAGGAAAAATATCTCAACGCCCCTGTATTCGACGACTATCCCTACTGGATAGCCCACTACTATGTCGACAAGGTGGAATATAAGGGTCCATGGAAATTTTGGCAGCACACTGACGTTGGACGCTTGCCTGGCATAAAAGGTTTTGTCGACTTCAACATATACAATGGGTCGTACTACGACATGAAGAAGCTGACAATAGGCAATCAAGAGGGAGTTTGGTAAATTATTAATTGGTAATTATTAGTTATTAATTATAATCAACACACAATTAATAACTAATAATTATACTAGCTCCCATTGGCGACACTGCAAGGCTGAGGTCATCATTTTTCTTGTCCTTTCCATCCACGCCTTTCTTGTTTTTGCCAATGACAAGGTTACCTATCAAGTATCCTAATTCGGCTGAAGCGCAACCTATAGCCGCACCAGCCACCACGTCGCCCCACCTGTGCCTGTTGCGCCGCACACGGTCTACAGCCACCGTTGTTGCCACGGCATATCCTGCCACTCCTATCCATGGCGACACCTTATAATATTCATGCATAAGCGTGGTGGCTCCACAGAAAGCTATTGATGTATGTCCCGACGGAAACGAGCGGTTGTCTGTCCCGTCAGGGCGTTTCGCATGTATTGTATGCTTCAGAGCATAAGTCACTCCGGCATTTATGGCAAACGAAGCAACCGACACCGTCAGTCGCTTCTTCCATGAACTCTCCGACTCCACTCCCAAAGCCTTCAGTCCGAACACAGCAACCGTAGGCATATATTCCAGCACATTATCTATGCCGTCACCATGATAACGCTTGTAGACAGAATTGATATCAGTAGAAGTCTGCGCGCAAGAAGCTGTCTGACCAAAGCTTTGTGCCGACAACGACAAAGCCATCACCACAACACAAATCCTAACATTCATCCTCATCATTTGTTTCTTTATAGAACGCAGTGTGGAAATCAAAGAAATCCTTTAAAATCCACACTTGCGAAACTTGAATTTCTTGATTATACAATTGATAATTCTCAAGTTCTGAAGTTACAGTAGTTTTTTGCACTCAAACATGGCGCAAGCCCACTCCTCGTCGCTCACAACATCCATCAGAGCCATACCGTTTTCTATTGCCTTTTCCTCTAGCATAGGTACATCAGACTCATAAAAACCGCTGAGAATCAATCGTCCGTCCGTCTTCAAATGGCTACGGAAAGCCGTCATATCGTTTATCAGGATATTGCGATTGATATTTGCAATCACTACGTCAAACTCCTCATCTACGCAATCGAGCACCGACGCATCACCCAACATCACATCAAGATTTCCGACCCCGTTAAGTGCGGCATTGTGCTTGGCATTCTCCGAGCTCCACTCATCAATGTCATAGCCCACAACCCTGCCTGCCCCAAGACGCGAGGCCACGATGCCAAGAATGCCTGTGCCACAACCGCAATCGAGCACCTTCTTGCCATTCATGTCCATACCAAGGAGTCGGCGCAAAATCATTCGCGTAGTCTGATGGGTACCTGTGCCAAAGGCGTTGCGTGCCTCAATGAATATGCGCATAACGCCATCCTCGCCGGCAAACATCGAGCGGTCGGTATGCTTGGCATCATATATAATAAGGTGGTCTGTCACTCCAATAGGCTCAAAGCCCTCATCCTCCCAACCTTGGTTCCAATCCTGATCGGCCACATCCTCAAGCCTGTAGCTCACGCTGGCACCCTCGGGCATATAGTCGGCGATGGCGGCGTCAAGGGCTTCCTTGTCGTAGAGCGGGCGCTGCACATATCCAGCGATGCCATCCTTGGTGTCCTCGAAAGCCTCGAAACCTGCCTCGCAGGCAGCTGCCGACAGCAACTCACGGGCTGGCTGAAGCAGCTCTTCCGCACATTCTATATTGAAATTAGCAACGTAATATTTCATTCTTTTTGCTTTTTAATGGTTATACTCCGCAAAATTAGCAAAAAATTAGGGGAAAACCTACCGCCTTTTAGGGTTTTTCCCTAATTTTGCAGTCATATTAGCATTAATTTTGCATATAGGAAAATAGATATTGATACAAGCAATGCAATAAAATTGCAGAACAAGCATTATATTAGTAAAAAGAGGAATGATACCACCCTCAAAACAAGGAATGATACCACCACTCGAAAGGAGGAAAGATGCAACAATACATATATGTCAAAAACAGATGACAATTTGGCAATGAAATTTTTACAAAAATAAAAAACAAAAAAAATAAATAGAAAATGAAGAATGGATTACTTCTCTCAGTCCTCATAGGCGCAATGCCACTCACAATGGCAGCTCAGGACGACGACCTCTACTTCACACCGAAGAGGGGATCGAAGACGGAAGCGCCTGCACGGTTCGACCGCGAAACACGCGAGCGTCCTACCTACTACTGCGGAAGCAACCGTAATGTTGACGAATACAACCGCCGCGGCAAACTCAAGAGCTACTACCAGAAGATTGGCACCGACTCGCTCGGCAACGACATCATCGAGTTTCGCGAGGGCGACGGCACTTACGGCACAGCCGACCTCGACTCCACTATAACCATCTATCCCGGCTCTGAACGCTACTACGACGATGAAGACAGCGACTTTGCATACTCTCGCCGCATGGGTCGATTCGACGGATTCTATGGTTATTACGACCCGACATTCTACGGCTCCTACTGGCGCTCGCCATATTGGCACGGCTACTATAGCTGGTACGACCCATGGTATTACGACCCATGGTACTCGCCATATTACTATAGCGGATGGTATGGCTCTCCCTGGTATTACGGATGGGGCGGCTACTACGGATGGGGTTGGCCCTACTATGGATGGGGTGGATGGTACTGTCCAGGCCATTATGCCTATAGCGGTCCTTCGGGCACACGCAACCATGCCAACGGCAGCGGACGATTCTACGGACATCGCGGCTCGTTTGATGGCAACGGCAATAGCAGCCGCAGAAGCTTCGGCTACCGTAGCAGCAACTCGCGCTGGAACAACAACGACAGCGACAACAGCAGCAGCGCATTCGGCAACCGCAGCAACCGCAACAACAACCAGCAGGACAACCGCTATCAGCAATCCAACCGCCAAACCGATAACAACACCTTCGGCACCAACCGTGGCACCTTCGGCGGTGGCAGCGGATTTGGCAGCAACCGTGGCTCATTTGGTGGCGGTGGTGGCTCATTCGGAGGCGGAAGCCGTGGCGGTGGCGGCTCTTTCGGAGGCGGAAGCCGTGGAGGCGGTTTCGGCTCACGCAGATAACTACCCGCACCCCGCAGACATCATTTCATCAATCCTAAAAACAACGAACGTATGAAAAAGATACTATCCATAATTTCTGCCGCTATGCTCAGCACTGCGGTATCAGCCCAGGAGACCTACGACAACGCACCACTCGCCCAGAAGGACCTCAACGGCACGGCTCGCTATGTGGGCATGGGTGGAGCCATGGAGGCTCTCGGAGCCGACATCTCAACCATCGGAACCAACCCTGCTGGCATCGGCATGTTCCGCCGCAGCGTGGTCAACGGCTCCTTCGGATTCAACACCCAGTCGGATGCTGAGTCATTCGGCGGTGCCAACAAAACAAATATGAGTTTCGACCAGGCTGGATTCGTCTACGCCATGCGCACCAGTCGCAGCTCTTTCCTCAACTTCGGATTCAGCTACACCAAGAGCAAGAACTTCGACCAGATTCTCACGGCCGCCGACCGTCTCAACGGTGCATCGCAGAACAAGCTCTCTGCCATGAAGAATCTCAACGGCGTATATCTGCTCAACGAGAAGAACGGATCGCTTGTGAGCAACAGTGCCACTTGCAACCAGGTGGACTATCTCTACAGCAACGCCCTCTTCAATAGCGGCAATGCTCAGCTCAACAACGGCGTGATTGTAAATAAAGCCGACGGCTCGCCCGTGTTCTACAACGCCACCGACTACCAGTTTGGACGCGCCACATCGGGATATATAGGCGAGTATAACTTCAACGTAAGCGGCAACTCCAACGACCGCTTCTACTGGGGTCTCACCTTCGGACTCTACGACGTTCACTACAACGGCTTCTCTGCATACAACGAGAACCTTGTCGACGGTAGCAACTCTATCGGCAACGTACAGCTCACCGACGAACGCCGAATCACCGGCACAGGCTTCGACATCAAAGGCGGCGTAATCTTCCGTCCCGTTGAGGACTCGCCATTCCGCATCGGCCTCTATATAAACACTCCCACATGGTATGACCTCAACACACGAAACTACACCACCATCGACAACTCTGGTCTCAACAAAGCCTATGGCTCGCACGACAAAGGTGACGTAAGCGAAAGCTACGATTTCAAGTTCTACACCCCATGGCGATTCGGACTTAGCCTTGGCCACACCGTGAGCAATTATCTCGCACTCGGCGCCACCTACGAGTATGCCGACTACAGCACCTGTGATATCCGCGTAAACGACGGCGGCGACTACGACTATTGGGGCAACTACTATGAGAGTAGCTACAGCGACAAGGCTATGAAGCAAAACATCAAGCAGTCGCTTAAAAGCGTACACACGCTTAAGCTCGGTCTTGAGTTCAAGCCTGAGAAGAATTTTGCAGTGCGTCTCGGCTACAACTATCTCTCTGCCATGTACGACAAGCAGGGCTACAAGGACGGCACAATCAGTTCCTACGGTACCTACTACAGCTCAACAACCGACTACACCAACTGGAAGGACACCCATCGACTGACAGCAGGTTTCGGATATGCAGCCAAAAACTGGACTATCGACCTCGCCTACCAGTACAGTCAGACCAACGGCGACTTCTATCCCTTCATGAGCTATGTCGACCAGCCCACTACCACCGAGCGTGTGCCTGCCTACGACAACGTGTGTGGCTCAACCAAGGTGAGCAACAAGCGCAACCAGGTGCTCATGACAATTGACTACAAGTTCTAAAAACTTGCCTGCTAAAAGCAAAAACCGCATGAAAGATTTGGCATATTAAAAGAAATTCTTTAACTTTGCAAACGCATTTGAAAAAGAAGTGGACTTTTAAGCCGATATGGCTCAGTTGGTAGAGCAACGCATTCGTAATGCGTGGGTCCCCGGTTCGAGTCCGGGTATCGGCTCCACACTCTTTTAATTGCCAACTTATCAATAACCCTTCGCGGTAATAGCTCAGTTGGTAGAGCACTAGCTTCCCAAGCTGGGGGTCGCGGGTTCGAGCCCCGTTTACCGCTCATCTTCCCAAGCTATAGAATTATATTTGAACATATTATGAAGCTGTTCTCAATACTAATTGGGAGCAGCTTTTTTGTTTGAGCACTACAAAATTGGAGGAGACAACAAAAAACTATTATTCAAATCAAGAAACAACAGAATTACTGATGAAAGATTTTGCAGCCATCGACTTCGAGACAGCCAACGCCGAGCGCACAAGCGTATGCTCAGTGGGCATTGTTGTCTACAGAGACGGCAAGAAGGTAGACGAGTTCTACTCACTGATTAAGCCCGAACCCGAATACTACACCTACTGGTGCTCACGTGTACATGGCATAACTCTCAACGACACAGCCAACGCCCCAATCTTCCCCAATGTATGGCGCAAGATTGAGCCAAAGATACAGGGTCTACCCCTCGTAGCCCACAATAAGGCATTCGACGAAAGTTGCCTTAAAGCCGTGTTCCGCTGCTATCAGATGGACTACCCCGACTATCCCTTCCTCTGCACCCTCGTCCAGTCGCGCAAAGTATGGCCTCAAGGTCGCCACACTCTCGACATCATCGCCGAACGTTGCGGATTCTCCCTCAACCACCACCACCATGCACTCGCCGATGCTGAGGCTTGCGCTGCCATCGCATTGCAGATTTTATAAAGAAAGGAAAAGGAGAAAGTTGTAAAGGGATAAGTGTAAAAAAATAATTAATAATTGAAGCAATGTTCATCGTCATTCTCTTCATTTTCCTTGGCATCACTGCAGGCTATGTCCTCCGTACAAGGATAAAATCCAAAACAGCTGGCACAACTGTCGCCAAATGGTCGTCACGTCTCACCACATGGCTTATATGGCTCCTGCTCTTCATGCTCGGCATCGAGGTGGGAGGCAACGAGCAGATAATCTCAGCCCTACCTACGCTGGGAGTGGAAGCCCTCGTCCTCTCGGTATTCGCCACATTGGGCAGCTGCATGTTGGCATGGGGACTGTGGAGGAAATGTTGAATGTTGAATGGTCGGCGGAGCCGATGTAGAATGAGGAATGAAAAATTCAAACTCCACATTCGAACACTCAACATTGCACAACGCGCAACAATTCAACACTCAACAATCAACATTCGAACACTCAACATTGCGCAACGCGCAACAATTCAACATTCAACATTCTAACATGAAAGGAAGTTTAATCGTAGTAGGATTCTTCATTCTCGGACTGCTTGCCGGACATAGCGGCAACATGCCATCATGGCTCATGCAAAGCAATGTCAGTTTCGTAGCTTTATGCGGACTGCTCCTCTTCGTGGGCATAGGCATTGGACTCAACCCCGACATGAAAAGCGACATTAAGAGTCTTAGTCCCCGACTGGCTCTCCTACCCGTAGCCACCATTCTCGGCTCTTGGCTCGGAGCAACCGTGACGTTTCTAATAATGCACAGCGACATCACCTCCATCCTCCATCATCGCAGCCTCGCCGACTGCCTCGCCGTCGACAGCGGCTTCGCCTACTATTCACTCTCGAGCATCTTCATAACCGAATACCGTGGAGCCGAACTTGGCACAATCGCCCTCCTTGCCAACATCGTGCGCGAGATGATCACACTGTTGCTCACCCCGGTGCTTGCCAAATGGTTCGGACCACTCGCCCCCATCTCCGCAGGCGGAGCCACTACCATGGACACCACCCTGCCCATCATCACCCAAACCGTTGGTCAGCGTTATGTAGCCCTCAGCATCTACCACGGCTTCGTCACCGACTTTACCGTGCCATTCATCGTCACCATGTGGTGTACAATGCCCTAAAGCCACACTACCTTATATCAATAGTTCGTTAAATTGTCTTTCATGAAGACCTTGGCGGCATTCATGGAGGCGAACGATGCGTTGAACGCAAAAATTCAACGAGTGTCT